>JBNJEE010000028.1:0-20030 GCA_051745525.1 Methanobacteriota archaeon | reverse complement strand
GTGGAACGCGTCGACGACCGTGACCGCGTCGACGCTCGCGTCGCGGAACGGGAGGCGTCCCGCGTCGCCGGCGACGCCGGAGAGCCCGCGGACGCGGCGCGCCTGCGAGAGCATCCCGAGCGATGCGTCGAAGACCGTGATATCGGGGCCGGTCAGCGCGGCGGCCGCGCGGCCCGACCCGCCGCCGACGTCGAGGAGGCGCTCGATCGGCCGCGCGGCGTGGTTGAGCCCCGCAGCGAGCGCCTCGCCGTCGGCCGGCGGCATCGCGAGGTCGTACAGCGGGGCCACCCGGTCGAAGAAGCCGACGTCGCCGAGTCCGTACATGACAGAAACGAACGCGGCGAGGGACAAAGAGCCACCGCCCTATTTACGCTCTCGCCGCCGTACGGCGCCCATGGAGTACGCCCTCGTGTGCCCGCCCGGCGAGGGGGAGACCCTCCGCCTCGACTACCGGGCGTTCGCGTACGCCGGGAAGTTCGTCGTCGGCGCGCCGGGCAAGTCGGTGATCCGGACGCCGGACGGACGCCCGGCCGCTCCCGATTGGGAACCCGACGAACCGCTGCCCGACACGGTCGATCCAGCGACGTTCGACGAGGACGTGATCGCGGCCGTCTCCTTCTCGCCCGACCGGACCGACCCGGCCCGCTGTCGGCTGCGGTACGTCACGGTCCACGTCGCGCGGCGCGGCGAGGGGATCGGCCCGCGGCTGATCGACGAGACCGTCGCCGACCTCGCGGTCGCCGGGTTCGACCGAGTGCGGATCGCCGTCAACAACCCGTTCGCGTACGAGGCGTGCCACAAGTGCGGCTTCGCGTACACCGGCGAGCGCACTGGAATCGCCGAACTGGAACTGGAGCGCCCGGCTGGGTCGCCCGCGGACGTCGAACCCGAGCGCTACCGCGAGGGGATAGCGGCGTTCCGCGAGACGGACGGGGAGCTGAGCCGGGCCGAGCGTCGGTTCGTCGCCGAGCGGTTGGAGCGCGGGCCGCCGCAGGTGGAAGGAGGGATAGACTCCGCGAGGGAACGTTAGTTGAGCGTCCAGATCGCGTAGTTGAGCGCGGTCGCGAAGGATACCCACGCGAGGTAGGGGAGGAGCAGCGCCGCCGCGCGGCGGTCGACGCGGTCGAAGGCCCAGACCGTCGCGACGACCAGGGGGAGAAGGACGGCGAGGACGACGAGCCCGAGGTCGGCGCGTTCGAGCCCCCAGAAGACCGGCGACCACGCCACGTTGACGGCGAGCTGGACGCCGAACAGCCCGAGCGCGGTCCGGACGCGCCCCCCCGACGCCGCACCGTCGCGCCCGGCGAGGTAGACGAGCGCGGCCGCGGCGCCGCACAGCGCGTACAGTATCGGCCAGACGACGCCGAACGCCCAGCCCGGCGGGTAGAACGCCGGCAGTTCCAGCGCCGTGAACCACGCGCTCTGGGTGGTCGTGAAGGGGACGCCGAGCGCGCCGATCAGGTTGACGGCGACCGCCGCGGCGGCGATGAGGAGGGCGTCGCGCCGGTTCGGGAGTCGAGAGGTCGCGGTCGTAGCCATGGGTGACGTTCGCGGGGAACGGGCATAAATCCGGCTCAGATAGCGTCGTAGTCCTCGCGGAACGTCTCCAATGTGGCCGCGAGCACGCCGATCACGATAGGACCGACGAAGAGGCCGGTGAACCCGACCGAGTAGATGCCGCCGAACACGCCGAGGAGGATGATCGCCGGGTTGAGGTGCGCCTGCTGGTCGATGACGAGCGGCCGGGCGTAGTTGTCGACCATCGCGATCACCGCGACGCCGTAGACGGCGAGGAAGACCCCGGCGGTCACCTGATCGACGATCACGAGGTAGGCGGCCGCCGGCCCCCACACGAAGAAGGCCCCGATGAGCGGCAGCAGCGCCAACACCGCCATCACGAACGTCCAGAACACCACGTTCGGGATCCCGGCCGCCCACAGGCCGAGTCCGGCGACCAGCGCCTGGAGCAGCGCGACGGAGATGTGACCGATGACGACGCCGCGGGTCATCACGTCGACGCGGTCGACGAGGTCGGCGGTGACGTCGGGCGGAAGCGGGCTCGTGTCCCGGATCCACTCCACGAAAGCCGGGCCGTCGATGAGGGTGTAGTAGACGAGGAACAGGGCGAGCGAGAGGCCGACGGACGCACGAATCGTCGTGGTGAGCACGCCGCTCAGGCCGCCGAACAGCGTCTGGACGAGGAGCTCGCCGATCGTCTGGAGCGCGTCGCCTATCTCCGGATCCTGGCCCGTGTACGCGGCGATCTCCGCTTCAATCGCCGCGACATCGACGGAGGACTCGCCCGCCGCGATGGCGGTGAGGTCGCGGACGAACACCCACGTGATGTACGCGAGTGGGAGGATGACGGCGACGATGGCCGAGAGGATGAGGATCAGCGCCGAGAGCATCTGGCCGAACCGCTTCGAAACCCGCCTGCGGAGCCAACGGGCGAGCCGCCGGTGGAAGGGGTAGAGAACGAACGCGAGGATGGCCGAGGCGATCACGTACTCGACGAACGGCAGGATGACGAAGAGGGTCAGCAGGGCGACCGACCCCATGAGAAGCAGGAGGAACGATTGCCCGCGGTTCATACGCCCCCGTGTCACCGGTGGATTATAAACGTGGGCGGCGGCCGGACGCGACCCCTGCGTCACGCGGAACCGGCGTCAGAAGAGAACGAAAGAGAGCCGTAAATTCGAGCCGTTCAGGCGCTCGCCTCGTCCTCGTCGAGCCCGGGCGCGGTCGCGGCGTCGACCTCGTCCGGCTCCTCTGTGTCGCCGCCGACGACCGTCTCCCCGTCGTCGGTCTCGACGTACACGTCGTCGGCGAAGCCGGCCAGTGCGTTCTCGTACTCGGGCTCGTCGAGCCTCTCGGGCGTCTCGGGCGCCTCAACGACGCCCGCGGGCGGGCGGAACTCGCCCAGCGGGTCGTCGATCGTGATCCCGTGGTCGCCGAAGAAGGACTCGTACCGGCGGTAGTGGGCCTCCAGCTCGTCGCCCGGGATCTCCATCATCTCCGTCCAGCCGTGGTTGAAGAAGTCGAAGTTCGCCTGAACGTGAGTGATCTCACGGGCCTCGGCCTCCGGGAACCCGGCCTCCAGCGCGGCGACGTACGTGTCCATCGTCGCGTCGAAGAAGCTGTCGAGGTGGTCGCGGCGCTCCTCGCGGCGCTCCTCGTCGGCCTTGTTGAGGAAGATGCTCGTGTGGAGATCGACGAGTTTGTCGTTGGCGACGTCGCCGACGACCGGCGTGGTCAACGCCTTCTTGGCGGCCCAGTGGCGGATGTTCTGCCGGATTTTCATACGCCTCGTTGGGCCGGGACGCTCTTGAATCTGTGGCGTCGGAGCCGAGCCCTCGGGGTCACTCCTGCTGCGAGCGGGCGGCGCGTGGATTTTGCCGCGGATTCGTGTGTGGATTCGGGCATGAATTCGCACGTGGACTCTCGCCTCGATTCGCGCGAGGTGATCGTGTGTGCGGCAGACCCCGCCGCGGAACTGTTATTGCGCTCAGAGAACAATATTGCGACAGACATGGTAACGAGCGAGGGCGACGACAACTGGGCGGCGCAGGTGGAGGCACAGCGACGGGCGAAGATCCAGCAGTTCCGCGACTCGGCGCGGTCGCCGCTGCCGGTCTCGATGCGCGGCGACGCGTTTCCCGGACTGGCGTACTTCGATCCCGACCCGGCGTTCCGGTTCGAGCTGCCGCTTCACGAACACGACGAGAAGGAGACTGTCACCGTCGAGACGACCGCTGAGGGCGAGCAGACCTACCGCCGGTGGGGGGAGTTCCGCTTCGAGGTCGACGGCGAGGCGGCGACGCTTCAGGCGTACCGACCGGCCGACGGCGCGGACCGCTTCTGGGTGCCGTTCCGCGACGCGACCAGCGGTGAGGCGACGTACGGCGCGGGTCGGTACCTCGATTTGGAGCCCGACCGCGACCGCGTCGACGGCGAGTGGATGGTGGACTTCAACCTAGCGTACAACCCGACCTGCGCGTACAACCACGCGTACGAGTGCCCGCTCGTCCCGACGGAGAACTGGCTCGACGTCGCGATCGAGGCCGGCGAGAAGGACTTCCCCGCGGAGCCGGCCGGCGCAGATCACTGATCGCCGGCACAAGTTACTGATCGCTGGCGAAGATTACTAATCGCCGGCGCGGTACGCTGACCGACGCCCCCGACGCTGTGGGGCGTCAGTCGATCCCCCGAGAGAGCTCCTCAGTTCCGCGTTTTCGACGGTCGTGCGTACTCGTCGCACGCCCCCGGGCGCGGATGACAACCCACATTAACCATGAATCCGAACGCCCGCCCATGAGCGATTCGTACGTGATCGTCGGTGACGGTATCGCGGGCGCCTCGGCGGCCGAGACGCTCCGCGAGGAAGCGCCCGACGCCGAGATCACGGTTCTCACGGACGAGGGTGAGTCCCTCTACAACCGGATTCTGATCAAAGAGTACGCGAAGGGGAAGCTCCCCGAGGCGCCGATCTCGATCCACCAGGAGGACTGGTACGACGAGCACGACGTCGACCTCCGGCTCAACACCGTCGTCGTCGACATCGACGTCGAGAACGACGCGGTCCACACCCACGAGGGCGAGACGTTCGAGTACGATAGCCTCCTGCTCGCGATCGGCGGCACGCCCCAGCAGCTCCCGGTCGAGAACGCGGACGCCGACGGGATCCACCACTTCTGGACGTTCCAAGACGCCCGCCGGATCAAAGAGAGCGTCGAGGGCGCGGAGAAGGGCGTCATCGTCGGCGCTGGCCTGCTCGGAATCGACTTCGCGGCCATCTGCGGCGCGCAAGGCGTCGAGGCCAAGTACCTGATGCGGGGCGATAACTGGTGGCGCTACGCGCTCTCGGAGGAGGGCGCCGAGATCATGCACGAGGCGATGCGCGAGCGCGGCGTCGAACCCGTCTTCGGCTCCGGGGTCGACCACTTCGAGGTCGACGACGACGGCCACGTCGAGGCCGCGGTCGACCCGAACGGTGAGCGCTACGAGTGCGACTTCGCGGGCGTCGCCATCGGGCTGAACTTCAACACCGAGCTCATCGAGGAGACGCCGCTGGAGCTCGACGACGGCATCGTCGTCGACGAGTTCATGCGCACGAACGTCGACAACGTGTTCGCCGCGGGCGACATCACGACGTTCAACGACCTCATCCTCGGCGAGCGCGCGAAGAACGGCTCGTGGGGCTCCGCCAAGGAGCAGGGGACGGTAGCGGCCCGCAACATGGTCGACTACGGCAGCGAGGAGTTCCGGTGGGTCTCCTCGTACTCGATCACCCACTTCGACTTCCCGTTCCTCTCCTTTGGCCACCCCACGCTCGGCGACGACTCGGTGGAGGCGACCACCGGCGAGGGCGAGTGGCGCCGCGTCGCGCTGAAGGACGGGAAGGTCGTCGGCGGCGTGCTCATCGGCGACCTCTCGCCGCAGTCCGCGTTCAAACAGCTGATGCGCGAGGGGCGCGACGTGAGCGGGCAGACGGACCGCCTCATGGAGCCCGGCTTCTCGGTCGACGATCTGGCGGCCCCGACCGAGCAGTAGCCCGCCGACCCCGCCCCCGTATCGGCGGTTGCCGATCGCGACGGCGGCGGCGGCGGTTTCGCGGCGAGCGAACGCTCCCGGTGGTTTTTACCGTGGACGCGCCATCTTCTTTTATATGCCATCCGGATCGTCACGGCCCTCAGTCGGCTTTTTCGCCTCCTTCGTCGAGGGGTGTTCCGATCCGGTCGTCTCCGTCGACCGAACGGGGACCGTTGTCTACGCGAACCCGGCCACCGAGGCAGTCCTCGGGTACGATCCGTCCGACCTCCGCGGCCGCGAACTCGCGTCCTTCGTCGCCTCCGAGCCGGCCGACGAACGCACCCGGTCGGTCCGCGAACGACTCGCACGGGCCGAGGAGCTCGGCGACTGCGGGAGCTTCTCCGTCCCGGTCCGACACGCGGACGGCCACACCGTGACCTTCTCCGTCCGGTTCCACGAACACGCCGCCGGAGACGACCCCGGAGGCGACGGAAGCGACGGCGTCCCCGACGCGGCGACGGGCGACTCCGACGCCGTCTACACGGGGGTCTTTCGGGACGGCGTCGAGGAGGTGGGCGGAACGGTGACCGAGACGTTCCGGAACCTCATCGAACACGCCGGCCACGCCATCTACGTCACCGACACCGACGGGACGATCGAGTACGTCAACCCGGCGTTTACGGACCACACCGGCTACGAGCCGGAGGAGGTCCTCGGCGAGACGCCGGCGATCCTCAACTCCGGCGAGATGCCCGATGAGTACTACGACGGGCTGTGGTCGACGCTGCTGGACGGTCAGGTGTGGGAAGAGGAGATAATCGACCGCCGACGGGACGGCGAGCCGTACCACGCCCATCAGACCATCGCGCCCGTCATCGACGACGACGGCGAGGTGTCCCGGTTCGTCGCGATCCAGACGGACGTCACGGAGCGGAAGGCGGCGATGGGACAGCTGAAACAGTACCGGGACATCGTCGAGCGGCTCGACGACCCGGTCCTCCTCCAGAACCGCGACGGGGAGTTCGAGCTGCTGAACGAGGCCGTGAGCGAGTTCGCCGGGATCGACCGCGAAACGCTGTACGGCACCGACGAGTTCGCGTTCATGGACCCGGAGACGGCGGCCGAGATCGACGGGCGGCGGCGAGAGGTGCTTGAGGCCGAGGAGATGAGCGAGTACGAGATATCGCCGACGTTTCCCGAGAGCGAGCGCGAGGCGACGTTCAGCACGCAGCGGTACCCCTACTACGACGCAGACGGCGAGCTGGCCGGGACCTTCGCCATCTGCCGCAACGTCTCCGACCGGAAGGTTCGCGAACGGGAGTTGGAGCGGTACAAGCGCGCGATAAACGGCGCGACGGACCTCATCGCCGCGGTCGACCGCGACGGGCGGCTGCTGTTCGCGAACCCGCAGTACCGCGAGTACCACGGGCTGGGCGACGGCGACGTGACCGACCTGACGCTCGCCGACGTCGTCCCGGAGGGGGGGTACGACGACGTCGACCGACAGGTGGAGCGGGCGCTTCGCGGGGAGTGGGTGGAGTACCGGACGACGCGGACCCACCCCACCCGCGGGAAGCGGACGTTCGACGTCCGGTACTACCCGCTCGACAGCCCCGACGGGGAGGCGCCAGCCGGTGTCGTCGGCGTGCTTCGAGACGTGACCGACAGCGAGAACCGCGCGCGGCAGCTCCGGGTCGTCGACCGCGTCCTCCAGCACAACCTCCGGAACGCGCTGACCGTCGTCCGCGGCCGGGCGGAACAGATCGCGGCGGACGAGACCGAGCCGGCCGCCGCCGCGGAGTACATCGTCGCGCGGGCCGACGATCTTCTGGAGACGAGCGAGAAGGCCCACCACATCACCGAGATACTGAGCAACGCGGCGGAGACGGAGCCCGTCGACGTCGGTCGCGTCGTCAGACAGGTGGCCGCCGCGGCGGCCGACGAGTTCCCGAGCGCGACGCTCGACGTCTCGGTGCCGGACGACGGGGTCGCGACCGCGTCCGCGACGACGTGGCTCTCCCGGGCGGTGGACGAGCTCATCCGGAACGCCGTCGTTCACCACGATCGGGACCGACCGACGGTCGCCGTGTCGGTCGAGGTCCACCCCGACGCGGTCGAGATGCGGGTCGAGGACGACGGGCCGGGGCTGACCGGAATGAACAGAGACGTGCTCGTCGACGGCACCGCGGTCGACGCGCTGTACCACGGCAGCGGGCTCGGCCTCTGGCTCGTCTACTGGGTCGTTCAACAGTCGGGCGGCTCGGCCGCGGTCGCGGACGCGGAGCCCCGCGGCACGGCGGTCACGGTCACGCTCCCCCGAGCGGGCGACCGAGTCTCCGACAACTGAGGCGCCGACGTCGCGTTCGCGTCGTGGCGACGCTCGTCACGCCGCCGAGCGCCGCGAAACGCTTATCATTAATCGTGTTATACGGTACCACGTGCCACTAAGAGAGACCGGGCGACGAGTACGGCTCCGCCGAACCGGTCGGGTCCCGGCCGACGCACGGGTGCGCCACTACGACGAGCTGGACGAGGAGGAACAAGGCGTCGTCCGGGAGTTAGCGGGCAAGCCGTGGACGGCGCCGGAGACCGGAGACCTCGACGACGGCGACGTGGTGAAGTTCACCGACTACTACCGAGTCCGGTCGCGGTGAGCGCGATCCGGTCGCGGTGAGCGCGGTCGGGGGGTCCGGGCGGAAGCGAAGTTGTTTTCGCCGGTGGGAAGCTAGCGGAGCCATGGACAGCGGCGGATCCACAGACATGACGCTGGCGTTCGAGTTGAAGGCGCTGAAAGCGCTCGCGGACCCCAACGCGGTGTTCAACAACGCCCGACAGTGGACCGAGTACGTCGGGGTCGTCAGCGAGAAGCCAACCTACGTCGTTACGAACTTCACGCGGAAACACCGCGTGCGGCAGGACTTCTTCTCCGGACCGCGTGGCGTCGAGGAGAGCTTAGAGAACATCAGCAGGCAGTTCGACACTGACCGGCACGTCTTCGTTGGGGTCGACGACGAGGACGAGGCGGTCGCCGAGGCGACCGGCTGGGAGTTCCTCCACGTCGAGGACGCCGCCGAGGCAGCGGGCTGGACGCTCGCGACCGGCGAGGCGACGGACGAGGCACCCGAAGAGCAGACGCGCGACGACTGGCCCTGAGGAGACCGGGAGGTGTTTTGACGAGGACGACGAACGCGGAGCCATGAGCGACGACCACGGCCACGACGAAGGCTCCGACCACCGCGAACGCGACGAGGGTTCTGCCGACCACGCCCGCGACGACCACGCCCGCGACGACCACGACTCCCACGACCACGACTCTCACGACCACGGACACCAGCACGGCCACGACGCGGACTCCGATCACCATCACCACGACGTCGACTCGGTCGCGGCCGCGGTCGTCACGGTGTCCTCGTCGCGCACCGCGGAGGAGGACCCGGCCGGCGACTACGTCGCGGACGCGTTCGAGGGGGTGGGCCACGATGTCGTCGTCCGCGAGCTAATCGGCGACGACTACGACAGCGTCCAGGGGACCGTCGACCGCCTCGCCCGCCGGAAGGACACGGACGTCGTGGTGACCACCGGCGGGACGGGGATCACGCCGGACGACGTCACGCCGGAGGCGGTCCGGGCGCTGCTCGCGAAGCCGCTCCCCGGGTTCGGCGAGCTGTTCCGCCGGCTCTCTTACGAGGAGGTCGGCACGCGGACCATCGGGTCGCGCGCGACCGCCGGGGTCGTCTCCGCCACCCCGGTGTTCTGTCTACCGGGCTCGGAGAACGCGGTCAGGCTCGGCGTCGACGAGATAATTCTCCCCGAGGTTGGCCACCTCGCCGGGCTGGCCGGACGCGGGCTCGACGGGGAGGAACGCGAGGACGAGGAAGGCGAGGACGCCTGACGCGCCGGGCCCTCAAACCGCGGTGAGGAAGTTCCGGATGAGGTCGTGGCCGGACCCGGTCAACACGCTCTCCGGGTGGAACTGGACTGCCTCGATCGGGCGCTCGCGGCCGCGGATCCCCATCACGATCGACTCACCGTCGTGGTCGGTGGTGGCCGTCACCGCGAACGCGTCCGGCACCTCGGTGGCCGCGAGCGAGTGGTAGCGGCCGGCGCGGAACCCCTGGTCGAGCCCGCGGAACACGCCCTTCCCGTCGTGTTCGACGGGGAACGCCTTGCCGTGGACCGGTTCGGGGGCGTGCCCGACGGTCCCGCCGTACTCGTAGACGGCCGCCTCCAAGCCGAGACAGACGCCAAGCGTGGGGACGGTCTGAGAGAGTTCGCGAAGTACCGACATGGTCACGCCCACGTCGCGGTCGTTTTTCGGATGACCCGGCCCGGGGCTGACGATCACCGCGTCCGGATCGGCCGACTCGATCTCCGCGAGCGACGCGGTGTTCTTGAACACGTCGACCGCGACCGCCTCCCCGTCGACCGTCTGGTCTGAGACGTACTCGACGAGGTTGTACGTGAACGAGTCGAAGTTGTCGACGACGACCACCTTCATCGCTCCGCCTCCGCGCCCGTGGGGACCGGGTCGCCGTCGCCGGACTCCTCGTCCTCCTCGCGAATTCGGTCGATCGCGGTCAACACGCCGTCCATCTTCTGTTCGGTCTCCTCGTACTCCGCGGCCGGGTCGGAGTCCGCGACGAGGCCCGCGCCGGCCCGCACCCCGACGACCGACTCCTCGCCCGACTCGTCGAGCGTCGCGGTCCGGATCACGATCGCGAAGTCGGCGTCACCGGTCCACGAGTAGTAGCCGACGCCGCCGCCGTACGCCTCCCGCGGCGTCGTCTCGAGGTCGTCGATGATCTCCATCGCGCGCACCTTCGGCGCGCCCGTGAGCGTCCCCGCCGGGAACGTCGCGCGCGTCGCGTCGAACGCGTCCGCGTCGCCTGCGAGCGTCCCCGTCACGGTCGACTCGATGTGCTGGACGTGGCTGTACTTCAGCACGTTCATGAACTCCTCGACGCGGACGGAGCCCGGCGCAGAGACGCGCCGCACGTCGTTGCGCGCGAGGTCGACGAGCATCGTGTGCTCGGCGCGCTCCTTCCCGTCGGCGAGCATCTCGCCCGCGAGCCGACGGTCCTCCACCGGGCTCGTCCCGCGCGGACAGGTGCCCGCGATCGGGTTCGAGACGACGCGGTCGCCCTTCACCGACACGAGCGTCTCCGGGCTGGCGCCGACGACGCTCCGGTCGTCGTGGCGCAACACGTACATGTACGGCGAGGGGTTCACGTCGCGGAGCGCCGCGTACAGCCCCAGCGAGTCGACCTCGCCGCGGAGCTCTCGGCTCCGCGAGATCACGCCCTGATAGATGTCGCCGTCGAGGACGTGCCGCTTGGCGGTCCGGACGGCCTCCTCATACTCCTCGCGCGGGTCGGCGGACTCCTCGAGCACGCGGACCCCGTCCGGATCCGGCGGGGACGCGGCCTCCAGTTCGGCCGCGACGCGCTCGGCCTCCGCGACGAGGTCGTCGTAGACCGCGCCCGGGTCGTGGCCGACGCCGATTATCGGCGTGAAGACGAGTTCGGCGCCGCCCTCCTTCTCGTCGAAGACGACGGTCCGGGTCGTGAGCGCGAACTCGGCGTCCGGGAACTCGGTCTCGGGGCGGTCGACGCCGACCTCCTCTAACCAGAGGTCGTAGACGGCCTCGTACGCGAGGAAGCCGACGAACCCCCCTGAGAGGATCTGCCGGTCGGTGTCGGGGAAGCCCCGGAGGCCAACGTCGGGGAACGCCGCGCGGACGCGGTCGACCGCGTCGCCCGCGTCGGGACCGAGGTCGGCGGCGCTCGAACCGCCGGTCCAGCCGTCGCCGACGAACTCGGCGGCGGGTCCGAGTTCCGTCACCTCGGTGCGGTCCGGGTGGACGGAGAGGATCGCTTCGGGGTCGTAGCCGACGAACGAGTACCGGGCGTGTCTGTCCGCCTTCCCGCCAGAGGTGAACGCGCCGTCGGGGTCGCTGGAGGCGACCTTCTCGCCGGACTCGAGGAGGAAGCCGTATCGACCCTCGCCGACGAGCGTCGCGTACGCGCCCAGCGGGGTGACGTCGGCGTCGAGCGAGGCCGACGCGCGGACGACGACCGGCTTCTCTGCGTCGGCGGCGAGCTCGACGAACTCAGCCTTCGAGCGGTCGAGCGGGGGGTCCGGGTCGGTCATGCCAGCTCCATCTCCCGGCCCGCGTTCGCGACGAAGCGGGCTACCGCGTTGTGGTCCTTCCGCCCGCCCTCGATCTCGACGCCAGAGGCGACGTCGACTGCGAAGGGGTCGGCGACGCGGACCGCCTCGGCGACCGTGTCGGCCGTGAGCCCGCCCGCCAGCACCACCGGCGTGGTGAGCCGGGCGGCGAGCTCGCCCGTCGCGCGCCAGTCGTGGGTCTCGCCGGTGCCGCCCGCCCCAGAGTCGTCGGTGGAGTCGACGACAAAGGCGTCGACCGCGCCGTCAAGCTCCTCGGCGCGCGCCGGGTCGGCGGCGTCGACCGTGAGCAGCACCCTGCGCTCGGTCTCCGCGCGGACGTACCGCAGCTCGTCGACGGTCCACTCGCCGTGGAGCTGGATCGCGTCGGGCGCCACCGTGCGCGCGAGTTCGACCGCGCGCTCGGCGGAGTCGGGCATCGTCACGAGCGTGGCGGTGACGAAGGGGGGCACGGCCGCGAGCAGCTCGGCGGCCGTTGCGGGGTCGACCTCGCGCGGCGAGTCGACCGGGACCTCGGTGATGACACCGACCGCGTCGGCGCCCGCGTCGACCGCGGCGCGGCGGTCGGCCTCCCGGGTGATCCCGCAGATCTTCACCCGGGCCATCAGTCGTCGTCCTCCGCAGTCGTCTCCGCGCCCTCCGCCGGCCTCGCCCCCGCGTCGGCCGCGAGGGACTCGCCGTCGCCGCAGAGCGCCGCGAACTTCTCCGCGGCCGCGCCGGAGTCGATCGCCTCGGCGGCGCGCTCGACGCCCGCCGCGAGCGTCTCGGCCTCGCCGCCGACGTAAATGGCGGCGCCCGCGTTCGCGAGGATGAGGTCGCGTTTGGGCCCCGTCACGGAGCCGTCGACGATCCCTCGCAGGTCGCCGGCGTTCTCTTCGGGCGTCCCACCCGCGACGGCTTCGATCGGGGCGCGGTCGAGCCCGAGGTCGGCGGGTTCGATCGTGAACTCCGTCACGTCCTCGCCGTCGACCTCGGCGGCGACCGTCTCCGCGTGGATCCCGATCTCGTCCATGCCGGCACCGTGGACGACGAGGGCGCGCTCGACGGGCATGTGCGCGAGCGACCGCGCGATGACGGGCACGAGGTCGGGGTCGTAGACACCCAATACCTGCGCGTCGGCGCCGGCGGGGTTGGTGAGCGGGCCGAGGACGTTGAATATCGTCCGCATTCCGAGCTCCTTGCGCGGGCCGATGACGGCCTTCATCGCCGGGTGGAAGACGGGCGCGAGCATGAAGCCGATCCCGTCCGCCTCGATCGACTCCTCCACGGCCGGCGGCTCGGCCTCGACGTCGGCGCCTGCGACCTCCAGCACGTCGGCGCTCCCGGAGGAGGAGGAGACCGAGTAGTTGCCGTGCTTGGCGATCGGCACCCCGGCGCCCGCCGCGAGGATGGCGGCCGTCGTCGACACGTTGATCGTGTCGTAGTCGTCGCCGCCGGTGCCGCAGGTGTCGACGAGCGGCGCCCGATCGGGCTCGATCGTGCGCGCCGCGTCGCGCATCCCCTGCGCGAACCCGGCGATCTCGGCCTCGGTCTCGCCCTTCGTCCGGAGCGCGGCGAGCAGCGCTCCGATCTGGGCCTCTGTCGCCTCCTCGAAGACGAGCCGCGCGGCCTCGCGCGCCTCCTCGACAGTGAGATCCGCCCCGTCCGTCACGCGCTCGACCGTGTCTTTGAGATTCATTATGTCCACCGATGTAGTATTCCGCGTTGTGATGTACAAGTATGTACACTAATTTAACACTGTCGCCGTGACGCGGATCGATAACACACGGCGAGAACTGGGGGAAACGCGGAACAGGGGGGAACGCGGAAAACAGACGAGAAACCGCGGTCGGGGGCGCCGACCGATCACCTACTCCGCGCCGAGCGCGGTCGAGCCGTCGGCCTCGACGACAACGACGGGGACCTCCGCGTCGCCGACGACCGTGTCGGTGGTAGAGCCGAAGACGAAGCGGCCGACAGTCCCGGTCGTCGTCGCGCCAACAACGACCAGGTCGTAGTACGGCGACTGCTCGACGACCGCGCCCGCCGCGGTCCGGTCCTCGACGAGCCACCGGTCGGCGCGGTCGAACCCGCCGAGCCTGTCCTCGGCCGCGTCGAGGAGCCGCTCCCCGGCCGCCGCGTAGTCGGTCGCGTCCGGGTCGTCCGCGGCCGCGACGGTTCCGGGGGCGTCCTCGTCGGGGGCGGCGTCGGCAAGCGCCGCGTCGGAGGGGACGACGTGGAACAGTTCGAGCCACGCGTCGGTGACCGCCGCGATCTCGCGCGCGACGTCGACGGTCGCTCCCGAGTGCGGGCCGGGGCCGACTGCGACGAGGATCGAGGAGACGCGGTCGGGGCGCGCCGCGCGGTCGGCGCCGTTTAGCGTCACATCAGCCGCCGTCGGGACGTCGTCCGCGTCGTTGACCGCCGGCCGGATCACGGAGTCGACGACCGCGGGCGAGCCCGCGTGGCCGGCGCCCTCGCATCCGGCCGAACCGCCCGACTCGCCGCGGGCGCCGCCGTTCCGAGTGCCGCCGTTCCGGGCCCCACCCTCTCGGACGTTTTCGCCGCCGGCGTCGCTCCCGTTCATAGCCGAACGTCTGACGCTCGTCAGATAAATCCCGTTGGTTCTCGGTTCGTTACCGGTTCGAGACGGGCTGTCGCGGGACCGAACCGAGGCACCGAGTCGGAGGCGTGGCGCGCGCTACTCGCGGAAGAACTCTTCGCGTTCGAACGACTCGTCTTCCCCCTCGACCGCGAGGACGTCGAGCGCGGTCACCTCGGCGCCGACGCCGAGCAGGCCGGCGAGGCTCGGCTCGGTTCGGCCCTCGTCGCCGGAGATCAGCTCCTTGATGTAGAGTCCGCCCTCGCCGTGGATCTCGACGGTCGCGCGGCGCGTGTCGTCCAGTTCGGCGGTCGCCTCGTACACGTCGCGCTCGCGGGTGATGCTCGCGCGGCGGTGATCAACCCTGTTCGGAGTGTACTGCTCGACGGTCGCGCCCTCCAGTTCGGCGACCGCCTCGGCGAGCGCGTTGGCACTGAAGTCTCCGTCGAAGGTCACCTGGGCGCGGTAGCGTTTCGCGGCGTCGTGCTCTTTCACGCGCTCGACGGTGTCGTAGGTCGCGAGCCGGAGGCCCTCGACCTCGACCGCGCCGTCGGCGAACGCGTTGATGTCCGACTGGAGGCGGTCGGTGTCGACCCGACGCCGGCGCGGCTCCTCGACCTCGATCACGAACGGGCGGCCGGTGCCGAGCATGAGCGCGTCGACGTCCTCGCGGCCCGCGCCGTGGAACGTCGCCTCGGTGCCGTCCATCACGTCCTCGACGATCGGCGCGGTGTACTCCTCGACGCTGTCGTCGTAGAGGTAGCCGGAGCCGCCGCAGTGGTCGCAGGGGTCCGCACCCTGCCGACCGGAGCCCTTACACTCCCGGCAGGGCCACTCCGTCTGCGGGATGTCGCGCTCCAGTTTTCGGTAGCGGCCGTAGACGAACGTGGAGTTCACCTTCGCGTCGACCTCGTCGGCGGCCAGGTCGATCGTGAACTGCACGTCCGGACGGTCGAAGGAGACCTCGGTGTCGGTGAGTCGCCCGAACCGCTTGCCGACCTCGCGGTTGAACTCCGATTTGAACGGCTCGCCCGCGTCCTCCTCGAGGCCGGCGTCCGCGCGGAGCAGCGCCTCGTTCTCCTCGATCAGCGGCGGCGGGCGCGTGCCGACGTTGTACGTGGCGAACTCGATCCCCTCGACCGCCTCGGCGGCGCGCTCGGCCCACGCGTCGAACTCGGCGCAGCGTCCCTCGCAGACCCAGCAGTCGGCCGTCTCGACCGGCTCGTGGTCCTCGTCGTCGCGCAGCGCGAGCGACACCCGGAGCGCCGAGCCGCGGTCGGCGTTTGACAGTCCGAAGCTCCGGTCGGCGACGAGCCGGCCGAGACAGGCGTCGCACACCGGCCCCGTCTCGGTCGCGCGCGTCGCGACGTCGAGTACGTCCATACGCCCTCCAACGCACCGCGTGGTAACTGTCTTACTACTCGGCTGGATCGCCCCCGTCCGGTTCGGTCGCGGGGAGAACGCCCGCAGTCGGATCGTTCAATGTCGCCCGGGCGGAGGGGATCCGTATGGGAACGCCACTCGACCCCCGGGCGGAGCAGGTCGTCGAGGTCCTCGACCGACTCTACGACGAGTACCCCGACTCGACCATCTCGCTCAACTACTCGAACCGGCTGGAGCTGCTCATCGCGGTGATCCTCTCGGCGCAGTGCACGGACGAGCGCGTGAACAAGGTCTGCGCCGACCTGTTCGAGACCTACCACGGGCCCGAGGACTACGCGAACGCGTCCCAAGAGGAGCTGGCGGAGGCGATAAACTCCATCACCTACTACAACAACAAGGCGAAGTACATCCGCTCGGCATGCGCGGACATCGTCGAGGAGCACGACGGCGAGGTCCCGGACACGATGTCGGAGCTGACCGATTTGGCCGGCGTGGGGCGCAAGACCGCCAACGTCGTCCTCCAGCACGGCCACGACGTCGTCGAGGGCATCGTCGTCGACACCCACGTCCAGCGGCTTACGCGCCGGCTCGCGATTACGGAGGAGGAGCGCCCGGAGGCGATAGAGCAGGACCTCCTCGACGTCGTCCCCGAGGGCGACTGGCAGCAGTTCACGCACCTCATGATCGACCACGGCCGCGCGACGTGCACCGCGATCAACCCCGACTGCGCCGACTGCGCGCTCGCCGACGTCTGCCCCTCCGAGAAGGGCGACGGCGACGTCGACCTCGCGAGCGGCGAGGCGTGGTAGCGGAGTGGAACCGATACCGTTCGGCGGTAGTATTTAAAGGACCCTCGGATGGGGGGAACCGGCCGAATCCGTCTCGTCGGCGGGGAACTCGCTTTCCGATTTATATGGATATTCGGCGTATCCGTAAGTGAGGAGAGACACAATGTCCACGAAAACCACAAACGAGTTCGGCGGGGAGATCGGCGGCGTCACGTTACTGGGGAAAGCGCACTCGCTGTCGGCGCTGTTCATCGTCTTGCTCCGGGCGACCATCGGCGGGATGATCCTGTTCGCGGGCCTCGGCAAGGTCTCTGAGTGGCCGTTCGACGCCGCAGGCTACCTCGCGAACGTCGGCTCGGCGAGCCCGGTCAGCGGGATATACGCCGCCATGGCGTCGAACGCGGCGCTGATGGAGATCGTCAACGTGGTCGTTCCGGTCACGCAGGTGCTCATCGGCGTCGCGCTCATCGCCGGCGCGTTCGTCCGCCTGGCCGCGCTCGGCGGCGCGATGCAGATGATGCTGTTCTACCTCGGCGGGTGGAGCGGCGAGGCGCTCGCGCTGTTCGACTCGACGCTGGTGTACGCGATGGTGTTCCTCACGGTCGCGGCGTTCGGCGCAGGCCGCGTCCTCGGCCTCGACGCCTACATCGAGAAGATCGAGGTCGGCGGACAGGCGCTCGTCGAGAAGTTCCCGGCGCTCCGGTACGTCCTCGGCTGAACGGGGGCGAGACCGGGCGAGGGGAATCGGGCGGTGACGGCTCACCGCCGACTCGTTTTCGAGACGCTCGATACGCGGAGTACGGTGCGACTGATAGAGTTACGAGCGCATACCCCCGTCTTTAGGCGGGGGTCGAGCGGACAATAGCGTACACTTCCACCGACGACGCTACGGCTGGATTTCCCACCGGTTCACCACCAGTATTAACACACCTTGATACATAGTGTGTAACGCAGATGAAGACCACACGGCACGCGACTTACAACCTCAACTACCACATAGTGTGGTTGCCGAAGTACCGCAACTCGGTACTCAAAGGCGATGTCGCTAACCGTGTGCGAACCATCCTCCAGGAAATTGCCGACGACAAGGGCCTCGAAATTCTCGATCTCACCGTACAGCCCGACCACGTT
The DNA here is from genome assembly GCA_051745525.1 of Methanobacteriota archaeon. Classification (GTDB taxonomy): domain Archaea; phylum Halobacteriota; class Halobacteria; order Halobacteriales; family Haloferacaceae; genus Halorubrum. Next base: position 2,432 of record JBNJEE010000028.1, on the reverse strand, counting down.
CACCTGTTCGTCAGTAGCCCGCCCAAGAACGAACCAGCGCTCCTCGCCAACTGGTTCAAGGGTATCTCCTCGCGCAAGTACAACCACCGATACGCTGACCACGACGGCGAGAAAATCGGATGGGCGAGAGGCTACTACGCAGGGACCGCTGGGCACGTTTCGAGTGAGACTGTCGAGAACTACATCCAGCGTCACGAGGTGGATGAGTCGTGACCGAACTCACGAAGACGCTGGAACTCAAATTGGTAGAGCCGAACGCTCACAAGCGGAGAAAACTCCGAGAGACGCGAGAGGCGTACCGACAGGCCCTTGATGACGCCTTCGACGCCCGATGTACCACGCAGACCGAAGCGAACGATGTGGTGGTCACCTACGACCTGAGTGGGTACGCGAAGAACGCGCTCAAACAATACGTTCCGCAACTCACGACGACATACAACGCGGGCGAACTTCACGACGACCACCCTGTTCGGTTCACCAACGAGGGGCTACGGCTCGACCACAAACCCGAGAATGAGATCGAGTGGTACGCCAAAATCCCGCACCACGAGGATTACCACCTCTGGATGCCAGCACAGCCGAACCCTGAGCAACGGGACTGGCTGGAAGCGTTGGACGCTGGTGACGCGGAAATGGGCGAGAGTCGGGTATTCGAGCGAGACGGAACGTGGTTCCTCCACGTCACCGCCACCCACGACGTCGAGGAACCCTCCGAGGTGTCCGCCGAAGAACGGACGCCCATCGGAGTGGACATCGGGGAATCATCACTCGTCACGGTGTGTCACCGCGACGATCACGGTTCCCCGACCGCACCTGAACTGTGGGCCGACGAAGGGAAGACCGTTCGTCAGCTCCGCAAGACCTACTTCACCGTCAAGCGCCGACTCCAGACGCGGGGAAGCGAGCGGATCGCGGAGTCGTTCGGTGACGACCTGTGGAACCAGATAGACGATGTGTTCCACCGGGTCACCCGCGAAGTCGTGGAGTACGCCGAATCCGTCGAGAATCCCGTTCTCGTTCTGGAAGACCTGACGTATATCCGGGAGTCGATGGACTACGGCGAGTACATGAACCGGCGTCTCCACGGCTGGGGGTTCGCCAAACTCCACGCGCAGATACGCTACAAGGCCGTCGAGAAGGGTATCCCCGTCGAGACGGTGAACCCGCGCAACACGTCGAAGGAGTGCCACGCTTGCGGAGAGGTAGGATACCGCCCGCGACAGGCGACGTTCACGTGTACGAACGACGACTGCTGGGTGGATGAGTATCAAGCGGACGTGAACGGAGCGATAAACATCGCAGACCGCTACCTCAGCGGAGAGAGCCATTCAAGAGAACACACGGATGGGGATGACTCGGCTGAGGATGGGGGGCGTTTGACCGCCCCACAAGACACCCACGCCGATGCTGAGACCCAGCAAGGGACGCGTGGAACGGATGCGTCTTGAAACCAGAGGGCCACGCTCGGCCTGAAATCCCGTGGTGGGATTCCCGCGTCTTCAGGCGCGGGAGGAGGTCAATCGCTTTTCTGACTCGCTTCTGTAACGGAGAGCAACTGCGTTGCTACTGCTCGTTTATAAATTACAGAGTGTGGATCGGCTGAGAACACCTCCAAAGCCCCAGCCGTAGGGCGGGCGCACACTCGCTGTCGTTCGAGACGCTTCTGGCGTCTCGAACCACGCTCCTCGGTCGTTCGCTACACTCACTCCCTGTGGTGCTTGCGTCGTCATCAGAACACAGAGCGTTCTGATTGGCTCACGAGAGCGCTGCTCTCGTGAACGCCTACATCGCCCTCGCGGCTGCCCCTTTGAGCCCCACCCGACCGCGGCCGCAACGGCACCTCACACCTCCCCAGCCTCGCCGCGGCCGCTTAAAAGCGGCCGCGACTCCCTCGCGCGGACTGCTCGCTGCCTGTCGCCCGCTCGCAGGCACGCGCCACCGCATCGGATCGGGTTGTGTCGGATCATTTCGAACCGTATCGGCAGCGTTTACGGACGCGGTCGCGTACCCTCGCACATGCCAGAACCGAAATCGGCCTTCGACGCCACCTACCCGTGCGACTTCTACGAGCCCGCCGAGCTGTTCGAGCCGGACCAGATGTACACTATCCCCGAGATCGGCCGCCTGCTTCAGGGGCTGGAGCCGGACGCCGAGGTCGACCCCGACACCGAGGCCGTGCTGGTCGACTGGGCGGTCCCGTGGGTGATGGTCCACGCCGAGGACATGGTGATCGCCGAGCCGCTGTCCGAGGACGGCCCGGGGTACTACGGCCTCGCGACGGACGAGGAGCCGGATGCGGCGCCCAACGCGGAGTCCGATCCGGACACCGACGGCGACGCGCGCGCCGACGCCGACGAGTCCGCGTGACCGGGGACCGGTCCGACCCGCCGGCGACGAGGTAGACCGGCGGGTGCAGCAATAACCAGTGTAAA
>JBNJEE010000144.1:0-6264 GCA_051745525.1 Methanobacteriota archaeon | reverse complement strand
AGCGGCCGCCCCCGGCGGCCGCGAGGCAGCACGCGCGAGGGAGTCGGTCGCCCGGAGCGAAGCGGAGGGCGACCGACGAGGCTGGGGAGGCGTGAGGCTGCGGTGCCGTGCGGCGCGGGGCGGGACTCAAAGGGGCAGTCGCGAGGACGAAGACGGGCGGTCACGAGAGCAGAGCTCTCGTGAGCCAATCAGAACGCCCCGCGTTCTGATGACGACGCAAGGACCGCAGGAGCGAACGCAGTGAGCGACGAGGACCGCAGCGAGCGCATCGAGTCCTCGCGGCTGGGGCTTTGGAGGTGTTCGCCACCGATCTGCGATCAGACATTTATAAGCGAGCGGGTGGGACCGTAGCGATCTTCGTCGCCGATCCGAACGCAACCCAGTCTTATCGGGTCGCGGACTTCCACTCGCGCAGCCCCACCCGCTCGGCGTTCAGATCCTCGGCGGGCGCCTCGGTGGCGGCCCAGACGAAAAGCGGCGCGACGCTCTCGGGGTCGCGGGCGCGCTCCTTCCCGGTGAGGTCGGTGGCGACGAGGCCGGGGTCGACGACGCCGACGGTCGCGTCGAGGTCGGCGGCGAAGCCGCGCGCGACCGCCTCGGCGGCCGCCTTCGACACCGCGTACGCGCCCATGCCGGGCTTCGACTCGGCCGCGACCGCGCCCGACGGGACGAGGATCCGCGCGTCGTCGGCCAAGTGGGGGACGGCCTCCGTGACGGTGGCGAACACGCCGCGCGCGTTCGTCCGCATCGTGTCGTCGTAGTCGGCGTACGAGAGCTCGGTCGTCGGGCTCTCGCCCGGGGCGCCGTGGAACACCCCAGCGTTCGCGAACACGACGTCGACCGGGCCGGCCTCGCGGGAAACGCGCTCGAAGAAGCGCTCGAGGTCGAACTCGTCGCGCACGTCGACGCGGGCGCCCCACGCGGTGCCGCGCTCAACTGCGGCGGCGTCCGCGGAGCCGCCGTCGCCCTCGCCGTCGGCCTCCGCGGCGCCGTCCGACTCGTCTCCCTCGCCGTTCAGCGCCGCGACGGTCCGATCGACGGCCGCGCCGTCGCGTCCGGAAACGGCGACGAACGCTCCCTTGTCGACGAACGCCTCGGCGACGGCTCGTCCGATCCCGCTCGTTGCCCCGGTGATCGCGACCGTCAGGTCCATGTGGTAACGGATACGCGCGTCGGCGACTTAGTGGTATCCACTCGGCGCGAAGGGCGGACGTCGGCGCCCCTCCGCGCCGCCCGAGGAGCCGCACCGGTCGCCGCGTCTGCCCGGATTTATACCGACGCCGCCCTTAGGATTGCGTATGGACGTGGTCCCGGACATCGACGGCGTTGCCGACGAGTCAGTCGTCGTGATCGGCGGCGGATTCGGCGGTCTCTCGACGGCCTGTTACCTCGCGGACGCCGGCGCGGACGTCACACTGTTGGAGAAGAACGAGCAGCTCGGCGGCCGCGCCAGCAGGCTCGAAGTCGACGGCTTCCGGTTCGACATGGGGCCGTCGTGGTATCTGATGCCCGACGTGTTCGAGCGGTTCTTCGGCCACTTCGGCCGCGAGCCGTCGGAGTTCTACGAGTTAGAGCGGCTCGACCCGCACTACCGCGTGTTCTGGAAGGACGGGGACAAGGTCGACGTGCTGCCGGACCGTGAGGCGAACAGGGAAATCTTCGAGTCCTACGAGCCCGGCGCGGGCGAGGCGTTCGACGCGTATCTCGAGGAGTCCCAGCGCACCTACGAGATCGGGATGGAGCACTTCGTGTACGAGGACCGCCCGCGGCTGCGCGACTACGTGGACAGAGACGTGCTCCGCTACTCGTGGGGGCTCTCGCTCCTGGGCAAGATGCAGGGACACGTCGAGGACTACTTCGATCACCCCAAGCTCCAGCAGCTGATGCAGTACACGCTCGTGTTCCTCGGCGGGTCGCCGACGAACACGCCGGCGCTGTACAACCTGATGAGCCACGTCGACTACAACATGGGCGTCTACTACCCGGAGGGCGGAATCGGCGCCGTCGTCGACGGCATCGTCGAGCTCGCCGAGGAACTGGGCGTCGAGTTCGTCACCGACGCCGAGGTGACGGGCATCGAGGGCCGGTACGGCGCCTTCGCGGTCGACACCGAGAACGGCGAGCGCTACCTCGCGGACCGCGTCGTCTCCGACGCAGACTACGCGCACACCGAACAGGAGCTCCTGCCCGAACGCAAGCGCCAGTACACCGAGGGGTACTGGGAGTCGCGGACGTACGCCCCCTCCGCGTTCCTGTTGTATCTCGGCGTCGAGGGCGACGTGCCAAACCTCGAACACCACACGCTCGTCCTCCCGACCGACTGGGACGAGCACTTCGAGCAGATATTCGACGACCCCGAGTGGCCCGACGACCCCGCCTACTACCTCTGTGTCCCCTCGAAGACCGACGACACGGTCGCGCCGGAGGGGCACAGTAACCTCTTCGCCTTGGTCCCGATCGCGCCCGGGCTGGCGGACACCCCCGAGATCCGCAACCGCTACCGCGACCTCGTCATCGACGACATCGCCGAGAACACCGAGACCGACCTCCGGGGCCGGATCGTCGTCGAGGAGACGTTCTCCGTCGACGACTTCGCGGACCGGTACAACAGCTACGCGGGCAGCGCGCTCGGGTTAGCGCACACGCTCACGCAGACATCGCTTTTACGCCCGCCGCACACCTCCGACGCGGTCGACGGGCTCTACTTCACAGGGTCGACGACGACGCCCGGTATCGGCGTCCCGATGTGTCTCATCAGCGGGGGGCTGACCGCGGAAGCGATGGCCGACGACGACGTGTGATCAGCGCCGTGAGCGACCAGAATCGATCCGACGACGACGAGAAGGGCAGATCCGTCGAAGAGGACCGAGAGCGGCCCGCCGGCAGCGGGAGCGAAGGCCTCCGCTACCTGTTAGTGCTGTCGCGGCCGCGCTTCTGGCTCTACCTCGCCGGCCCGGTCGCGGTCGGCGTCACCTACGGCATCGGCGACGTGAGCGGACTGTTCACTCCCACCACAGTCGCGCTCGTGTGCTACTTCCTCGTCCCCGCGAACGTGTTCCTCTACGGCGTCAACGACGTGTTCGACGCCGACATCGACGAACTGAATCCCAAGAAGGAGGACCGGGAGGCGCGCTGGCGGGGGAGCCGGTTCGTGGTCGCCGCGGTCGTCGCCTCCGGCCTCCTCGGGCTCGCGACGCTCGCGATCACGCCCCGCGTCGCGTGGCCGTACCTGATCGGGTTCCTCGTCTTGGCGGTCGGTTACAGCGCGCCGCCCGCCCGCTTCAAAACGACGCCGTTCCTCGACTCGCTGTCGAACGGGCTGTACGCGCTCCCCGGCGCGGCGGCGTACGCGACGGTCGCGGGCGCGCACCCGCCGCTCGCGGCGCTCGCCGGCGCGTGGTTCTGGACCATGGGGATGCACACCTTCTCCGCGATCCCGGACATCGAGCCCGACCGCGCGGCGGGGATCGACACGACCGCGACGCTGCTCGGCGAGATCCGCACCTTCGCCTACTGCTTCGTGGCGTGGACCGCCGCGGCCGCCGCGTTCTGGCTCGTCGACCCGCGCCTCGGCGCGCTGATCGGGGTGTACCCGGTCTTCGTCGCGTGGGTGGCGCGCTCGTCGATCTCAGTCGACCGCGCGTACTGGTGGTTCCCGGCGCTGAACACCGTCGTCGGCACGCTGCTGTCGATGGGGGGCCTCTGGCGGGTGTACCCGCTCTGGGAGGCGCTGCCGTGAGCGACGGCGACGGCGGTGCCGCGGCCGCGACAACGGGGTCGCGCCTCGACGCGCTCCGCGAGCGCGCGCCCGACACGCGACGCGAGGCCGAGGCGCTGCTCGACCGGGTCGTCCGCGAGAACCGCTTCACCATCGCGGTCGTCTTCCCGCTCGTCGGCGCTATCGCGCTCGTCGGCAGCGCCGAGGGGTGGATCCCCGAACCGTTCGCGTTCCACCCGTGGTTCGTGCTGTTCGGCGTGATCGTGATGCGGTCGCCGCTCGTCGTCGGCGTGCTGCCGACGATCGACCGCCGCGCGCTCGGCTGGATCGGCGTTTTGACCGCGTACACGTACCTCGTCGAGTCGGTCGGCGTCGCGACCGGCTGGCCGTACGGCGAGTTCGCGTACACCGTCGACCTCGGGCCGATGCTCGGGGGCGTGCCGGTCGCGCTTCCCGTCTTCTTCATCCCGCTCGTGACCAACGCCTACCTGCTGTGCCTGCTGTTGCTCGGGCCGCGCGCCGACAGCGTGTGGGTCCGGCTGGCGACGGTGATACCGGTCGTCGTCGCGATGGACGTCGTCTTGGATCCCGGCGCGGTGTCGCTCGGGTTCTGGGACTTCGGCGGCGGCGCGTTCTACGGCGTCCCGCTCTCGAACTACGCCGGGTGGGTGCTGTCCGCGATCGTCGCGGTCGTCACGCTCGACCGCGCCTTCGCTGCGGTCGGGATCCGTGAGCGCCTCCGCGACTGCGAGTTCATGCTCGACGACATGGTGAGCTTCGTGATCCTCTGGGGTTCGATTAACCTCTGGTTCGGGAACGTCCTGCCTGCGGTGGTCGCGGCCGCGTTCGGCGTCGGCCTCGTCCGCGCCGACCGCTTCGACACGCGGCTGTTCACGGAGTGGCGGCGGTAGCGAACTCCCGCCGGACTCGGCTGCCCTTATATACCGGGGCCTCGTTCTTCCGATCGTGATCGACGGCGGCAATCGCGGCGGACGACCGAACCGAGAGGACCGACGGCGATGAGCGACCTCGCCATCGACTACGGCGACCACGAGCGGGTGCGCGAGGTCGTCGACCGATTGGTCTACTGCGCCGAACACGTCAGCGTCTCCTTCGACGGATGGGGTGAGCCGCACGTCAAGGGCCCAGGGCTGTACTTTGCCGTCATCGGCGACAGCGACTACGGGGCCTATGCGGACCCGATGGGCGACAACCGCTGGCCGCGGGACGCCTGCCAGTCCGTCTTCGGCGCGGACGGACTCGCGGCCGCCGCCGAGTCGGTGAGCGTCGCGCAGGACGGCGGCGTCGTCGTCGCGGTCGACGGCGAGGTCGAGAGCCAAATGGTCCGGTTCCGCGACCTCGGCACCCGCGACGAGGAGGCAGACCTCGTCGACGACGTGAGCTACGAGCCGTGGATGGGGTCGCGACACATGAGCGCGATCGAGACCTCCGTCCGGCCGGAGGTCGTCGCGACGGTGACGCTGAGCGAGGAGACCGGGCGCGTCAGCGTCTTCCGCGACGGCGAGGCCGACACGATGAAACGCGAGGCGATCGGCGGCCGCTGGCGCGGCGAGTAGCGCCCCCCGCCCCAGGCGGCGGCTTGGCGGCGCGGCGCTCCCGGAGGCCGACACCGAGGCCCCACCGTTAAACCGGTACCGGGCGAACGCTCGCGCATGTACGACGAGATTCTGGTGCCGACCGACGGAAGCGAGGCGGTCGACCGCGCGCTCGACCACGCGATCCGGCTCGCGACGGACCACGACTCGACGCTCCACGCCCTATACGTCGTCGACCAGCGGGTCACGACCGCGAACTCGGGCGACCTCCACGAGGAGATAGTCGAGGACCTCGAGTCGCAGGGCGACGCCGCGGTCAACGCGGTCGCCGAGGCGGCGAGCGAGGCCGGCCTCGACGCCGAGACGCACATCGCGCACGGCACGCCGGACGCCGAGATCGTCGCGTACGCCGACGAGGCCGGCATCGACGTGATCGTGATGAGCCCGGAGGGGAAGTCGCCGCGCGAGCGGATCCGGTCGCTCGGGAGCGTCTCCGACCGCGTCGCCGACGACGCGTCGGTGCCGGTGTTCCTCATCAAGTGATGGGTCGTCGCGGACAACCCGCTCACGCCCGCGACCATCCGCTGCGCGTCCGAGCCAATTAGGTGGGTTCGGCCGCGACCCGTCTCCATGGAACTCACCGTGCTCGGGTCCGGCAGCGCGATGCCGGTCCCCGACCGCGCGCAGGCCGGCTACCTCCTCGACGACGGCGACCCATCGCTGCTCGTCGACTGCGGCAGCGGCGTCCTCCAGCGCCTCGCCGGGACGGACACCGGCTACGAGGGCGTCTCGACGGTCCTGTTGACGCACCACCACCTCGACCACGTCGCTGCGCTCCTCCCGCTCCTGAAGGCGCGCTGGCTCGCCGGCGAGGAGCACCTCGAAGTGATCGGCCCCGCGGGCACGAAGTCGCTCGTCGACGGCCTGCTCGGGGTTCACGACTACCTCGGCGGGCGGGGCGTCCGAGCTCGGCGGCGAGAAGCGGTAGGC
>JBNJEE010000143.1:0-6265 GCA_051745525.1 Methanobacteriota archaeon | reverse complement strand
AGTATCGTCGGCGTCACGTCGAAGAGGTTCGCGTCCGTCAGGTCGAGGTCGGGATCGGTCGCGTACAGAAGCGAGTTCTCGAACTTGTGCATCCCGTTGCGGGGCCCCTCGGTGAAGACGGCCTCTTTCCCGCTGAAACCGGACTTGAGGTCGAAGCCGTCGGCGGGGATGACGACCAGGTCCGGGGCGATGTCGTCGTGGTCGCCATCGAAGACGGTCTCGCCTTTCACGATCCGCTTGCACACCTGCCGGCCGTCTGGGCCGGTGAGCGACTCGAGGTCCTCGATGAGCGCCTCGCGCGTCTCCTCGTACTCGGACTCGGGGACGACGCCCTCCGGCTCGCGGCCCTCCAAGTTGAGGTAGAAGCGGCCGGGGATGAGCGAGTACGCGCGCGCGTCGTCGATGTCGGAAAGCGAGTCGTGGTCGTCGCCGTCGTACGAGAGCCACCCCTCGTCGGCGAGGAACTGGTTACAGTTCACCTCCCAGTTCAGCTCGGTAAACCCGTGATCAGAGGCGACGATCAGGGTGGTGTCGTCGTCGAGCGAGTCGCGGATCTCGCCGATGTACCCATCGAGCCGGCGGTAGAACTCGAGGAACTCCCCGGCGTACTCGCCGTCGGTCGCGTAGTCGCCGAACAGGAAGTGGTTCACCCGGTCAGTGCTCATGAAGACGCCGAAAAAGAGGTCCCAGTCGTCCCGGTCGAGGTAGTGGGAGAACGCCTCGTACCGCGCGTCGAGGGTCGCGTGCGCGTTCTCGATGAACTCGGTCTTGTCGTCGTCGTGGCCGAGTTTCGCGTTGACGTCGATGCGGTAGTCGAAGCCGTCGAGCGTCTCCCGGACCGACTCGTCGCTCGCAGCGGCGTCGAGGTCGGGCGAGAGGAAGCCGGAGACCATCCGCTGCACCCGCGTCGACGGCGGGAACGTGACAGGGACGTTCATCACGGTCGCGTCGCGGCCGGCGTCGGTGACGCGGTCCCACAGCCGGGTCGCCTTCACGTGGCGCCCGAGCGGGACGTACGTCTCGTAGGAGTCGCGCTCGCGGTCCTGAAAGCCGTACACGCCGGTCGCGCCCGGGTTCACGCCGGTCGTGAGACTCGGCCAGCAGGCGCTCGACTCCGGCGGGACGATGCTCTCCAACCGCCCGCCGGAGCCCGTCTCGGCGATGGCGGTCAGGTTCTCGAAAACGTCGGGGTGGTCCTCGACGAGGTCGAGCGGTACGCCGTCGATCCCGAGGAAGACGACGCGTTCGTCGTCGTCGCCGCGGAGGCGGTCGAACAGACCCATGTCAGGTGGTTCCGGGGCGGCCGTGATATCCCTTGTGTTCCGCGAAATCGGAGCGCTCACCAGAGACGTGGACTCGCGTGCCCGATTCAGAAGGACTATCTCCCTTCGCGGCGACATATCCGGCGTATGAGTGACGACTTCCCGGCGAGCGTCGACGTCGACTACACCGACGGCGAGGGCGAGACCCCGGACGACTACCCGTCGATCCAGCACAAGATCGAGAAGGCGGTCGAGGTCACCCGCCGCGGGCTCGAACAGTACGACAACCCGGCGGTGATGTGGACGGGCGGGAAGGACTCCACGCTGACGCTGTACTTCATCAACCAGGTCGCCGAGGAGTACGGCTACGAGAAGCCGACCGCGGTGTTTATCGACCACTTCCAGCACTTCGAGGACATCACCGACTTCGTCGAGCACTGGGCCGACGAGTGGGGGATCGACCTCGTGTACGCCCGCAACGAGGACGTCGGCGCCTACGTCGAGGAACACGGCCTCGAACCCGGCGACGATATTCCCGTCGACGCGCTCTCGGAACACAACCAGCACCACATCCGGGAGATCCTCGAGTACGAGGAGGACTCGTTCCCGTTCCTGCTCGACACCTACGTCGGTAACCACCTGCTGAAGACCGTCGCGCTCAACGACGCCCTCGAAGAGTACGACATCGACGGCGTCATCTCGGGCGTCCGCTGGGACGAACAGGAGGCCCGCGCCGACGAGACGTTCTTCTCGCCGCGTCACGACCCCGACCTCTTCCCGCCCCACGACCGCATTCAGCCCATCCTCCAGTTCGCCGAGGCCGACGTGTGGGAGGCCTTCTGGAACTTCGTGGTACCGGACACCGTCGAGGCGTTCCCCGACGAGGGGTACGTCCCGCAAGCCGACGACGACCTCCCCGAGGGCGTCAGCCAGGAGGATATCCCCATCTCGCCGAAGTACTTCGCCGGGTTCCGCTCGCTCGGCAGCGAGGTCAGCACGGAGAAGACGACCGAGGAGCCCGCGTGGCTCCAGAACCTCGATGACACGACCGAGCGCGCCGGCCGCGCCCAGGACAAGGAGGACCTGATGGAGCGCCTGCGCGACCTCGGTTACATGTAACAGCGCGCTCGAGACGCGACCGCTCCGGGTCGAAGCCCTTTTTGCGAACCCTTCGGTCAACGGCCATTCGATGTCGAATTCACCTCTGCCGAGCTCTCTGGAGTGATCCATCACGAGTTGACTGCCGATCTTGTCTCCAGATGTAGTTCATTGAATTGTGTATACCATACATTTTTGTTCGCGTCGCACGTTACTGCGTATAGAGTCCCGAAGCCGGTCGGAGCCGTCAGGGCCGGCTGACCGGATGCTCGAGAGATGACAGACCGAACGCCCGCCCGACGAGAGCGATTGTACCGCCACGGCAACAGCCCGCATCGAGAACAGCTCACGCCAAACAGATGATACACGCACTCCTCACCGGAATCAAGGAGAATCTCATCTACGTTGTCGTCGCGTCGCTAGTTGCGGGGTTAGCTTTCGGCCAGGTCGCGGGAACGGAGACGAAGGGAGTCCTCCGGGCCGCGGTCGTCCCGATTCTATTCCTGATGATCTACCCGATGATGATCAACATCGACCTCCGGGAGGTCGTCAACGTCCGCGACCACGCCGGTCCAGTGGGGCTGAGCCTGCTCATCAACTTCGGAGTGGCCCCGCTGCTCGCGGTCGGCCTCTCGCGGTGGTTCTTCGGCGGGGCCGTCGAGTACGCCGTCGGACTGTACTTCATCGCGCTTATCCCGACCTCTGGAATGACCGCCGCGTGGACCGGACTCGCCGACGGCGACCTCGAGGCGGCGCTGGTCGCGATGGCGGTCAACCTGTTAGCGGCGATCGTGATCCTGCCGGCGTACCTATCGGTGCTCGTGCCCGCCGACGTCGGGTTCGACCCCTCGACGCTGTACCGGCAGCTCGCGCAGATCGTCGTCGTCCCGATGGCCGCCGGGACGGTCACTCGACGGCTGTTGCTCCGGCGGTACTCCGCCGCGGGGTTCAAGCGCCTGAAACCGGTGTTCGGCGGGCTGTCGTCGCTCGGGGTGATGCTGATCGTGTTCGTCGCGATGACGCTACGGTCCGGGCAGATCCTCGCGGACCCGGTCGCGTCGGCGGTGACGGTCGTCCCGCTCGTGGTGTTTTACGCGGCTATCCTCGGGATCGCTGCCGCTCTGGGCCGACTCCTGCGTGACCCGGCACGGGGGGTCGCGCTCGTGTACGCCACGAGCATGCGCAACCTCTCTATCGCCCTGGCGATCGTCGTCGCCGCGGACGGGGTACCCTCGGCCGCGGTCCTCCCGATCGCGCTCGCGTACGTCGTCCAGCCGCCGCTGGGCGCGGTCTACATGCACTATCGGCGCGACATCGTCGGTGAGGGACTCTCACTCCGCGAGGCGGTTGGACGGATCGGCTCGGGGTGAGCGTCGGAACTCATAAGTTAATATAGTGTGTACTGTACAATACAATGGCTGGTGTCGCGATCATCGGCGGCGGTCCGACCGGACTGAACGCGGCTATCTACACGGCTCGCGCGGACAAGCGAACGCTCGTCTTCGACGACGGCGGCGGAACGACCCGAGACGTGGATACGATGGAAAACGTCTACGGATTCCCGGAGGGTGTTACAGGCCCAGAGCTCGTCGACCTAGGGCGGGAACACGCCCGGAAGTACGGGGCCGAGATCGTCGAGGAGGAGGTTGTGCGGATCGAACCCGACGGCGAGCGGTACTACGTCGAGACGACGGTCGACGAGTACGTCGTCGACGGCGTGGTCATCGCGACGGGTGCGGACTACGAGCGGCCGGCCATCGCGGACGTCGAGGCATACGAGGGCCACGGCGTCTCCTACTGCGTCGAGTGTGACGCGTACTTCTACCGCGACAGCCCCGTCGCGGTCGTCGGCGCCGACAACTACGCCGCGACGGAGGCGCTGATGCTGCTCGACTACACCGACGACGTCCGGATCCTCACCAACGGGTCGCCGTTCGAGGCCGACGAGGCACTCAAAGAGCGGGTCGCCCAAGCGGAGATTCCGGTGGTCACCGACGACCTCGACCGACTCGCAGGCGGCGAAACGCTCGAAGCTGTCGTCACGCGGGGCGGCGACGAGATCACGGTCGACGGACTCTTCGTCGCGTTGGGCACCGCCGGCGGCACCGACCTCGCGGAGATGCTCGGCGTCCCCGTGGACGGCGACGACATCGTTACCGACCCCGACCAGTCAACGCCGGTCGATCGGGTGTACGCGGCGGGTGACGTCACCGGCGGCCACCAGCAGATCGCGACCTCCGTCGGCGAGGGCGCCCGCGCGGCGATCAACCTGCTCGAGGAGCTCCGCGGCGCCGACTACATCGACTACAAGAAGCTGGATTCGCAGCCTGCCTGACCGGCTCGCTCGCCGCGGGAGCCCGGCTTTGTCGGCTCTGTGTCCCCGGCGGTGTGCGGACGGAGGGACCGAGCCGACGCTCGGATCAGTGGTCGTCGTCAGACGCTTCGCAGACTGACGCGGTGAATCCGACCTCGCGTAGTCGGTCCGCGAGGGGAAACCCGATCCCCGACGCCGGCGTCAACACGCCGCCGTCGAACGGGGAGTCGACCTCGCCGCGCGCCAGGCACACCGCGGACTCGCCGAGCATCCGCGCGGTCGCGCCGTACCCCGGATCGCGGTCGGCACCGAACTCGACCTCGACCGTGAACGGGCCCTCCGTGGCCGTCCCCCGTCCGAGAACGCGAATCTGGAAATACCCCTCCTCGGCCTCCTCCCGCGTCGGACCCTCGCCCGGGTCGGGGAAGACGTATCGACGGAGCGCCGAGCGCAGCGGGCCGACAGACATGGCGGCCGTGAACACGCCGAGACCGCCGGCGATGACTCCCGCCGTCGCCGCGCCCCGCAGGCCCTCGCCGGCCGGAACGACCTCGCTACACCGGAACTCGCGGCCCCACGGGTAGCCGAGGAGCGCGTTGCTCCGCCGCACCACGCGCTCGTTCACCGGCGCCATCGGCGAGGGAGCCGTCCACGTCCCTCGAAGCGGATCCCTTCGCGGCCGCCGCTGCTGACCGGGGTCGACGCCGCTCCGCTCGCCCGCGGGGGCCAGCGAGTAGGGGTTCCGGAGCGTCTCCCGGGCGAGCGGGTCGTTCGCAGCCGCCTCGAACAGTTCGCCGAAGCTCGCGAGCGTGCCGCCGCTGACGCTCCCGCTGCCGCCTTCGAGGTAGATCCGGACCGTCTCGCAGGGCGCGTCGAACGTCTCCGCCGCGTACGACTGGACGAGGAGCGTCCCGATGTCGGCCGGCACGGAGTCGAACCCGCAGCTGTGGACGATCCGGGCGCCGGCGTCGACCGCGGCCTCGTGGAACCGGTCGACCGTCTCGCGCACCCAGTTCACCTCGCCGGTGAGGTCGCAGTAGTCCGTGCCGGCCTCGACGCAGGCCTCGACGAGCGGCGTCCCGTACGCCGTGTACGGGCCGACGGTCGTACAGACGACCCGCGTGTCCTCGGCGATGGCTCGCAGGCTCTCGGGGTCGGTCGCGTCGCCCACGACGACCGGCACGTCGTCCCACGCGTCGCTGCGGCGGGTGAGGTCGTCGACGAGCGAGTCGAGTTTCCCGCGGTTACGCCCGCCGACGGCCAGCGAGACCTCCTCGGGGGCGTACCGCTCGGTGAGGTACTCGGCCGTGAACCGCCCGGCGACCCCGGTCGCTCCCCACACCACGACGTCGTGCGTCGGATCGGCATCCGTCATACGGGCGTCGCTACGCCGGCGACACGGTAAACGGTCGGGGTGCCGGGGCGTCGCCGCGCCGTCCGGTCGCCCGGTCGGCCCGAGCCGCGCTAACTCTTTACATCATTAGCCGTTAGAGTACCTATGGCCGTTGGCACCCGTCTCTCGTTACAGCTCGCTGACTTCGGCACCCGCTCGTTGGTCACGCACAGCCTCATGGCGCTGGGGTTCGTCGGG
>JBNJEE010000142.1:0-6322 GCA_051745525.1 Methanobacteriota archaeon | reverse complement strand
CAGCCTCGTCGGTCGTCCTCCGCGTTGCTCCGGACGACCGACTCCCTCGCACGCGCTCCTCGTGGCCGCCGATGGCGGCCACTCGGAGGCGCGCGCCAACCGCACCGCTTTTATAAACAATCGCTGCCGCCATTCATACAAATTTAAATAGCATATCGATGCCGTCGGTCGGTTCATTGCTGTCTCCCCCGCCAAAAGCGACCCAGAAGCAGCGCACCGACTCCGCCGGCCAGTCCTGCGCCGCCGACGAGGACGACGCCGGTCGCGACGCCGCCGTACCGCGCGGCCGCCGCGTCGACCCCCACGCGGATCCAGCCGAGGTTCGGCACCGCGAACAGCGCCTTTCCCGCGATCCACTCGTCGGGGACGACCGGCGCGATGCCGGCGCTCTGGTCGTACAGCTCGTTCGCGTCGCCGTGCGTGACGTACCCGTCGTACGGCGCGGGACAGGTCGCGAGTTCCGCGCAGTCGCCGCCGATGAGGGCCGGGTCGGCCCGCTCCGTCCAGTCCTCGCCGGCCTCGACGGGGAACGCGAGACGGTGGAACACCGGCCTCCCGCCGGCTCCCGGCACGGTGTAGACGACCACGTCACCGGTCTCGCCCAGACGCGTCGGCGCGTCCGGGTCGGCGGCGGTCGCGAGGTCTCTCCACGGCGCGCGGTCGGCCGCCGTGACGACGACCAGGTCACCGCGCTCGACGCTGGGCGCCATGCTGCCGCTCTCGACCGCGACGAACGGCGGCCACGTCCCGACGAGCGCGCCGACGAGCACCGCGACGAGGAGGACCGCGACCGCGGGCGCGACGAGGCCGGTGCGATCGGGGGGACGGCTGCTCACGCCCGATAGGGGGGTCGGCGACCGCTTGAGGCTGTCGGCCGGGAGGAGTCCACCGAGAGCGACGCACCGGGCCCGCCCCGGACACGCGGACCGCCGATGTCACACAGATACACGGAGGAAGCCCACGGCTCCAGTCGTGGGTCGATGACAAAACCTTAGGTTCGTCCCGGAGAGGTGCGAGTATGACCGATCGACTCCCTCCCCTCCACGACGCCCACGACGCGCGCGGCGCGAAGTTCACCGACTTCGGCGGCTGGCAGATGCCCGTCGAGTTCGACTCGATTCAGACGGAACACGCCGCGGTCCGGGAGTCCGTCGGCGTCTTCGACGTCTCGCACATGGGCGAGATCGAGGTCGCCGGCCCGGACGCGACCGAGCTCATGAACCGGCTCACGACGAACGACGTGCGCGCGCTCGACCCCGGCGACTCCCAGTACGCCGCGATCACGAACGAAGAAGGCGTGATGCTCGACGACACCGTCGTCTACCGGCTCCCCGACGGGACCGCCGCGGGCGAGGCGGCCGCGTCGCTCGCGGATCTCGAGGACACCCACGACGGCGACCTCGACGCGCCGAGCGGCGACCCCGCGTACCTCTTCGTGCCGAACGCGGGCCACGACGGGGAGATGTACGACCGCTGGACCGACCACCGCGACGAGTGGGGCCTCGACGCGACCGTCGCGAACGCCACCGACGACTGGGCGATGCTCGCGGTCCAGGGCCCCGACGCGGCCGACGCGCTCGACGAGGCCACGCCCCGCGACCGCGTCGTCGACCTCTCGAAGTTCGAGGCGACGTCGGCGGCCGTGGCCGACACCGAGAGCTGGGTCGCCCGAACCGGCTACACCGGTGAGGACGGCTTCGAGGTGATGTGTTCCGTCGACGCTGCCGAGTCTGTCTGGGCGGCGTTCGTCGACGCGCCCCGCGAGGCGCAGCCGTGCGGGCTGGGCGCGCGCGACACACTCCGCACCGAGATGGGGTTCCTGCTCTCCGGTCAGGACTTCGACCCCGAGAGCGAGCCCCGGACTCCGTACGAGGCGCGGATCGGCTTCGTCGTGAAACTGGACACCGAGTTCGTCGGGCGCGACGCCTTAGAGACCCAGAAGGAGCAGGGCGTCGACGAGAAGTTTGTCGGTATCCGCCTCCGCGAGCGCGGCGTCCCCCGCGGCGGCTACGCGGTCACCGACGGCGACCTCACCCGCGTCGGGAAGCTGACCTCAGGGACGATGAGCCCGACGCTCGACGAGCCGATCGGCTTGGGCTACCTCCACGAGTCGTACGCCGACGCCGGCACGGAGGTGAGCGTCGTCGTACGCGGCGACGAGAAGCGCGCCGAGGTCGTGATCCCGCCGTTCCTCGACCGGTGAGGGGTGTCACCACGGACCGAGCAACCCTCTTGAGACCCGCCTGAGAAGCGCCGGTATGGCGCCGACCGATCCCGCGAGCGACGCGACCGGGGCACCGGAGTCCGACCTCGCTGTCGCGCGAGCGACCGATCCCCGCCCGATAGCGAACGTCGCGGCCGACCTTGGCCTCTCCACCGGCGACTTCGAGCGCCGCGGCGAGGGCGTCGCGAAGCTCACGCACGCGGCCGTCCGCGAGGCGGTCAGCGGCGAGGCGGGCGCGACCGACGGGGCGAGCGCGGCCGACGACCCGGAAGAATCCGACGGGACGACCGTCCTCGTGACTGGCATGTCGCCCACCCCGAAGGGGGAGGGGAAGACGGTCACGACCGTGGGGCTCGGCCAAGGCCTCGCTAACCTTGGCGAGCGGACCGCGGTCGCCGTGCGCGAGCCGTCGCTCGGTCCCGTCTTCGGGATCAAGGGCGGCGCGGCCGGCGGTGGCTACTCGCAGGTGGTGCCGATGGAGGCGATCAACCTCCACTTCACCGGCGACATTCACGCGCTGACGGCGGCGCACAACCTCCTCGCGGCCGCGCTCGACAATCACCTCCACCATAAGAACGACCGGGAGGTCGACGCGCGTTGCGTCGAGTGGCCGCGCGCGCTCGACGTCAACGACCGCGCGCTCCGCGAGACGGTCGTCGGCCTCGGCGGAACCGCGAACGGCGTCCCCCGCGAGGACGCGTTCGTGATCACCGCCGCCTCGGAGCTGATGGCCGTCCTCGGGCTCGCGTCCGACCTCGAGGACCTGAAGGCGCGGATCGGTCGCATCGTCCTCGCGGCCGACGCGGACGGCGAGCCGATCACCCCGGACGACCTGGGCGTGACCGGCGCCGCCGCCGCGCTGCTCCGCGACGCCTTCCGCCCGAACCTCGTCCAGACGGTCGAAGGCATCCCCGCGTTCGTCCACGGCGGCCCCTTCGCGAACATCGCGCACGGGACGAACACCGTCGTCGCGGACCGCGTCGGCGCCGCGCTCGCCGACTACCTCGTCACCGAGGCCGGCTTCGGCGCCGACCTCGGCGCGGAGAAGTTCGGAAATATCGTCGCGCGCGAGGGCGTGGTCCCCGACGTCGCGGTCGTGGTCGCCACCGTCCGCGGCGCGAAGCGCCACGGGCTGGAGATGTGGCCTGCCGACTTCGACGCCCTCGCGGAGCCGGACCCCGACGCGGTGCGGGCCGGCGTCGAAAACGTCGCGAAACACGTCTCGATCGCCGAGTCGTTCGGGGTCCCACCGGTCGTCGCGATCAACGTGTTCGGCGACGACACGGAGGCCGAACTCGCGGCGCTGGAGGTGGAACTGGCGGACCGCGAGATCCCGGTCGCCCGCTCGACGGCCCACCGCGACGGCGGCGCGGGCGCGACCGACTTGGCCGAACTCGTCCGCGAGCGCGCCGGGACGGGCTCGTTCGAGCCGCTGTACGACGCGGAAGCGCCGGTCCGCGAGAAGATCGAGACGGTCGCCCGCGAGGTGTATGGCGCCGCGGGCGTCGAGTACGTTGACGGCGCCGCCGCCGACGTCGAGCGCGTCGAGCGCTGGGGGTACGGCGACCTGCCCGTCTGCGTCTCGAAGACGCCGTACTCGCTGTCCGACGATGCCGCCCGGACCGGCGTGCCGGAGGGGTGGACGCTGACGGTCCGCGAGGTGACGCCCTCGGCCGGCGCGGGCTTTCTCGTCGCGAAGACCGCCGACGTGATGACGATGCCGGGCCTCCCCGCCGAGCCGGCCGCCGAGGACATCGATGTCGACGCCGACGGCGACGTGACCGGACTGTTCTGAACCGGGCGGGAGGGCGAGTCCGAGACCGGCGCCGCCCCGCGGGCCCTCGATCCCCTACTCGCCGACCGTCTCCTTCCGCTTCTCGACCACTTCCACGTCCGAAATCCGCGTGTCCGGGTACCCGCCGTTGGCGTCCTTCTCCGCCGCCTTCACCATGTCCCAGACGGTGTTGAGGCCGGTTGTGACGCCCTCTAACGCCTCCATTTCACAGCCCGTCTTCCCGGTCGTCTCGACCGCGACCGTCAGCTCGATCCGGTCGTCGCCGACCGCGAACTCGGTGTCGACGTTCGTGATCGGGATCTGGTGGCACATCGGGATCGTCTCCCACGTGTGTTTCACGGCCTGTACCGCGCCGATGCGGGCGGTCGCGAGCACGTCGCCCTTCTTGACCGCGTCGGCATCGACCGCCGCGACCGTCTCCGGCGTCAGCCGGATCTCGCCGCGAGCGACCGCGCGTCGGCTGCTGTCGGGCTTCGCGCCGACGTCGACCATCTGGACGTCGCCGGACTCGCCGGTGTGGGTCAGTGCGTCCGTCCCCGCGGACTCCACGCTCTCTCCGTCGCCCTTGCCGTCTCCGTCCTCACTCATTACGCATCGCCTCCGGCAGCCGGTCGGGTAAGTCCGTCGCCACCAGTCCGGCCCCGTTCGCCTCCGCGGCGGCGTCGCCCGCGCGCCCGACGACGTACGCGCCGACCGCGGCCGCCTGAAACGGGTCGGTCACGGCCGCCAGCGCGCCGACCGTCCCCGCCAGCACGTCGCCGGTGCCGCCGACGGTCATCCCGGGGTTGCCGGTGCGGTTCAGCCGGACGTCGTCCCCGTCGGAGATCACGTCGACCGCGCCCTTCACGAGCAGCGCGTGGCCCACCTCGGCCGCGAACTCGCGGACCAGTTCGGCGCGCGCGTCCGGGTCCGACGCCGTCTCGCCGCCCATGCCGACGAGTTCGCCCTGATGCGGCGTACAGACGAGGTCGGCGTCGGTGTCGACGTCCGGGACGACCCGGAGCGCGTCCGCGTCGACGACGACGCGCCCCTCGAACGCCGTCAGGAACTCGCGGACGAACGCCTCGGTGCCGTCGCCGCCCCCGAGGCCCGGCCCGAGGACGACGACGTCGTTTCCCGCCGCGAGCGACGCGACCCGCTCGACGTGGCCGGTCCCGACGCGGTCGCCGGGCAGCGCGCGGACGATGAGGTTCGGGGAGAACCCCTGGACCGCGCCGGCGACGGACTCGGGACAGGCCACACGGACGAGGTCGGCGCCCGCGCGGAGCGCGGCGAGCGCGGACAGCGTCGGCGCGCCGGTGTACGGCCCCCCGCCGACGACCAACACCTCGCCGTTGTCTCCCTTGTGCGAGTCCGGGTCGCGGTTGAGACCGAGGAGGTCACCGGGGCCGGTGAACCGCTCCGCTGCGGTCGGAATCCCGATGTCGGCGACCGTCACGTCGGCGTCGAGCGCGGCCAGTCCGGGCTTCTCGTCGTGGAACGTCACCACGCGGTCGGCGCACACCCCGACCGCGTCCGGGCCGCCCGTCGGGTCGCCCGTGTCGGCGTCGACCCCCGAGGGCACGTCGACCGCGATCACCGTCGCGTCGCTCCCGTTGATCGCCTCGGCGGCCGTCCGCTCGGGTTCGCGGAGGCCGCCCGAGATCCCCGATCCGAGCATCGCGTCGACGATCACATCCGGGTCTTCGCCGTCGGGACCGGTGAGGTCGAAGCCCCGAGAGTCGGTGACCGGCTCGGACGGGATCTCTGCGTCTTCGAGCGCCGCCCAATTCTCCCGCGCGATGTCGGTCCGGATCGTCTCGGGGCGGCCGAGCAGGTGAACCCCGACGTCGTACCCCTTCAGGAACCGGGCCGCGACGAGGGCGTCGCCGCCGTTGTTCCCGCGGCCGCAGACGAGCGCGACCGCCGCGCCGAGATCCGCGACGGATCGGACCACGCGGGCGACGGCGTTACCGGACGACTCCATCAGCTGTTTGCGGGGCACGCCGAGTGCGGCCGCGTTGGCGTCGACGGCCGCCATGCGGTCGGTCGTGATCATGGCCGGCGGTTCGGGCGCGGACGGATTAAGCGGGCGGGTCCGGGCGCGGACGGAGTAAGCGGGCGGGTCCGGGCGCGCCGGCCGCTACCGCTCCCGAAGCGGCGCCTCCGGAAATGAAAATGTTGAAACGGTCAGGTAGTGAAGTCGGCAAATGACCGTGGTACTCGCAGTAGCCGTCGGCGCGGACGACGGCCCGAGCCCCGCCCCGACCGGTGCCGTCCCCGCTGGTCGGCCCCTCCGCGGCGGGCCAGGCCGCCAGCGCCCC
>JBNJEE010000027.1:0-20234 GCA_051745525.1 Methanobacteriota archaeon | reverse complement strand
ACCGACGAGACGCTGAGCTGTCCGGAGTGCGGCGGGCACGTCGTCAACGACGAGGAACACGGCGAGACGGTCTGCAGCGACTGCGGGCTCGTCGTCGAGGCGGACTCGGTCGACCGCGGGCCAGAGTGGCGCGCGTTCGACTCCCGCGAGAAAGACGAAAAGAGCCGCGTCGGCGCCCCGACCACGAACACGATGCACGACAAGGGGCTCTCGACGAACATCGACTGGCGCGACAAGGACGCGTACGGCCGCTCGCTCGGCGCGCGCCAGCGCCAGAAGATGCAGCGGCTCCGCAAGTGGAACGAGCGGTTCCGCACCCGCGACTCGAAGGAGCGCAACCTGAAGCAGGCGCTCGGCGAGATCGACCGTATGGCGTCGGCACAGGGGCTTCCGGACAACGTCCGCGAGACCGCCTCCGTCATCTACCGCCGCGCGCTCGACGAGGACCTGCTCCCCGGCCGCTCCATCGAGGGCGTCTCCACCTCCTGCGTGTACGCCGCCGCCCGGATGGCTGGCGTCCCGCGCAGCCTCGACGAGATCGCCGACGTCTCCCGCGTCGAGAAGGCCGAGATCGCGCGGACGTACCGCTACGTCGTCCGCGAGCTCAAGCTCGAAGTGAAACCCGCCGACCCCGAGCAGTACGTCCCCCGGTTCGCCTCCGACCTGGAGCTCTCCGAGGAGTCCGAAATGCGCGCGAAGAGCCTCCTCCGCAACGCCAAGGAGAAGGGCGTCCACTCCGGCAAGTCGCCGGTGGGCCTCGCCGCGGCCGCCGTCTACGCCGCCGCGCTCCTCACGAACGAGAAGACGACGCAGGCCGCGGTCTCGGAGGTCGCCGACATCTCCGAGGTCACCATCCGGAACCGGTACCACGAGCTGTTAGAGGCCGAGGACGGCCTCGTCGCCTGACCGGACGCGCGTTTTTACAGACTCGTTCCGTCCCCGCGGCCCGCGCTAACCCGGCCAGCTAAGACCCCGGCGGGGGAACCGCCGCGTATGTTCGAGGAGTTCGTTCTCGCCGCGAGCACGGCCGACCTCTCCGAGGAGCCGGCGGCTCGCGGCCACGCCGACGCGGTGGAGTTCCGGATGGACCTCGCGAGCGACCCGCTCGACCGGCTGGCGAGCTATGACGGCGAGCTCCCCCTGCTCGTCACGAATCGGGCGTCGTGGGAGGGCGGCGAGGTCGACGGGCTCGGCCGCTACGACGCGCTCTCGGACGCGATCGGCCACGACGCGGTCGCGGCGGTCGACGTCGAGCTCGCTGCGCTGCGCGGGACGCACCCGGACCCGGCCGAGGAGTCGCACGCGACGGCGCTGCGCGACGCCGCCCGCGAGGCCGGCGTCGAGGTGGTCGCGTCCGTCCACGACTTCGAATCCACCCCTGAGCCCGCCGCGCTCGTCGACCTGCTCGCGGACGCCGCGAGCGAGGGCGACGTGGGGAAGCTGGCGACGACCGCGACCGCCCCGGCCGACGCGCTCGCGATGATCGAGGCGACCCACGAGGCGACCGCGGCGGGCCACCGCGTCGCGACGATGTGCATGGGTGAGCCGGGGCGGCACACCCGCGCCGTGACCCCGGTGTACGGCTCGAAGATCGGCTACGCGCCCGTCGACCCCGCGGACGCGACCGCGCCGGGCCAGTATCCGCTCGCGACGCTCAGAGCGCTCGTCGACGGGCTGAGAGAGAGCGGAACCCGCGAGTGATTGTTTGTAAGTGGTCGGCCACGGTTGCGGCGGCTATTTATAAGAGAATGCGGTGCGGTGGCGCGTGCCTGCGAGGCCGCTTTGCGGTCGAGCCGCGAGGGACCGAAGGTCCCTCTGGAAGCCGGCGCGAAGCGCCGGCGACAGCACGCCCGACGAGGCTGGGGAGGCGTGAGGCGCGGGGCGGTCGCGGTCGGGTGGGACTCAAATGGGCAGCCGCGAGGACGAAGCACGCCGACGTAAGCACTGGAAGGAGCGAGCAACGCGAGCGACTGAAGCGCGCAACGAGGCGCGCGAGTCGGCGCGGCTGGGGCTTTGGAAGTGATCTTCGCCGATCTGTCAGTACCTATTTATAAGCGAACGGCTGGGGCTTTGGAGGTGTCCGCGGCGATACCATCAGACACCGTTTATAACTCATCATCAAGGCCGCCGACCACCCCGTTATATACCATCTAAAGAGCCAAACCGCTTTACGACCGCCCCCGTAACACACGCTAATGGCGACGTGCGACGTGTGCGGGGAGTACGAGAACCTCCCGTACCAGTGTAAGCGGTGCGGCCAGACGTTCTGTGCCGAGCACCGACTGCCCGAGAACCACGACTGCCCGGGTCTCGCCGAGTGGGACGACCCGGGCGGGGTCTTCGACAGCGGCTTCGACGAGAGCGTCGAGGGCGGGTCTGGCGGCGGCCGCACCGGCGGTGGCCGCTCCGGCGGCGCGTCCGCGGGGGTCGTCGATCGGGTAAAGCGGCGGATCGACCGCGAAACGGGAACCGGAGGCGTCGTGGGGTACTTCCGCAACAACGCGACGTACGCCCTGCTGTTGGCGATGTGGGTCACGTTCGTCGCGCAGTTGGCGGTGCTGTACGTCGGCGGGCAGTCGCTTCACAACACGCTGTTCGTACTCCAGTCGGACGAGCTCGCCAACGTGTGGACGTGGGTGACGTCGGTGTTCTCGCACTCTCCGGGACTGCTGTACCACATCATTGGCAACAGCATCGTCATCCTGTTCTTCGGCCCCCTCGTCGAGCGCGCGGTGGGGTCGAAGCGGTTCGTCGGGTTCTTCCTCCTCTCGGGGGTTCTCGCCGGCCTCGGCCACGTCCTGTTCGCGATCGCGACCGGGGGGCCGCCGACCGGAGTCCTCGGTGCCAGCGGCGCCGGCTTCGCGATCTTAGGCGTCCTCACCGTCTGGCGGCCGAACATGCAGGTCCTCCTCTTTTTCATCGTCCCGATGAAGATCAAGTACCTCACGTGGGGGATCGCGCTCGTCTCGGCGGTTCTCGTCGTACAGAGCCTCCAGGCCGGCGGCGCCGGCAGCGCCGGCGGCATCGCGCACCTCGCGCACCTGATCGGGTTCGCCATCGGCCTCGCGTTCGGCAAGCGCAACGAGGGGCTCGCGCGCTCCGCGGGCGGCATGGGCGGCGTCTCGATGGGCGGCGCCCGCGGCCCGCGCGGACCGGGCGGCCCCGGCGGTCCCGGCGGGCGGTTCTGATGGGCCTCGCGCGGCCCGACCTCCGCCCGGACCCGTCGCTGTCGCGCCACGAGATGGAGGATCTCCAGCGCGAGATCGCTGCGGCCGCGACGTTCGACGACGAGCACGCGCTCGACCCGGCCGCCGTCGCGGTCGAGGAAGCGACCTCGCTCGCGGACGGTCTCCCGCCGGCGCGCGACGACGCGCAGGAGCGGTTGGGGACCGGTACGGCCGGAGAGTCGACGGGCACGACGGCCGACGCCGAGGCGCCGACCGTCGTCGGCGTCGACCAGGCGTTCCTCACCGACCGCGGCGAGGACCGTCCCGACGCCGCCGTCTCCGCCGCGGTCGCGCTCCGCGCCGGGAGGGTGGTCGAGTACGCGAGCGCGACGACGCCGCTGTCGATCCCGTACATTCCCGGCCTGCTCGCGTTCCGCGAGGGCGAGCCGATACTGGCCGCGCTCGACGCGCTCGACGCCGACCCCGACCTACTGGTCTGTGACGGCTCCGGTCGGATCCACTTCCGGGAGGCGGGCCTCGCGACCCACGTCGGCGTCCTCCGCAACATGCCGAGCGTCGGCGTCGCGAAGCGCCTCCTCTGTGGCGACCCCGACGAGTCGACGGCCGAGCGGCCCGAGGGCTGGCGGACGCCGGTCCGCGCCGACGACGCGGTGACGACCGCCGAGCCGGGGACCGTGGTCGGCCACGCGTTCCAGTCGCGCCAGTACCCGAACAGCAAGCGGGTGAACCCCCTCTACGTCAGTCCCGGCCACCGGGTGTCCGCGGAGCGCGCGGTCGAGTTCGTCGCGGCGCTGTGCGCGGGGTACAAGCTTCCGGAGCCGACGCGGCTCGCGGACGCCCACGCGGACCGCGTGAAGCAGGACGCGGTGAAGAGAGACGCGGAGTGAGGTGACGGCGACGAGCGCGGGGCGGCGGCGCGGCACCGATCCCGTGCCAGCAGTTGTCACGGCAGTCGGTTTTTAGACGATCGACTGCGAACGCGATCGCATGGGAGACGACGACGCGGAGAGTCCGATGTCCGCCGAGGAGTTCCGGTCGCTGACCGACGGGCTGGTGCGACAGAGTTCGGGCGGGGGGACGACCGTCTACAAGAACGCGGCGGGCGTCGGCTGCCCGAACCCCGACTGCGACCGCGGCGTCTTCCAGACGCTGTTCGTCAGCGACCACGGCTGGCAGCAGATCGGCGCGACCCGCGACGGGATCGACCTCTGTTTAGTCAACACGGAGTCGAAGCGCCTCGTCTTCATCCACGACGATTGACATCCTCCCCACGCTAAAGCGCGAGGATTCCCCGAAGGGGATATTCAGGTTGCGCGTTTCCTCGGTTCTCAAGTACGCTTTCGCGTGGAACGTCGAAGGTAGCCACCGAGTTGTGACCAACGGTGTGCTTTCCAGCGCGTACAGCCCTGTCAATGGGGCCTTCCTCCCCGCATACAGCGGGCGTCGAAGACGGCTGGCTATTCAACCAGCGAGGTAGTACGGTTCGCGTCAGCCGAACTGTTACGCCGTACATGGTTCTCCCTCCCGTTGTGCGATATTCTCTGAAGCGTTCAGGTCGGCGTGGCGTCCTCGACCGCACTCCGAACACGAAAACTGGTCGCCATCACGGGTTCCCATCGAACCACACTCCGAACACCGCTGGCTGGTGTGGTACGCGTCAACTTTCTCGGCGCGTATCCCAGCGCGCTCGGCTTTGTACGTGATGAACTGTTGGAGTTGGTGGAAATGCCACGAGTGGACACCCGACCACGAGCTGTCCTCGCGGATACCTTCGAGGTCTTCTATCCGGATGACTGGATTCTCGAACTGGTCCGCGAACGTGATGAGACGACGGGAGAGTTTGTGGTTCAGGTCTTTGATTCGACGCTGTTCTTTGTCACCTACACGGTTACGTGCGCGAAGCGCACCCGCTTCCGAGAGCGAATCGCGTAGGGAACGATATTTGCGTCGGACGTACTTCGCCTCACCACCGGACACCAGCATCGACTCATCCTCACCGTAGGCTGTCACAGCGAGGATGTGTCGTTCACCGATATCGACACCGATCGGTGTCTCACCCGACGTGTCGGCGTCGTACTCGATATTGAACGTACAGTACCAGTCGTCGCCGCGACGGTAGACCTGTAGGCGGGTCTTGTCGGCGTCACCCTCGACCAGTCGGTCTACGGGGTCGGCAATGTCGTCGTACACCGCTATCGGGGTGTACCACCATTGAGAGACACACGGGAACCCGACGACGATCGTGCCGTTCTCAGTCGTGTCGAGTTCCCAGTTCTGGTTGTTGATGGCGAACGGTTGACTTTCTCGGTAGCGAACCTCCCCGTCCTTGCTGTGGTCGGATTTCGCCTCTCGGATGGCCTGGTTCTGGATGGCCGAGTAGAGGTCGTTGTCGATGCTGGCCGTGGTCACGGATTTACCGAAGTCGCCGTTCT
This sequence comes from Methanobacteriota archaeon, assembly GCA_051745525.1. GTDB lineage: Archaea > Halobacteriota > Halobacteria > Halobacteriales > Haloferacaceae > Halorubrum. Next base: position 14,614 of record JBNJEE010000027.1, on the reverse strand, counting down.
CCCATCCGTCGATACAGAACTGTTTGGTATCACGGTAGAGTCGAGTAGCGCGTTGCCACTCTTTCCGCCGTGAGAGGGATGGGTTGTGGAACTTCGCGGTGACAGTCACCGTGACCATTACATTTGTAATTGAACATGATACATAAATATTTGTTGGAATATCAGGCCGTGCTATCGTCGGTGGGTTGTATTATCGTTTGTCGGATTCATCCCCGCCCTTCACAGTAGCTGCCGAACCTCTCAACACGTCGCATATCGAGGATGTAGATCGTCAAACTCGGCGCATTCTATTTATATATCTCTTTATTGCAGGTGTAAATGTAGCCCATCGTTCACACCAGACCGATGGCCGATGCAAGTTGATTCGGCAACTACTGTTCAGCGCGGGGCATTCTCCTCGCACTTCCGTAAGCATCGGAATGCGGCGATAGCCTCCCCTCAATCGTCGTCCGCGGCGGAACCGGCGTCCGGCTCGGCCGCGCAGCGGTTCGGCCCGAGTTCGAGTTCGATGGCGGCCGTCTCGTCCGGCGGCGACTCGACGCCGCGATTGGCCGCGATCACCGACTCGTAGTTCGGCGGCTTCTCCGGCAGCGTCCGAGTGATCCGCTCGACGAACTCGGTCGCGTCGAGGCCGAGTATCTCGATCTGCCGGCGGGCGCTTCCGACCGTCGTGAAGACGGGCTCGCCGGGTTCGACGTCACCGGTCGTCCCGTCGTTCGCGACCGCGAAGTGACCGGGGCAGACGACGACGGCGTCCGGCTGCGCGAGTAGGGTTCCGCGGAGCGAGTCGTACAGCCGGCGGGCCGCGCCCGCGGCGCCCGTCTCTGACTCGTTTTTCTCGTCGTCGCCCGCGGAGAACTGGAGCTCCGTCCGCCCGACGCTGTCGGTGAACAGCGTGTCGCCCGTGAGGACCGCGGCGCCGCCGACGAGGTAGCTCGCGCCGTCGTCGGTGTGGCCGGGCGTCGCGAGCGCCTTCAGCTCGACGCCGCCGACGTCGAGCGTCTCGTTGCGCCCGATCGGCTCGAACGCGTGCGCCACGTCGCGCCCGGCGGCCGCGGCGGGTAGGTAGTACGGGACGCCGAGGTCGTCCGCGAGGGCGCGGCCGCCCGAGAGGTGGTCAGCGTGGACGTGCGTGTCGAGGACGGCCGCGATCGACGCGTCGTACTCCGCGGCCGCTTCGACCCACTCGTCGCCGTGTCTGGAGACGTCGACAGCGACCGCAATGCGGTCCATGTCGTCGGAATCAGCGAGAACGTGGTCCGCCTCTCCCGCCTCGCGTCCGCCGACGACGAGGTACCCCAGGCAGCCCTTCGCGCGGCGCTGGACTTGGACGACGTCGAGCGCCGGGGCGGCGTCGGGCGCGTCGGGGAGCGGCACGGGGGTTCGGTCGTAGACAGCAGACCACCCGCGCATGCCGTCGCCGACCACGGTCACGTCGTCGTACCCGGCCGATTCGAGTTCGGCGGCGAAGTCGTCGGAGGCCTTCCCTTTCGCACAGAGGGTGATAACGCTGTCATCTGGCGAGAGCCCCGTCTCGCGCTCGAAGTCGTCGACGTCGAACTCGTGGAACGGCTTGTAGAAGTAGTGAATCGCGTCCGCCACGCGCCACCCCTCGAAGCTCTCCTCAGGCCGCGTGTCGACCACGGCGAAGGAGCGGTCGCCGCGCCGCCGCGCATCGATCCTGTCGCGGAACTCGTCGGCGGAGATGGTCTCGACCATACACGTGTCTCGGTCCGCTGGATCAAAAGTGCTCGGTGGACGAGAGGTAGGGGTGAATCAGCGGCGACGAGATCAGCGCTGCGTGCTGGTACTCTCCAACGGCTCGCTTATAAATGAACGATGACGCCGCGGTGAACACCGCCAAAGCCCCAGCCGTGAGGACTCGCGGCTGCCCCTTTGAGTCCCACCCGCCCCGCACCGCACAGCAACCGCACCTCACGCCTCCCCAGCCTCGTCGCTCACGCCCTTCGGGCGTTCGCGACTCCCTCGCGCAAGCTCCTCGCGGCCGCCTTTGGCGGCCACTCGGAGGCACGCGCCACCGCAGCTGCTGACGGGGAGATTCCGTCTCGACCGGCGATGGTTAGGTTTTACTCGCGGCGCCCGGAGAGCGGGCGTATGGTTGAGGCGTTCGCGGTCGCCAGCGGGAAGGGCGGCACGGGGAAGACGACGAGCACGCTCGCGCTCGGGATGGCGCTCGCGGCCGACCACGACGTGACCGTCGTGGACGCCGACACGGGGATGGCGAACCTCCTCTTTCACGCCGGGCTCGACGACGCGGCGGTCACCCTCCACGACCTGCTCGTGGAGGGCACCGCGACGGACGTGAGCGAGGCCACCTACGAGCGGTTCGGGCTCTCGGTCGTCCCCTGCGGCACCTCGCTCGCCGGCTTCGAGGCCGCGGAGCCGGAGCGGCTCCGCGACGTGGTGGCCGAGCTCGCGCGCGATACCGACGTGCTCCTGCTCGACTCGCCGGCCGCGCTGGGCTCGAAGTCGGCCGTGCTACCGGTCGTGCTCGCCGACCGCGTCGTGGTCGTCGTCGAACCGACCATCCCCGCGCTCTCTGATGGCCTGAAGGTCCAGGAGTACGCGCGCTCGTACGGCACGGAGACCGCCGGCGTCCTGTTCAACAAGGTCCGGAGCGAGGCTGACGACGTCGCCGCGCAGGCGGAGCGCCACTTCGGCGGCCCCGTCCTCGCGAACGTCCCAGAGAGCGACGATGTCCGGGCCGCGCGCCGAGCGGGGAAGCCCCTGCTCGCGCACGCCCCGGAGAGCGAGGCCGCCGCGCGCTACCGGCGAGGCGCCGACCGACTGGACGTGCGCGACGGCGACGGCGACGCGGTCGCCGACCGCTTCCGCAGCGCGGTCGTCCCCGACACGCCATGAGCGGAAGCCCGGAGGGCGACGGCGCCGAGTCGCCGGAGCTCACCATCCCGCGGGGGACGCTCCTGCGCTCGCGCGTTGTCTCCGACGTGGGGACGACGCTGTCGCGCGCGCTCGACCGCGAGCTCACCGGCTACGCGACGCTCGTGCCCCAGGAGACGCTGCTGTTGTCCGGCGAGGCCCGCGGCGTGATCACGTTCGAGGACGGCGTCCCCGTGCTGGCGTACAACACCGTGACGGACAGCGGCGGTCCCGACGCGCTCGCGGAGCTGGCCGTCCCCGGCCCATACCGCGTCGAGCTGTACGCCGTCGAAGCCGAGGGGCTGGCGGCTGCCCACGAGGAGGAGGCGCTGCGCGTCGCGCCCGACGCGGCCGCGACCGAGATGGCCGACGACGCCGCGCTCGCCGAGCGGACCCGCGAGGCGGCGCCCGAGGAACGGCTACGAGATACCGCCGACGAGGACGACGCCGTCGCCGCCTTCCTCGCGGACGACGAGCGAATCGACGCGATCCGCGAGCAGGCCCGGTCCGAGGCGCGCGACCGCGCCGCCGAGTGGGGGCTCGACGACGCGCTCGAGGGAGCAAGCGAGTCCGAGTGAGCCATCGGCTCTCCCGAGTCCGGTCGGTTCGGTCCGGTTCGACCGCCGAGCAACGAACGAGAACCGAACACCGGTGCGACGGGTCCGGACCGAACGGTTATCTCGGCGCGGTGCCTGCAATCGGTATCACGGTCCTCAGACTCCTGCGGCTGACGACGCCCGCCGACTTCGCGGACTGGTACGCCGCCGGCCGCGCGTACACGACCGGCGTCGCCGAGGGGATGGGCTTTTCAGGCGTCGACGAACTCGACGACGACCGAACCGTGCGTCGCCTGCGAACGGCCCCGAACGAACTGACGTCCGCCGAGGCGCGCTCGGTCGCGGCGACGCTGCTCGCGGACGGCGCGTTCTCGGAGCCCTACTGCGAGTGGCTGCCGACCTGGTACGAGCTCGCGCTGATCGCGCCGATACGGTACGGCGACTGGCGGCTGCGGCGGGTCGCCGGCGCGGTCGCCGAGGGCGCGTCGGTGACCGCCACCGCGCCGCGGTTCTCGCGCCCGACCGACGTCCGGATCGACGGCGCGCCGGCGCTGTCGCGGGTCTCCGGCTTCCGCGAGCGGTTCCTCCTCGCGGACTCGCTACTCCACCTGGAGTGGTTCGACCACGTCGCCGCCGCCGACGGGATCGAGGTGCCCGACGACCTGGTCGCGCGGACCCGCGAGGAGTCGCTGTCGTACTACGGCGGCGACCGCGACCGCCTCTCCCCGGACGTGCGGCGCTTCCAGCGCCACCTGTTCGCCGACGACCGCTGGGTCAGTCGCGTCGACGAGGCGTACGGCCTCGACAGCGCCCTCTTTGGACTCTGGGAGCGACTGCTCCGCGACGAACGGCGACGGCTCGGCGGCGACTGACCGGGGTCGACGGTCGACCGAGCCGGAGTAGGAGCCCGCTGAGGCAGGTGTTACAGTACCTGTGACACGTTACAGAAGACAATCGCGACACGAGAGGTAAGTATAGACGGAGCCTTCCGTTAGGAAGTGATACGAACCGCGGTTCGGTTCGCTGTCCCCGACCTTCGGCCCTCGATTTCGCCGGCAGACATCGCAGATCTCGAGCGCAGTCCGTCGCAGCGACAGCGTCGAATCGCTCGAAACCGGCGGGGATCTGCGCGTGGCGCTCGGTTCGTTCACCGCCTCACCGTCACGCCGGGACACAACTCGGCGGCGAGTAATCTTTTATTCAGCGTTGCGCGCGCCGGAAGCTTCATACGTCGCCTCGCGGATCCTCCGGGTACACGAATGGCAGTACTCTTGCTGGAGGACGTCGACGCCGACGACGTCGGGACCGTCGGCGGAAAGGCCGCGTCGCTCGGCGAACTCATCGGTGCGGGGCTCCCGGTTCCGCCGGGGTTCGCCGTCACCGCGGGCACGTACAGGACCTTCATCGAGGAGGCCGAGATCGACGCCGAGCTGTTCGAGGCGGTCGACGTCGACCCCGAGGACTCCGCGGCGCTCCGCGAGGCGGAGACGCGCGCGGAGGAACTCATCCTCGAGACGCCGTTTCCCGACGACGTGCGCGAGGAGATCCTCGAACAGTACCGGGAGATGGGCGAGGACGGCGAGGAGGCGTTCGTCGCCGTGCGCTCGTCCGCGACCGCCGAGGACCTGCCCGACTCCTCCTTTGCCGGCCAGCAGGAGACGTTCCTCAACGTCCGCGAGGACGATCTCCTCCGGCGCGTGAAGGAGTGTTGGGCCTCGCTTTTCACCCAGCGCGCGATCTACTACCGACAGCAGCGCGGGTTCCCGCACGAAGACGTCGACATCGCGGTCGTCGTCCAGCGGATGGTCGACGCCGACAAGTCCGGCGTGATGTTCACCAGCCATCCCTCGACGGGCGAGCCGCAGGTCACAATCGAGGCCGCGTGGGGGCTCGGCGAGGCGGTCGTCTCCGGCACCGTCTCCCCCGACAACTACGTGTACGACCGCGAGCGCGGGGAAGTCGACCAGGTCACCGTCGCGGACAAGAAGGTGGAGATGGTGAAAGACGAGGAGACCGGCGAGACGGTCCAACTCGACGTCGACGAGGACCGCCGAAACGAGCGGGTGCTCTCCGACGCCGAGATCGGTGACCTCGTCGCGCTCGGCGAGCGCGTCGAAGACCACTACGGCTCCCCCCAGGACGTCGAGTGGGCGATCTACGACGGCGAGATATACATGCTCCAGTCGCGCCCGATCACCACGATCCAAGAGGACGCGGGCGAGGAAGACAGTACGGACGCGGGCGGAACCGGCGGCGAGACCCCGCGGAAGTCCGCTGTCGGGGACGCGGCCTCGGGCCAGCCCGGCGCGGCCGGCGGCGGCTCCACCGGAGACGACGAGGCGGACGTCCTGGTCGACGGGCTCGGCGCCAGCCCCGGGATCGTCTCCGGGGCCGTCCGGATCGTCCACAAGCTCGACCACCTCGATCAGGTCCAGGAGGGCGACGTGATGGTGACGGAGATGACGATGCCCGACATGGTGCCGGCGATGAAGCGCGCCGCCGGGATCGTCACCGACGAGGGCGGGATGACGAGCCACGCGGCGATCATCTCCCGCGAGCTCGGCGTGCCCGCGGTCGTCGGCACCGGCAAGGGGACCCGCGTCCTCGACGACGGCCAGCAGGTTACACTCGACGGCGACAAGGGGACGATCCGGGCCGGCGAGTCGGAATCTGCCGAGCCCGGTGAGGAGTTCGAGCCGGTGGAGGCCGCGCGCCCCGAGACCCCCGTCAAGCCGATGACGGCGACCGAGGTGAAGGTGAACGTCTCGATCCCCGAGGCGGCCGAGCGCGCCGCGGCGACGGGCGCCGACGGCGTCGGCCTACTTCGGATCGAGCACATGGTCCTCTCCCTCGGGAATACGCCCGAGAAGTACATCGCCGACCACGGCGCCCGCGCGTACCAGGACGAACTCATCGAGGGCGTGCGCCGCGTCGCCGACGAGTTCTACCCCCGGCCAGTCCGGGTGCGGACCATCGACGCGCCGACCGACGAGTTCCGCGAGCTGGAGGGCGGCGAGGGCGAGCCCGCCGAGCACAACCCGATGCTCGGCTGGCGCGGGATCCGCCGGAGCCTCGACAAGCCGGAGCCGTTCCGGCAGGAGCTGGCCGCGTTCGCGCGCCTCTACGAGATGGGGTACGACAACCTGGAGGTGATGTTCCCCTTAGTCAACGACGCGAGCGACGTCGAGGGGATCACGCGACACATGCGTGACGTCGGGATCGACCCCGAGACCCACCGCTGGGGCGTGATGATCGAGACGCCGGCGAGCGCGCTCCAGATCGAGGAGCTCGCCGAGGCGGGGATCGACTTCGCCTCCTTCGGTACCAACGACCTCACGCAGTACACGCTCGCGGTCGACCGCAACAACGAGCACGTCGCCGACCGGTTCGACGAGCTCCACCCGGCCGTGTTGCGCCTCATCGGCGACACGATCGAGGCGTGCCGCGCGCTCGACGTCGACACCAGCATCTGCGGGCAGGCTGGCTCGAAGCCCGAGATGGTCGAATTCCTCGTCGAGAAGGGGGTCTCCTCCATCTCCGCGAACATCGACGCGGTCCGCGACGTCCAACACGAGGTGAAGCGGACCGAACAGCGCCTGCTGCTCGACTCGGTGCGCTGAGGCCGCCCGACGCGGTTTTTTTCACGGCGCGATTTTCCCCGACGCACCCGAGAACGGAACGGGTAAGAACCGCCCCCGGCAACAGGGTGGCAGATGCGACAGCCGGAACCGGAGCCGCAGTCGTTCGACCGGGTGCTCTCCTCGATGTGCACGGAGCCGCACCCGGACGCCCGCGCGGCAGCCGAGCGGTTCCTCGCGACGAACCCCGGCGACCCCGCGACCTACGACGCGGTGGCGGACTTAGAGGCGCGCGCGGTCGAGGGGCTCGCGGCGCTCGCGGCCCACCCGACACCGGCCGACGCCGCGGGGTACGTCACCTCCGGGGGCACCGAGGCGAACGTCCAGGCTGTGCGGTCGGCGCGCAACCGGCACGACGGGAGCGGCGCCGACAGGGGTGAGCGCGACGTCAACGTCGTCGCGCCGGCGAGCGCGCACTTCTCGTTCACCAAGGCGGCGGCGCTGCTCGACGTGGAGCTGCGGACGGTCCCCCTCGACGACGACTACCGGGCCGACGCGGCGGCCGTCGCGGCCGCGGTCGACGACGCGACCGCGCTCGTCGTCGGCGTCGCCGGCAGCACCGAGTACGGGCGAGTCGACCCGATCCCGGAGCTGGCGGCGATCGCCGAGGAGGCCGGCGCGCGGTTCCACGTCGACGCCGCGTGGGGCGGGTTCGTGCTCCCGTTCACCGACCACGCGTGGTCGTTCGCCGACGCCGCGGTCGACACGCTGACGATCGACCCCCACAAGTTCGGGCAGGCGCCCGTCCCGGCGGGGGGCCTCGTGGCGCGCGAGGACGCCGCGCTCGACGCGCTCGCAGTCGACACTCCCTATCTGGAGACGCGGTCGCAGGCGACGCTGACCGGAACTCGGAGCGGCGCGGGCGTCGCGGGCGCCGTCGCGGCGATGGACGCGCTCTGGCCCGACGGCTACCGCGAGACCGCGGAGCGGGCGGCCGAGAACGCCGAGTGGCTCGCCGAGGGCCTCGCCGACCGCGGGTACGACGCCGTCGAACCCGAACTCCCGCTCGTCGCGGCCGACGTGCCCGACTCGACGTTCGCGGCGCTCCGCGACGCCGGCTGGAAGGTGTCGCGGACCGGAACCGGAGAGCTCCGCGTGGTGTGTATGCCGCACGTGACGCGCCCGGCACTGCGGGCGTTCCTCGACGACCTCGACCGGATCCGACGATAGGTCGTGATTAAATACGCGACTGCGGCGACTGATGCTTTTGACATCCTCCTCCGCCTTCAGGCGGAGGAATCCCACGGCACCGCACCGCTGGATTGGGATATTAGGGTTTGCAGTCTACCACCTCTGCCCGAGGTTGGAATCCTCGGGAGAGGTCATGGAGGTAGACTCCAGGCTGTGCCAACCAGCCGGTACTCCTATCTTCGTCCAAATTGGCCGAAGACTCAGAGTTACTTTCGTTGATGTCGAGACGGATGTTCTCCGCCCCGTTCACATCAGCGTTGAACGCATCATCGTGTTCCTCACACACGTACAAGCCACGCTCAACACGCTGACTCTCGTCTTCTCTACCGCATACACAACACGTCTTGCTCGTGTCGCGCTCTGAAACCTCTACGACTTCGATGCCCTCGACCTTGGCTTTGTATTCAAGGATGTTCGAGAACCTGTCGAACGCCCAGCCGTGTAAGTCGAGATTGCCGTGTTTCCCCCAGTTCTTTGACGCGCCGTTCTCGTCCTCACGGACACCAGCGAGTTTCCCAACGTTGATACAGCCAACTTCCTGCTCAACACACCGTTCTACGATGTGTTTAGCGAGGCTGTGAAAGAAGTGGGTGCGACGCTCCGACCACTTCGCGTGCAGACGAGTGGCTCGCTCACCACCCGAATCGTCGCACTTGGCGATTTCTTTCGGGAAGTAGTAGCCATCCTGCTTTAAGCGGTTGCCGGGGTACAGGTCGGCTTTCTCGGTGCTGTAGGCGACAGCGGCGAAGTTACAGATGCCGAGGTCAACGCCTGCCGTCTCGTCACCGGGCGCAGTGGGTGTCTCGATTTCGTCTTTACAGACGAGATGAAGTTCCCACCGCTGTTTCGCCTTGTCGTAGACGGCACGGACTTGTTGCAGGTTCTCAACCGTTACGCCAGGTCGGGTTTCGTATTTGACAAGGATGTATTCCCACGCTTTGGGGTGTTCCTTGTGGTTCGCGCCTTTCGAGAGTCGAACGCGGTTGTTATTGGTGTCGTGTCGAATGCCGTTTTGCTTCCACGTCACAGTGGAACGCGGATGTTCTTCGTGGACGCGACGGCCTTGGTCGTCGTAGTAGTTTTTCTTGCGGTAGCCGGGCGGATTCGCTCGGTCATCAGACTCCCTCTTGCCGTACCACGAGTTGAAGGCTTCAGCGAGTTCCTCCAGAACGCGCTGACTGGACTGGCTGTGAAGTCCCTTGTATTTTGGATGGGTCTTTAACTCGTCTTTGAGGTCGCCGTGGTCGGGAATCTCCCCGGTGTCGTCCCACACTTGGCGGGAGTGGTAGTTGGCGACGTTCCAGAGCTTGCTGGCCGACCACCCGTGTAGGTCAAGCAAGTCCTCTACCTGTCCGTGGTTGAGGATTTTCGCTCGATGAGTGCGGTGGACTTCCAGCATTCTGAACGCTTGTATAATCACTTATACTCGCTTCTCTTGTAAAGTTTCGGTTTGAGGGCGGTGGAATATCCGACCATGCCATCGACTGGGGGGGTGTGGAGGAGTTGTCGGATTCATCCCGCGCCTAAAGGCGCGGGTATTCTCCTCGAATTCCTATAAACCGGTAAAAGCGGTGGCGCGCCTCCGAGCGGTCGCCGCGGGCGACCGCGAGGAGTCCGCGAGGGAGTCAGTCGCCCGAAGCAACGCGGAGGGCGACTGACAGGGCGAGAGCGAAGCTCTCGCTTGCAGCCGGACGTAGTCCGGCGACGAGGCTGGGGAGGTGTGACGTGCTGTGCGAGGCGGGACTCAAAGGGGCAGCCGAGAAGGCAACGTAGGCGACGCAAGCACCGCAAGGAATGAACGGAGTGAGCGACCGAGGAGCGTGGTTGGAGACGCCGAAGGCGTCTCGTCATCGCCAGAAATCAGAGATTTCTGGCTAGCAGTCAGAACGCTATGCGTTCTGACGACATCGCCGGAGGTCGTAGACCTCCGGCTAGCGGCCAGACTCCTCTGGAGTCTGGGAACATCACGAAAGGCGCAGAGTGCCTTTCGAACGACAGCGAGCGGACGTTGCCTTCCCGGCCGGGGCTTTGGGGTAGTCGTCTTGGAGCAGTAGTCGAGTATTTATAAGCGATCGACCGGGGCTTCGGAGAAGTCCGGCGCAGGGCCGCAACCTGTTTATAAATAATCACTGGCACTGAGCGACCCGTGATCTCGCGTTCGGATCAACATATTCACTACGGGTCACAACGAACCGGGCTGTATGAGTTCGGACGACGTCTCTCGGCGCGCGTTCATGCGGACGGCTGGCGGTGCGGCGGCCGCCGCCGGCGCGGCGACGGCGACGGCGGGGACGGCGGCTGCACAGGAAGCGGAGCCCGACTGGCCGAGCGAGGCCGAAGGGAACGTCGGGTCCTACGAGGACCTCCGCGGCGAAGACGAGGTGACCATCGCCGTCGGCGCCGGCGACCAGGGGCTCGCGTTCGACCCGACGCTCGCGTGGGTCGACGAGGGGGCGACGATCGTCTGGGAGTGGACGGGTAACGGCGGCGACCACAACGTCCAGACGGTCGAGGACGGCGGTCCCGCCGCCCTCGACAGCGGTGACCCCGTCGGCGAGGAGGGGGCCACCTACGAGTACGAGACCTCGAGCGAGGACGCCGGCATCACCCACTACCACTGCGTCCCCCACACCGCGGTCGGCATGCACGCCGGTCTCGCCGTCGGCGAGGACGTCGAAACCGTCGAAACCGGCGGCGGTGGGTCGGACGCTGTGTTCGTCCCGGACGCCGCCCGCGCGCTCGGCATCGCGACGTTCATCGCGATGGTGAGCACGCTGGGGCTGGCGTTCGTCTTCATGAAGTACGGCGGCTCGATCACCGGACGGGAACAGGCGTAGCGGACGACGACGCGGCTCTTTCTCGCTCCCCCTCGCCCGTAGCGGCCGTCACTCTACGCCGACGAGCTCCTCGTACAGCGCGACGTAGCGGTCGATCACCGCGTCGTGGTCGAAGGAAGCGAACTCGTGGTCGACCGCGCGGCGTTCGAGGTCCCCGACCGCGACGAACTCGTCGGCCAGCTCCGCCGGGCTCGTCACGAGCCGCCCGCGCTCGCGCCCCTCGACGAGTTCGTGCGCGCTGGAGTCCGCCTGGTACTCGACGAGGGCGACGCAGCCGCACGCGACCGCCCGCAATAGGTCGGTCGCGAACGTCTCCCACGTCGCGGTCGCCACGGTGACGTGCGTTCCTTTAAATATCGGAATCCGCTCCTCGACCGGCAGGTCGCCGAGGAACGCCACCCGGTCGTCGATCCGGAGGTCGCTCGCGGTGGCCTCGATCCGGCCGCGCTCCGGGCCGTCGCCGATCACCGCCGCGGTCCAGTCGCGGCCGCGCAGTTCGGCGAGCCCGAGGAGGAACGTCTCGACGTTGGCATGGCGGTCGAGCCGCCGCGAGTACACCGCGTCGAACCGGTCGTCGACGCCCGCCGACTCGACGGCGTCGAAGTCGATGCTCTCGGGGAGGACGCGCACGTCGTCGCCGTCGGCGCCGTGTTCGCGGACGCGCGTCTTGGTGGTCCGCGAGGGGGTCGCGACCGCATCCGCGCGCCGCGCGAGCGGCCGGTACCAGCGGCGGGCGTCGGCGGGGTGGTCGCGCCACCAGTCGACGACGACCGGGGCCCGCGAGAGCGACCCCCCGACCGTGGCGGCGAGCGCGGGCGTCGGCGGGCTGTTGACCGCGTGGACGACGTCGGGCCCGACGCGGCGGAGCGCGGCCGGGAGCTTCGCGGCGAAGGCCGCGGGCGCGGGCTCGACGGTGACCGACCGGTACTCGATCCCGTCCTCGGAGAACGAGTCGTGGTCGCCGCCCCACCAGCGCGCGCAGAGCCAGACGACGTCGTGGCCGCGGCCGGCGAGAGCGCGGGCGGTCCGCAGGGTTCGCGTTCGCGCCGGGGCCTCACCGTGTCCGGGGGCGAAAAGCGAGACGAACGCGACGCGCATACGCCGACCGCACGGGGGGCGCCGGTAAAAAGACACGGCATCTCGGCGGGAGGCGAAGCGGCGACAGGGCGGGGCAACGACGGTGCGGGCCGCCGGCGTCGCCCGCAGCGAGGGTCCGCCACCCGAAACGGTTTCACGCGGCGCGCGGAACCGTATGACATGCGACAGTACGACATCGAGCGCTACCTCAACGTGCGGAACGCGGTCGGCGCCGACCTCGGCCCCGACGGTCGGCTCTCCTTCCTGCTCGACACGACCGGCACGGGGCAGGTGTGGTCGGTCCGCGAGCCGGAGTCGTGGCCCGAACAGCACACGTTCTTCGAGGAGTCCGTCTCCTTCGTCGACTCCTCGCCGGAGCGCCACGAGGCCGTCTTCGGCATGGACGAGGGCGGTAACGAGCGCGCGCAGCTGTACCGGCTCGACTACGAGTCGGGCGCGATCACGGACCTCACCGACATGCCCGAGGCGAAACACCGGTGGGGCGGCTGGGACTCGACGGGCGACCGGTTCGCGTTCGCGTCGAACCGCCGCGACGAGGCCGTCTTCGACGTGTACGTTCAGGAGCGCGACGAGACGGGCGACGACGCCGAACTGGCCTACGAGGGCGACGGGTGGCTCTCGGTCGCCGGCTGGTCGCCGAGCGACGACCGGCTGATCGTCCACGAGGCGCACTCCTCGTTCGACCACGACCTGTACATCCTCGATCTGTCGACCGGCGGCCTGACCCACCACACGCCGCACGAGGGCGACGTCCGGTACGCCAGTCCGGAGTGGGGCCCCGACGGCGAGGGTGTCTACCTCGTCACCGACCGCGAGACCGACACGCTGCGCTTGGAGCGGCTCGACTTGGAGGCGGACGAGTTCGCCGTCGTCGCCGACGGCGGCGAGTGGAACGTCGACGGCGTGGCGATAGACGAGGGCTCCCGCCGGCTCGTCTACTCCCGGAACGTCGACGGCTACACCGAACTCACCGCCGGCGAGCTCGTCGCCCCTGACCGGATCGACGAGTTCCCGACGCCGGACCTGCCGGACGGCCTCGCGGGCGGCGTGAGCTTCGGGCCGGAGGGCGACCGGTTCGCGGTGACGGCGACGGGCAGCACGCACAACGCGAACGTCTACGTGGTCGAGGCGACCACCGGCGAGGCGGAGCGGTGGACCCGCGCCTCGACCGCGGGCGTCCCGCCGGACACGTTCGTCGAGCGCGAACTGGTCCACTACCCGACCTTCGACGGGAGAGAGATCCCCGCGTTCTTCTCCGTGCCGGAGACGGAGCCACCGGAGTCGGGCTACCCCGTCGTCGTCGACATCCACGGCGGGCCAGAGTCCCAGCGCCGCCCCTCGTTCGCCTCGGTCACGCAGTACCTGCTGAACAACGGGTACGCCGTCTTCGAGCCCAACGTCCGCGGCTCCTCGGGGTACGGGAAGGCGTACTCCGGGCTCGACGACGTGGACAATCGGATGGACTCGGTGAAAGACATTCGCGAGGCGGTCGGCTGGCTCCACGACCACCCCGAGGTAGACCCCGACCGCGTCGTCGCGATGGGCGGCTCCTACGGCGGTTTCATGGTGTTAGCGTCGCTGACGGAGTACCCCGACCTGTGGGCCGCGGGCGTCGACATCGTCGGCATCGCGAACTTCGTCACCTTCCTCGAAAACACCGGCGACTGGCGGCGCTCGCTGCGCGAGGCGGAGTACGGCTCGCTGGCGGAGGACCGCGAGTTCCTCGAGTCCGTCTCGCCTATCAACAACATCGAGCGGATCGAGGCCCCCCTCTTCGTCCTCCACGGCGAGAACGACCCGCGGGTGCCCGTCGGCGAGGCCGAACAGATCGTCGAGGAGGCCCGCGATCAGGGCGTTCCGGTCCGGAAGCTGATCTTCGACGACGAGGGGCACGGCTTCGCGAAGCTCGACAACCGGATCGAGGCGTACCGCGAGATCGTCGACTTCCTCGCCGAACACGTCTGAGACGAAGGTCTCGGTCGAGTTTTTGAATCGGTCCGAGCGGTCGCAGCCGTTTGTTTATAAATTGTCGACTGCGGATCGACGGCGAACACCGCCAAAGCCCCAGCCGGGAGGCGGGCGCACACTCGCTGTCGCCCGAAAATCGAAGATTTTCGGGATGTCGTCAGAATCCTACGGATTCTGACTGCTAGCCAGAAATCTCTGATTTCTGGCGATGACGAGACGCCGAAGGCGTCTCGAACCACGCTCCTCACTCGGTCGCTCACTCCGTTCGCTCCCTCGTTGCGGTGCTTACGTCGTCTGCGCCCGCCTCCCGGCTGCCCCTTTGAGTCCCACCCCGCACCGCTCCGCACAGCACCTCACGCCTCCCCAGCCTCGTCGCTCGCTTCGCTCGCGACTCCCTCGCGCGTGCGACTCGCGGCCTTCGGCC
>JBNJEE010000026.1:0-20248 GCA_051745525.1 Methanobacteriota archaeon | reverse complement strand
ATCACTACGGCGCGGCTGAGCGCGGAACAATCACTACGGCGCGGCTGAGCGCGGGACAATCACTAATGCCCGGCTGAGCGAACGGGGAGTATGTCGCGCCAGCCCGCGGATCCGACGGTGCCGAGGTTCAGCGTCGAACACGACTCGCAGCCGGGGGAAACGCTGATAGCCGGGTTCTCCTCGTTCGGGCTCGCCGGCCTGACCGCCGTCGACTACCTCGTCGACGACCTCGATCTCGAAGAGACGGGCCACGTCCGGATCGACGGCGCGCCGTCGATCACGCCGTTCACCAAGGGGACGCCGCGGCACCCGATCCGGCTGTACACCGACCCGGCCCGCGACGTCACGGTCATGGTCGCCGAGCAGTTCGTCCCGCCGTTCCTCGGCGAACTGCTCGCGGACGCCCTCATCGACTGGACGGAGGCGAATGGCGCGGCGGCGAACGGCGTGGAAGAGATCGCGGTCTTGGCGGGCGTCCCCGTCCCCCACGGTCCCGACGCGCACCGCACCTTCCACGTCGCCACCGAGGACTACCGCGCCGCGCGCCTCGACGACGGGGTCGACGTCCCGGCGATGGAGTCGGGCTTCCTCGACGGGGCGAACGCCGGCCTGCTCGAACGAGGGCTCGACTCACCGCTCGGCGTCGGCGTGCTCGTTACGCCGGTCCACGCGCAGGCGCCCGACGTTGACGCCGCGGTGCGGCTCGTCGACACGGCGAATGCGATCTACGACATCGGCGTCGACGCGGCGCCTCTGGAGGCGTTCGCGGAGGAGATCCGGCGCCGCTACGAGGACCTCGCCGAGCGGATCGAAGAGCGGGAGCCGGAGGGGAGCTACGACCGGATGTACATGTGACCGGTCGGTGGCCGCCGGGGGGAGGACCACGCTCCGAAAACGCGTACAACTCGACTCATAGTAAAATGCTATAATCCCCGCCCCCCTTCGTCCGACCATGACCGAAGAACTCCGAGACACGCTCGACCGCGTCGGGGACCGATTCAACCTCGGCGAGTACGAGATAGACGCGTACCTCGCGGTGTTAGAACACGGGGAACTGACGGCGAGCGACATCGCCGACCGGACCGACATCCCACAGCCGCGAGTCTACGACACCGTCCGGAGCCTTTCTGACCGGGGGCTCGTCGAACTCCGCGAGTCGCGGCCGATGAAGATCGTCGCGGTCGACCCCGACGACGCCTTCGGCGACCTGCGCTCGTCGTTCGCGGAGATGGTCGACGAGCTGGAGGCCCGCTACACCGCGCCGACCCGCGAGACCGAGGCGGTGTCGCTCGTGAAGTCGCGGTCGACGATCCTCCGGTACCTCGAAGAGGTGATCGCGAACGCGGAGTACGAGCTCGCGCTGTCGCTCACTCCCGGACTCCTCCGGCGGTTCCGCGACGAGCTCGCCGCGAAGGTCGCCGCGGGCGTCAGCGTCGAACTGCTCGTCACGCCCGCGTCGAACGCACCCGACCCGGCGGAGTTCGACTACCTGGAGGTCGCGACCATCGCCCGGGCGCGCCGCGGGATCACCACTCCCGTACTCGCCGTCGGCGACGGTGAATACTCCGTGTACGCCACCCAGGACGCCTTACGCGACGACCGCGAGCGCTACGGCGTCATCTTCAACCGCTCCGCGCTCGGCTTCCTCGTCTCCGGCTTCTTCGGGACGGTCCTGTGGACGACCGCGGAGACGCTCGCTGCCGACGGCGAGGAGCGCCCCTTCCCGCGCCGCTACGCGTCGATCCGCCGCGCCGTGAAGGACGTTCGCGAGTTCGACGATGAGGAGTTCTACGCGAGCGTCGAGGGTCGTGACATCGAGACCGGCGAGGAGGTGACGGTCCGCGGGAAGGTCGTTGACGTCGCGTTTGTCGACACCGAGGAGGTGGCCTCGCTCGTCGTCGAGACCGAGAGCGGCCGCGTCGAGATCGGCGGCCGCGTCGCCGCCTTGGAGGACGTCGAGGGCCAGGAGATCGTCATCGGCCGCGGCGAACCGCCGGCGCTTTGAGGCGGGTTCAGGACCCCCGTAGGTCGCCGTTGAAGTGCGCCCGGCCCGAAGTGGTCCCGTGACCGACGACGCCCCTTCCAACGACGAGCGCGAGGCACCGACCGTTTCCTGCGAGCGGTGCGGCCGCGAGTGGACCCTCGACAGCGACCTCGACGACCTCGGTCCCGGGGGCCACGCGATCGAGCAGTTCGCGCTCGACCACGAGCGCCACACCGGCCACTACCCGGACGGAGTGACCCCGTGGATCGTCCGGTGTGACCGCTGTCCCGGCGGCGAGCGGTTCCTCTCCGAGCGGCCCGCGAGACGCTGGGCTCGGACCCACGCGCGACACACCCGGCACGCCGTCCGCCTCGACTCGCCGACCGGCGCCGCCGAGACCGTCTCGGGCGAGGAGTTCGGGGACGGGTCGTGAGCGCGGCACCGCCAGCCGCCTCGCCCGGCGGTCCCGAGCCGCGACACCGACAGCGTATTTACGCCGCGGCACCCATCGGGCTGACATGACCCTCGTCGTGGTCCCCGTCCGATTCCCTCCCTCGTCGCACTCGGCGGCGACGCTCCGAGAGGCGGCTCGCATCGCCGAGGAGCGCGACGCCGACCTCACGGTGCTCCACGTCGACCTGTACCAGCGCTCCGGGGGCGTCTCGCGCAGCGACCTCAAGCGTGCGGTGGAAGAGCGGATCGGTCGGCTCGACCGCGCGCGCTACGTCGTCCGGCGCGGCTTCCTCGTCGAGGAGACGATCCTCGAAGAGATCGTCGCCGAGGGCGCCGACGTCGTCGTCATCGGCTCGAAGCAGGCCGGGCGGTGGCGGCGGATGGTCCAGAAGCTGCTCTCCGACCCGGACATCGACTCGTTCCTCCGCGGCGAGCTCGACTGTACCGTGATCACCGTCGACGCCGACGGCGAGACCACGGGCGACGAGGCGGACCCGGACGGCGGGGGCGACGTCCCCCTCCCGAACGACGGCGGCGACTGACTGCGCCGGCCTACTCGGCGACCTCGTACCGCCGCTCGTACTCGATGACGGTTGCCACCCGGTCGGCGACCGCCTCACCGAACTCGCGCTCGACGACGTACAGCGCCAGGTCGATCCCGGAGGTGACCCCGCCCGCGGAGAGGAGGTCGCCGTCGTCGACGACGCGCGCGTCGACGACCTCGGCGCCCGACTCCCCGAGCTCCTCGATCGCCGAGGCGTGCGTGACCGCCCGGCGCCCGTCGGTGACGCCCGCCTCCGCGAGCAGCATCGAGCCGGTACACACGGAGGCGATCCGCGTGCCCGCCTCGTGATGCGCCGCGAGCGCGCGCGGCACGTCGCCCTTCCGCGCCTCCGCCCACGCGCTCGCCTCCTCGTCGCGCGCACTCCACCCGCCACCGGGCACGACCAGCAGGTCGGGTGCGTCGGCGGCGGCCGCGTCGGGGAGCGTTCCGTCCACCCCGACGCGCGTTCCGTGGCTCGCCCTCACCCGGTCGCGCTCGTCGAGCGTGACGTATCGGACGCGGCCGGACCGTCCGCCGTCGCCGGTGTCGTCGTCGGCCGCCTCCTCGGCGGCGAAGCCGAGCGCGTAGTCGAACACCTCGTACGGGCCGATCCCGTCCAGCTCGTCGAACCCGTCGTACAGCAGAATATCGACGTTCATACCGGTCCGCAGGGCGGCAGCAGGCTTGTGCGTTCCCCTCCCGCCGGCGGCGTGACGCCGCGTGATCGACGCCGCCCTCCGTCACTCGTCGGCGAAGGCGGCCGCGACCCGCTCGACGTCCGCGGCGACGCGCTCCGGGTCGAGCCGCTCGCCGCGGTACGCGCGTTCGACGACCCCGTCCGGGTTGACGAGCATTGTCACGACGATGTGGTTGAAGTCGTACCCTTGAAGCCGGTCGCTTTCTGTCGTCCGCTCGAAGCCGATCCCCAGCTCGTCTTCGACCACGGCCTTCGCGCGCTCGGGCGTCTCGGGACGGAGGTAGATCCAGTTGTCGGCGTCGAGGTCGGCGCCGATCGACTCGGCGTTGTCGCGGAGCGCGGCCGCGTCGTCGCGCTCTGGATCGAACGTGATCGGGAGGAAGTACACGTCGTCGGTCAGTCCCGCGTCCGCGACGCGGCGCTGGACCGTCACCCATTGCCGGAGCAGGATCGAGCACTCCGCGGGACAGAAGGTGAACACGCCGGTCACGAGGGCGGTCCGGTCGAGTTCGTCGCTGTCGAACGTCTCGTCCGCGAGCGGGGCCGGTAGCTCGAACGACGGGAGTGACTGCCCGTACGCGGGGTACGCGAGGTCCTCGCTGTCCGCGATCTGATCCTCCTGCGGGTCGAGTGCGACCCCGTCCGGGCTCCCGCCGAACAGGCGCGAGGTACAGCCCGCGACGGAGCCGGCCGCGGCCGTTCCGACGCCGGCGAGCAGCGTGCGGCGCTTCATATCCGGGCAAACGGCCGAGCGGCGCATAACGCGTCTGGTGCGAGCGACGAACGCGTGCGACGTCGTCCCGCGGAGGCGATCGTGCGGCGACTCGTCTCGGTGACTCGACCCAGCGACTCGGCCCGGCGAATTGCCCCTTAAAACGGCGCGTAGTACGGGATCGGCGGGTGCGGCAGCGGGACGCCGAGCGTCGCGAGCCCGTGCTGAAGCGGCACGTACCCGAGCGCGACGAACGCGACGCCGAGGACGCGGTGGAACCGGAGCCGCGTTTCGAGGCGCATTGACTGGAAGGCCGTGCCGAAGAGCAGCAACGCCGGCACCGTCCCGAGACCGAGGACGCCCAGCGCGACGGCGCCGCCGAGCGCGCTCCCCTGAACGAACGCGTACAGGAACGCGGGGTAGAGGAGCGGGCACGGCAGGAACCCGTGAGCCGCGCCCAGCCCGACGATGCGCCAGTCGCCGACCCACGCGTCGACGCGGGCGACGATCCGGTCGCTCACCGACGCCGCCGCTCGGTCGAAGCCCGGTATCGAAACGGCCCTGAACTCCAGTCGGAGCGCGTAGCGCGCGCCGAGGGCGACGATCGCCCCGCCGACCACGATCCCGGTGAGCGCGTGGACGTCGTCGGCGAGGGTCGTGACCGTCCGCCCCGTGACGAACGCGACGCTCCCCGAGAGGCCGAAGAGCCCGCCGAGGACCGCGTAGCTCGCCGTTCGACCGAGGTTGAACAGCGCGTGCTGGCGGACCTGTCGCACGGTGAGGTCGTCGCGCCCGCCGCGTCTGTCGGCCTCCGCGGACCGCATCCGGTCGGCGTAGGTGGTGACGAGCGGCCCGCACATGCCGAGACAGTGGGCGCCGCCGAGCAGGCCGACGAGGAGGAAGACGCCGAGGCCGAGCGAGTCGGTCGCGTACAGGGAGCCGCTCGGCTCGCAGGTCGCCGGGTCGGCGGTGGCGAGGAGCGAACGGAGCGCCCCGGCGCTGACAACGTTCATATCGGCGAAACGGCCCGGGGCCAGCTAACCGATCTGGTGCGAATGGCGAACGGGAGCGCCCGCGCGCGGCGTCGGTCCGGAGCAAGTCGCCGCTCGAACGGCGTCGACGCCGTCACCCCTCGGCGTCGAAGAGCGAGTCGACCGTGCGAACGAAGCGGTCGACGAGCCGGTCGGGCAGCGACGGCGACACCTCGTCGAGGAGCGCGGCCGTCCGCTCGGGACGCGCCAGCGCGGCGGTCATCGGCCGGTCGGGCGACTTCTCGACGACTCCGTGGTCGGCGAGCGTCGAGACGTGCCACGACACCGTGCTCTTCGCGAGGTCGAGGTCGTCCGCGAGCGCCGCCGGCCGGGTCGGCCCGTCCGCGTGGAGGCGGACGACGATCTCGCGCGCCGTCTCGCGCCTGAGGAACGCGAGCGTCCGGCGGTCCCACGCGTCGACAGCCGGATCGAAGTAGTGGGCGCGCCCGCCGATCCGCTCGACCGCCAGCTCGCCGTCGCGGACGAGTCGCCGGAGGTGGTACTGCGCCTGCCCGGTCGCGATGTCGAGGTCGCGGCCGATCCGGTTGAAGTGGACGCCGGGGGTGTCGCGGACGTGGCGCCGGATCCGGGATCTGGTGTCCGACATTCGTGGCTGTCCGACCTACCCTCGCGCGGGATAAAAGGCGCCCGCGCGGTCTCCCCGTCTGGGAACGTCGCTGGGGATCGGCTTCTTATCGGTCGCGTCCCAAGGGTGGCCGTGGCGAAGTCGCTTTCGGGGTCGGTGCCGGCGCTTGCCGGGTGGTCGGTAGAGGGGTCGCTCCCGATCCTGGTGGTCGTGATCGTTGCGGGCCTCGGGACGACTCTCCTCTTCGCCGTCAGCTTCGCCGCGTACCGCCGCCGCCGCCGGCCGCAGTACCGACTGATATCCATCGCCGTTGGCGCGCTCCTTGCCCGGTCGGTCGTGGGTGCCGGCACGGTCCTCGGCGTCGTGCCGATGCCGGCCCACCACCTCATCGCGCACAGTCTGGACTTCCTGATCGCCGCGCTCGTCCTCTACGCCGTGTACGCCCACGCGCCCGGGGCCGTCGGCGACGACGCCGCCTCGGACTGAGCCGCCCGTCGCGTCTACCGGTCGATCCTCCCGCGGAGGCGCTCGACCGCGACGTCGACGCGCGACCCGAAGGCGACCGCCGCGACCGCCGCGACGACGCCGAGGACGCTCCAGCCGACGAGCGAGGCAACCGCGCGAGCGGTGTCGACGAAGCCGCCCTCCGGCGCGAAGGCGACCCCGATCACGTGTTCGAAGACGAGCCCCCTGAACGCCCCGTTCGGCGTGAGCGCGACGGACTCCGCGATCCCGCCCGGTGACGCCCCCGCCGACAGCGACCCGAGCACCGCGAGGTCGCCGCCGAGGACCCCGGCGAGCAGCGCGAGCACGCCGAGCGCGACCGCGCTCCGACGGCTCGTCGCGATAGTCGACACCGCCGCCGACAGCGAGAGGTACGCCGCGCCGAACGGGACGACGAGCGCCACGAAGCGGGCGAAGAGCACGGGGGAGTCGACGCCGGCGTGCGTCGCGAATATCCCCGTGTCCGGCGCGGCCGTGAGCCAGACGTACGCGCCGACGAGCGCGAACGGCCCGCCGACGAGTGCGACGAGCGCGACCGTCCGCGCCAGCAGCACGCCGAGGACGTACGCGACCGCGCTCACGGGGTAGGTCCGGATCACGGCGAGCTCGCCGCTCGCGGCGTCGGCGAACAGCGCGCGGTATCCGAGCACGACCGCGAGCAGCGGGACCAGCACCTCGGTCGGGAGGAGTAGGTCGACGACGGCGGGCACGAACCCGGTCGCGCCGCCGCCGCCGACCGCGACGAGCCCGCCGAGCACGACGAGCAGTCCGACCGCGAGGACCGCGTAGCCGGGCGTCCGCCCCACCGTCGCCAGCTCGCGACGGAAGACGACCCAGACGCCGCCGAACGGGGACCTCATCGGTCGGACACCCCCGTGACGTGGATCGACTCCTCGGTCGCCTCACCGTCGACGTCGTCCCCGTCCGCGGCCGTCCGGTCGGCCGAGCCGCTCGCGACAGCGCGGTACAGTTCCCGGACGTCAGCGGCGTCGTGTTCGGCGAGGAGCCGCTCGCGAGGCCCCGACGCGGCGACCCGTCCGCGGCTGAGGACGACGAGGGCGTCCGCGTGCGCGTCGACGAGGTCGAGGTCGTGCGAGCTGACGATGACCGCCGCGTCGTCGCCGGCGCGGGCCGCCGCCAGGAAGGCCCGCTCGCGCATCTCGGGGTCGAGCCCGCTGGTCGGCTCGTCGAGGACGACGACGGCCGGGTCGCCGAGCGTCGCCTGCGCGATCCCGAGCAGCCGTCGCATCCCGCCGGAGAGGTCCGACACCCGCTTGTGGGCCGCATCGGAGAGCCCCACCGCGGCCAGCGCATCGTCCGGGTCGCCGTCGACGAGCGCCGCGTAGAACCCGAGCGTCTCGCGGGCGGTGAAGTCGTCGCGGAACGGCACGCGCTGCGGGAGGTAGCCGACGCGCTTCTCCGTCCCCTCTCGGGGAGACCCGTGTCGGTACCGGACCGATCCCGCCGTGGGTTCGACCGCGCCTGCGAGCACGCCGAGAAGCGTCGACTTGCCGGAGCCGTTCGGGCCGACGACGGCGGTGACCCCCGTCCCGACCGACAGCGAGACGCCTTCGAGGACCTGGACGCCGCCGTAAGCGCGGGCGACTCCGTCGACCGTCGCGAGCGGGCGATCGGTCACGCGGACCCCTCCGCGGTCGCCGTGGCGTTGGCGTCGGGCCCGCTCGCGGCCCGCCAGTCTGGCCGAACCGGCCCGTCGGCGTTGGCGTCCGCTCCGGTGACCGCCTCGACTCGGTCCGGGTGGTAGGGCTCGGTCGCCGGCGCCGGGTCGACCACGCTGCCCGACCGGGCACCGGGGACGGTCCCGCGGAGGCGGTCGAGGAGCCGTGCGGCGGGCGACTCACGCACCGTGACCGCGCTCATCTCGCGGTGGAGCGCCGCGTCGACCGGCGATGTCGGCCGGTACGCCCGGCTTCCGGGGTCGTGCGGGCCGACGTTCGCGCCCTCCCAGTAGTTCCCGCGGTCGCCGTCGGCCCACACGCGCAGCGCGCCGGCACCGGCGGACGCGTGTTCGTCGTTGCCGACGAAGTCGTTCGCGACGACGCGGCTGGACGGGACCACGGTCGTCGCGCGCGCGCCCAGTTCGTTGTCGACGACGACGTTGTGCTCGTATAGCGACCCGCGGGCGCTCGTGGAGAAGCCGAGCTCGTTCCCGACCAGCGTGTTGTGGCCGACGTACGTCCGCGTGCCCGACGCCTGGATTCCAGCGCTGGAGTTGCGGACATCGTTGCCGACGATCGCGTTGCCGGCGGGCCGCGTCATCACGGTGACGCCGGCGAACAGCTCGTTCCGGAAGGCGTTGTCCGCGACGAGCGCGTCGCCGGTGTACATGAGGTGGGTCCCGTACCGGTTGTCGACGAACGTCGAGTTCCGCACGACCGAGCCGTCCGCGCGGTGAAGGTAGATCCCGTCGCGGCCGCCATCGAACCGGCTGTCCGTGACGGTCACGCGCGACTCCATTCCGGTGATCCCCATGAACCCGTCCTGCCACTCGTCGGTCCCGTCGACGGACAGGCCCCTGACGGTCGCGCGCGAACCCTCACGCAACAGGAGCCCGCTCGCGTCCGTGTCGACGGCGACGTCGTCGACGACGAGCCCCGGCGCTTCGACCGCCTTGACCCCGGCGTCGCCGTGGCCGTAGCCTAGCTGGATGTTCGTGTCCCACGCTTCGCCCTCGGGGTCCCGCGACTCGCGGGCCGCGTCGGGGTCGCGAGTCTTGTTCCCGGTGCCTGCGATCCGCAGCCCCGTGAGCGCCACGTCGGGCGCGCGGACCGCGATCACCGATCCGGTCCCGTTCCCGACGACGCGGGTCGTCTCGGCCTCGCCCCCTTGGACTCCGGCGCCGGCGATCGTCACGGACCGGTTCACCGTCACGGTCTCCTCGTACGTCCCGGGCGGGACGCGGACCGTCGTGTTCGGCGGCGCGGCCGCGACGGCGGCCTCGATGGTGGGGGCGTCCTTGCCGACGACGACGGAGACGGGACGGTCTGCGCGGCGCTCCGCTGACGCGAGCCGCTCGTTTGTCGTCCGCCAGCGCTCCGGGGCGAGCGAGCGCACGGTCGCCGCGGAGTCGACGTCGAACGACCGGGTCCGGACCGCCTCCCAGCCCACGACCGACCCGCCGTGGTCGTCGGCGAACGCCGCTGCGGCCTCGCGGTCCCGGAAGGGGACGACGACTTCGCCCGCCGGGGTCCGCGCGTCGCTCCCGACGACGTACCGGGCCTCCCCGGCCGGCGTCCACCCCCCCGCACCGGTCGCCGAGAACAGCTCGGAGTCGGTCGTCCCCGGGTCCCTGTGATCGAACGTCTCGACGTACGCGACGAGCGGGTAGCCGAACTGCCGCTCCGTCCGCCCGTCCGAGCGCGAGTCGACGAACGCGCCGACCCCGTTGTAGCCGACGACGTACTGGAGCTGCGAGTAGAACACCTGGACCCGCGGGATGGTCGCGTCCCCGGCCATCAGCGCGTCCGTTTCCGAGGAGAGCCCGAGTTCGACCGCGTCGTCGAACCGCACCGGCTCGGGGACCGACTCGCTCGGGTTGGCGGCGAACGCGCCTGCGGTCGCGACCGCGGCGAGCGCGACGAGGCCGGCGGTCGCGAGCCGGACGCGACGCGACCGGGCGGAGTCTAGGTCGAAAACTGCCACGCGACAGCTTCGAACGGCGGCGACTTAGGGCATCTGGTTCGTTCCTCGAACGCGCCGTTGAACGCGTCCCGAGGGGCTAAGAGGGCCGTTTAGTAAGATCCGTATATGGCGCTATCCGACCGGTCGACACCCAGCTCCGACCCGACGACGAGCCGATCCGAAAACGGCGCGACGCTCCCCCGGCGCCGACTGCTCGCGGGACTCGCCGCCGCCGGCGCCGCGGCCGTCGCCGGCTGTTCCGGCGAGGAGTCGGCGTCGGTCTCGCCCGTCTCCATCGACGACGACCAGGCCTGCGACCAGTGCGGGATGATCGTGGCCGACCATCCCGGGACGGTCGGACAGGTCCACTTCGAGGACGACGAGCCGGAGGGGGGCCGCCCGGCGCAGTTCTGTAGCGGCACCTGCACGTACACCTACCGCTTCGACGCCGAGGACGAGGGGCGCACTCCGGTCGCGACGTTCCTCACCGACTACTCGTCGGTCGACCAGGAGGTGTTCGAGGAGGGCGACGACACGATGTTCTCCTCGCACGTCGAGAGCGAGGCGTTCGCCCGTGAGTCCGGCCTCACCGTCGTCGTGCGCAGCGAGATCATCGGGGCGATGGGGCCCGACCTGGTTCCCTTCACCGACGACGGGGACGTCGACGACTTCGTCGCGGAGTACGGCGGCGAGGAGATGTCCGCGACCGAGGTGGACCGCGCGACGCTTGAGGCGTTGTAGCGCCCGGGCGGACTACTCTGCCGCGCCCCACTCCGCGACGCGCTTCGGGCGGTCAGACACCGCCATCACGTCGAGGTCGTCGCCTGCGTGGTCGAGCGCCTCCAGGGCGGCCTTCGCGGAGGCGTGCGTCGAGAAGTAGGTGATCTCCTCTTCGACGGCGACCTCCAGTAAGTCGCGCTGGCGCGAGACGATGAGGTCGAGGTCGCCGCGCTTGGCCGCCTCGATCAGGTCAGTCGCCTCGCTCAGCTCGAAGTGCTCCGCGTAGCCCTCGACGAGCGCCTCGCCGGCCTCGGTATCCGGGTCCGGGAACTCTTCCGCGGAGAGGTCGACGACGGCGGTGCCGGACTCGGGGATCGGCTTCCCGGTCGAGTCCTGCGCCTTGTCGTACGCCTTGCCGAAGGAGGTCGCGGTGCCCATCACCTCGCCGGTCGACTTCATCTCCGGGCCGAGCCGCGGGTCCGAGCCCGGCAGGCGGTCGAACGGGAGGACGACCTCCTTCACGGAGCGGTGTTCGGGGATCTGCTCGTCGACGTCGAGGTCGGCGAGCCTCAGGTCGTCGGTCATCACTTTCGCCGCGAGCTTGGCGATAGGGACGCCCGTCGCCTTCGAGACGAACGGGACCGTCCGCGAGGAACGCGGGTTCGCCTCTAACACGTACACCTCGCTTTCTGCCTCGCCCTCGACGCCCGTCACCGCCAGCTGGACGTTGAGGAGGCCGACCGTGTCGAGCGCGCGGGCGATGTCCTCGGTGACTT
Organism: Methanobacteriota archaeon; assembly: GCA_051745525.1. Lineage (GTDB taxonomy): Archaea > Halobacteriota > Halobacteria > Halobacteriales > Haloferacaceae > Halorubrum. The sequence goes on along the minus strand of JBNJEE010000026.1, from coordinate 8,599 downwards.
CACGGACCCGGCCGAGCGTCTCGTCGCCGAGCGAGCGCGGCGGGATCATGCACGCGGAGTCTCCGGAGTGGACGCCCGCGCTCTCGACGTGTTCCATCACGCCGCCGAGCAGCACGTCCTCCCCGTCCGCGACCGCGTCGACGTCCAGTTCCACCGCGTTGTCGAGGAACTGGTCGACGAGGATTGGCTTGTCGGGCGAGACGCGGACCGCCTCCTCGATGTACTCCTCTAACTCCGCGTCGTCCTCGACAACACGCATCGCGCGCCCGCCCAGCACGTAGGAGGGGCGCACGAGGACGGGGTAGCCGATGTCGTGGGCGAGTTCTAGCGCCTCCGCCTCGCTCGTCGCGGTGCCGCCCTCGGGCTGGGCGACGCCCAGCTCGTCCATCAGGACGTTGAAACGGTCGCGGTCCTCCGCGAGGTCCATCGCCTCGACGCTCGTCCCCATGATTTCGCAGTCGAGCCCGCGACGCTCCAACTCGGCTTCAAGCGGTTCACCGATGTTCACCGACGTCTGCCCGCCGAACTGGACCATCACGCCGTCGGCACCGGTCGCCTCGGCGACGTCGGCGACCTCCTCGGCGGTGATCGGGTCGAAGAAGAGCCCGTCGGAGGTGTCGTAGTCGGTCGAGACGGTCTCGGGGTTGTTGTTGACGACGTGCGCCTCGATGCCGAACTCGCGGAGCGCCTGGACCGCGTGGACCGAGCAGTAGTCGAACTCGACGCCCTGGCCGATCCGGATCGGGCCGCCGCCGACGACCACCACGCTATCGACGCTCTTGTCGACGACGAGCTCGCCCGCCGCGGCGTCGCCCTTCAGCGGGCCGCGCTCGAACTCCGACTGCCGGGCGGAGTAGTAGTACGGCGTCTCGGCGGCGAACTCGCCGGCGCAGGTGTCGACCTGCTTGTACGTCCGGCCGGGGACGTCCTCCTCTACGATTTCGACGTCGGCGCCGCCGTCGAGCGCGGCGATCTCCGCGTTGGTGTGACCCGCGGTGGCCGCCCGTGCGAACTCGCCGTTCTGGGCCGCCTGCGCGGAGTCGCTGACGCGTTTGAACCGTTCGAGGTACCACGGTTTGATCCCCGTCAGCTCCTCGATCTCAGCGACGTCGAAGCCGCGGTCGTACGCTTCGAAGATCGCGTACGGGCGGTCCGGCGAGGGGCGTTCGAGGTACTCGGTCTCTAAGGTGCTGTCGTCGACTGTCTCCCAGTCGACCGCCGGGTCGTACTCGGACGAGCGGAGCGACTTCAGCAGGCTCTCCTCGAAGTTCCGCCCGATGGCCATCGCCTCGCCGGTGGACTTCATCGCCGTGCCCAGCTCGAAGTCCACGTCGTCGAACTTGTCGATGGGCCACCGCGGAACCTTCGTCACTACGTAGTCGATGGCGGGCTCGAAGGCGGCCGTCGTCTCGCCGGTGATCTCGTTTTCGATCTCGTGGAGCCGCTTGCCGAGCGCGACCTTCGCGGTGACGCGGGCGATCGGGTAGCCGGTCGCCTTCGACGCGAGCGCGGAGGAGCGCGAGACGCGTGGGTTCACCTCGACGACGCGGTACTCGCCGCCGGGGGTGCCGTCGTCGTGCCACGCGAACTGGATGTTACAGCCGCCCTGGATGCCCAGATCCCGAATGACTTCGAGCGCCGCGTCGCGCATCTCCTGGTGCCCGTCGTCGGGAATCACCTGCGAGGGGGTGACGACCGTCGACTCGCCGGTGTGGATCCCCATCGGGTCGATGTTCTCCATGTTGCAGATGATGATACAGGAGTCGTCGGCGTCCCGCATCACCTCGTACTCCAGCTCGACCCAGCCTGCGATGGACTCGGTGATGAGCACCTCGCTGTTCCGCGAGAGGCGGAGCCCCTTGCGGACGCGCTCGACGAGCTCCTCGAACTCGTCGACGACCCCGGAGCCCGAGCCGCCGAGCGTGTAGGTCGTCCGGGCGATGACCGGGAGCCCGCCGACGGAGTCGACCGCCTCCTGGACGCGCTCGCGGAAGGCCGCCTCGTCGAAGTCGGTGACCGACTCGTCCTCGTCCAGCGAGATGGTCGTCGACTTCGGCACCGGCTGGCCGAGGCCCTCCATCCGCTGGCGGAACAGGTCGCGGTCCTCCGTCGCGTAGATGGTGTCGAGCGGCGTCCCCATCACCTCGACGTCGTGTTCCTCTAAGATCCCCTGTTCGGCGAGCTCGGCGGTGACGTTCAGCCCGGTCTGCCCGCCGAGCCCCGCGATGACGCCGTCCGGCTCCTCGATCCGGATGACCTCCGCGATGGCCTCGGGCGTGATGGGCTCGATGTACACCCGGTCGGCCGTCTCGGGGTCGGTCATGATCGTCGCGGGGTTCGAGTTCACCAGGACGACGCGGGCGCCCTCCTCCTGGAGGGCGCGACACGCCTGTGCCCCGGAGTAGTCGAACTCGGCCGCCTGTCCGATCTGGATCGGTCCGCTGCCGATAAGGAGAATCGTCCGGTCCTCGCTCATTACGCGGAGGGAATACGCTCATCGTAATAAGGCCGGCGGTAGAGTACGAATCTCGCAGCAAATTTGCGATTTTCGCAAGCGAGTGCGTCACACGGGGATCGGTACGGTACAGCACGGTAGTCGGTGTGACACCGCACGACGACTGCGAAGCACGCCACGGTGACCGGGTGTCGCGGTCTGGTCGCGCGTCGACGACCGTCGCGGTCCGGGTCGCACGCGGTCGGGTCGATCGGTGCGTGTCGCTCTCGGATCGGCGGTCTGAGAGGCCCACCACAAGGAATTTACCAATATATCGGGAATCTCGAAGACGGATATGCTCTGTTCCCGCCGCCGTGCCCTCCACCTGCTCGGCGCCGCCGGTGCGACCGCCGCGACGGCCGGATGTCTCAGCCCCGGCGACCTCGACTCGTACGCGCTCCTCGGCGACGAGTTGGACCTGTCGTCGATCGGCCGACCGTACCTGTGGCCCGATCCGACCGCCGTCGACGCCGTGACCCGCGTCGACTTCACGACCGAGGCCAAGACGAGCTACCTCTCGGAGCTGTTCGAGACCGAGACGGTGACCGTCAGGCAGTGGCCCCTCGTCGGCCGCGACGAGTGGGGGACCGAGACGCGGCCGCGACCGACGTTCCTCGAACGCGACGGAACCTTCTACGAGGTCCGCGTCGCCAACGAGCGCGTCCTCGAACTGGAGCGCTGGCACTTCGCCCTCGACCGGGTCAACGAGGACCCGCCCGACGACGCAGCGGTCGCGGAGCCGCCGTTCGACCTCTCCGAACAGGACGAGCGCGTGCTCGACGCGGCTCTGGACGCCGTCTACGCCGGCCACGACGGCTTCCTCGGCGACCCCGACTTCGACGAGCTACAGACGGTCGAGTTCCACCACGGGCTCGACGCGGAGGCCAGCGCCCTCGTCCCGTCGCCGCCGTTCGAGTTCGTCGAGTACGAGAACGAGTCCTTTCGGACGGTCACGGAGCGACGGACGGTCGGGGTCCCGGAGTGGACGTACGGGCTCGACGAGATCAGCGACTCCCGAAGCGAGTTCACCGAGCACGCGCGGGCGGCCATCGTCGAACGCGACCTCGACTCCGCCGGGCTCTCGGAAGGCGCACGAGGGGTGGTGGACGACGCAGTTGCCGAGGACCCGCGCCGCTACGAGGAGGGGGCGCCGCCCTCGGACGAACTCAGCGAAGCCCTCGACGCGCTCGGTATCGCCGGCGACCTCGAACCGATCGAGAGCTACGACGACCGCGTCGACTTCCGGAACGTGGTCGTCGAGTACGAAGATAGCATCTATCGGTTCGATCTGATAGTCTCCCCGTAGCGGGCGGCGCAGTGCGGCCGGCGGTGCTCAGGTTTCGAGCCGGTACCGGTACGGCTGGCCCGCGATGACCTCGACCTCGCCGCGCTCGGCGCGGCGCCCCAGCACGGTGGCGACCCGGTGGGGGCTGTCGATCCCGCCGCTCTCGTCGCGCTCCTCGACGAGGGCGAATATCTCTCGCGCCGTCAGCGCCTCGTCGGCCTCGGCGAGCACGCCGCGGATCCGGTCGTACCGGTCGTATTCACCGGCGCTCATGCGTCTTACGTACGGTCTCCGAACATATAGGGTTCAGTGAGACAGAAGTCGGACGATTGTCAGACACGAGGCGTGAGGCGGCCGTGTTCGAGGGTCTGAGCGGTTTTCGGGAGGCGACCGGAGCGGCGTCGAGTCCCGGTCAGGCGTAGGGGTCCTCGGCCTCGAGGTCGCGCTCCGCGCGGTACTGCTCGACGAACTCGCTCACGTCGAACTCGACCATCTCCCGCTCGAACGCCGACAGCGCCTCGTCGTCGTCGGCGTGGCTCACGGCGTGTTCCATCAGTTCGACGACGAGCTCGACGACGATCTCGTGGAGCCGCCGGGAGTCGAACTCGGTCACCCACGCCATCGCGTAGCCGACGTCCGCGTTCTCGCTGGCGTCGTGCGCGACGACCGCCTCCGGGAACTCCTCTAAGACGACGCCGAGCAGGTGCGGCGTGTCGAACTCCGGCATCTCCTCGCTGGTGGTGTCGATCGCCTCGCGGAGGACCTCGACGAGGAAGTCCGGGAGGAACCGCTCGGGGGGATGGACGTCCATCACGACCGCGTGGGTCTCGCCACAGTCGCACTCGTACTCGCGCATCCCGAGGTCCAGTTCGCCGACGCCGACCGTCTCCCCGCAGGGTAGCTCCAGCGCGTTCTCGTCGCCGCCGGGGACGCGGGGCTGGGACATGGCTCCGCTTGGTCGCTGTCGAGGTTAAAAGGAGCGGAATGGGTCGGTGCCGCGGCGGGAGAGCCGGCGGCCTCGACGCTCGTTACTCGTCGCCGTCTTCGGCGTGATCGTCCTCGCCCTCGGCGTGATCGTCGCCGTCTTCGGCGTGCGTCTCCACCTCGGCTTCGACCTCGATTTTGATTCCGTTCGCCTCGTAGGTCGCCTCGATCGACTCGGCGTCGTCGCGTTCGATCTCCAGTTCGTCGCGGTCGACCTCCACTTCGACCTCCACGTCGACGGTCACGTCGTCTGACCTAGCGCTCACTACGCGCGCGACGAACAACACGTCCCCCCAGGAGAGACCGCCGGCCGCCGGCCGGTCTACTGGAAGCCGATCCGACCGCCGGTGTCGCGGAGCGACTCGCCGCCACCGCCCTTGAACTGCTCTCTGACGTCCTCGTAGTACGCGAGAATGTCCTCGTTTATCGTCGGCCGCACCGACTCCATCGCGCGCCGGAAGTGCTTCATTTCGACCTCCTCGGCGTCGTCGTCGTCGCGCAGAGCCTCGATGGCGGCCTCGCGAGCGATCCCCTCGAGGTCGGAGCCGACGTAGCCGTCGGTGATCTCGGCGACCTCGCGGAGGCTCACGTCGGGCGCGAGCGGCGTGTCTCGGGTGTGGATGTCGAGGATCTGCTCGCGGCCCTCCTGGTCGGGTTGGCCGATCATCACGAGGCGGTCGAACCGGCCAGAGCGCAGCAGCGCGGGGTCGATCATGTCCGGGCGGTTGGTGGCGCCGATGACCATCACGTCGCCCATCTCTTCTAACCCGTCGAGTTCCGTCAGGAGCTGGTTGACGACGCGCTCGGAGACGTTGTTCCCCATCTCCTGGCCGCGCGAGGGCGCGAGGCTGTCGAGCTCGTCGAAGAAGATGATCGTCGGACTCACCTGCCGGGCCTTGCGGAACGTTTGGCGGATCGCCTTCTCCGACTCGCCGACCCACTTCGAGAGCAGCTGCGGACCCCTGACCGAGATGAAGTTCGCGTTCGTCTCGTTGGCGACCGCCTTCGCCATGAGCGTCTTCCCGGTGCCGGGCGGGCCGTACAGCAGCACGCCCTTCGGCGCGTCGACGCCCATCCGGTCGAACTTTTCCGGGGAGGTGAGCGGCCACTCGACGGACTCCTGGACCTGCTGTTTGGCGTCTTCGAGCCCGCCGACGTTGTCCCAGGAGATCTTCGGCAGCTCGACGAGCACCTCGCGCATCGCCGAGGGCTCGACCTCGTTCAACGCGCCGCCGAAGTCGTCGCGCTTGACAATCATCCGGTCGATGAGGCTCGGCGGCACCTCCTCCTCGTCTAAGTCGATCTCGGGGAGGTAGCGCCGGAGCGCCTTCATCGCGGCCTCCTTCGTGAGGCTCTCGATGTCGGCGCCGACGAAGCCGTGGGTTTCGTCCGCGAGGTGGTCTAAGCTCACGTCGTCCGAGAGCGGCATCCCGCGGGTGTGGATCTGGAGGATCTCCTTGCGGCCCACCTCGTCGGGGACGCCGATCTCGATCTCACGGTCGAAGCGCCCCGGACGGCGGAGCGCGGGGTCAACGCTGTCGACGCGGTTCGTCGCGCCGATGACGATCACCTGCCCGCGGGTCTCCAACCCGTCCATCATCGTCAGTAGCTGGGCGACGACGCGACGCTCGACCTCGCCGGTGACGTCCTCGCGTTTCGGCGCGATCGAGTCCAGCTCGTCGATGAAGATGATCGAGGGGGACTCCTCTTTCGCGTCCTCGAAGATCTCCCGGAGCTGCTGTTCGGACTCGCCGTAGTACTTCGAGATAATCTCGGGGCCGGCGATCGAGAAGAACGACGCCGAGGTCTCGTTGGCGACCGCCTTCGCGAGGAGGGTCTTCCCGGTGCCCGGCGGGCCGTGGAGCAGGACGCCCTGCGGCGGCTCGATACCGAGCTTCGAGAAGATCTGCGGGTGTTTCATCGGCAGCTCGACCATCTCGCGGACGCGCTGGATCTCCGACTGGAGCCCGCCGATGTCCTCGTAGGTGATTCCGCCGCCGGTCTTCTCGAACCCGGAGATCGGCTCCTCGCGCAGTTCGACCTCGGTGTCCTCGGTGATGAGACAGACGCCGTCCGGCTCGGTCTCGACCGCGATCAGCGGGATCGCCTGGCCGGGCGACCGCATGAACGGGTGGTTCGTCGACGACATCACGGGGACGATGTCGCGCTCGACGACCGGGCGCTTGAGGATCTGGCGTTTCACCATGCCGGCGGCGTCGGAGCCGAACTGGACCGACGCCTCCTCGGGCGGTGCCAGCACGAGCTTGTCGGCTTTCTCGGCCTCCGCCTTCCGGATGGTGACGCGCTCGCCGATGCCGACGTCCGCGTTCTGGCGGGTGAACCCGTCGACGCGGACGGTGTCGGTGTTCCAGTCCTGGCGGTCCGCGCGCCAGACCTTCGCGGCGGTGGTCTCCGCGCCCTCAATCTCGATGATGTCGCCGGGCGAGAGCTTCAGATGTAACAGCGTGTCGGGGTCGAGTCGGGCGATGCCGCGCCCCGAGTCGTTCGGGTACGCCTTCGCCACTTCGAGTTGGACTTCGTTCATGGTTCCTCGCGGGGGATGGTCGTATCTGGACCCGGTCCGGGAATAAGCCTGTTGCCCGTCCCGGCGCCGTCGCTTCGCACCGAGCGACCGGTGACCACGGAATGTTGTGTTATCATATAGCACGGTACGAAACCCGCTCTTAAAACATCGTCGTAAGGGTGCGTTTTCGCCGTGGATTCTCGGGAGGGTCCCAGCGGACGTTTTTTGCCCACTCCCGGTGACGTTCGGACGTGTTCGACTCTCTCTCCGACCCGATGCGGTCGCTCCTGTCGCGGCTCGCCTTCCTCGTCGCCGGCGTGCTCGTCGGCGTCGCGCTCGCCGCGCTCGACGTCGGTGGCCTCCTCGCCGTTCCCCTCACGGCCGTCGCGTTCATTCTCGTCGGGGAGGTGTACCTGTTCGTGAGCGACGAGGATAGTTTATAAAAGACAACGGCGATTTACGGTGGCGCGTGCCTGTGAGCGGTCGCCTCTGGCGACCGTGAACAGCGCCGCGCGAGGTCGCCGGCGCTACGCGCCGGCTGCCAGAGGGACCTTCGGTCCCTCGCTGGACGCGGCGACCGGAGCGAAGCGGAGGGAGCCGCGAGGCTGGGGAGGCGTGAGGTGCTGGGCGGTGCTGTGCGGGGCGGGACTCAAAGGGGCAGTCGCGAGGCGGGCGCACGCTCGCTGTGCTCCTCACTCGGTCGCTCACTGCGTTCGCTCCCTCGTTGCGGTCCTTCCCTCGCCTGCGCCCGCCTCGCGGCTGGGGCTTTGGCGGTGTTCGCCGCCGATGTACCGCTACTCAGTTATAAGCGACCGGCTAGGGCTTTGGCGGTGTTCAGCGCAACGTCGTCGACTACTCATAAACAGAAGACGACCACAGCACAGTCATTTATAAATGACTGTCTGACCGATTCGGCGGAGTCAATCCCGAGGTATTTGTCCGCCAGTCGCCTCAGACGCACCATGCGAACGCTCGTCTTCGACGGTCGGACCGGCGCCGCCGGCGACATGATCTGTGCCGCGCTGATCGCGGCCGGCGCCGACCCCGATGTCCTCGCGCCCGTGAGCGACGCCCTCCCGGTCCGGTACGAGGTCGGCGAGACGGAAAAAAACGGGATCCGCGCGACGACCGTCGACCTCCACGTCGACGAGGCGGACGGAGCGGTCGAGACTGACGCGGACCACGACCACAGTCACGGCGACGATCACGACCACGATCACAGCCACGACCACGACGCAGACGCTTCCGGCGCAGCTGGACCGGCCGAGGGCGCGGGCGTCCACCGGAGCTACGCCGAGGTGGTCGATCTCGT
>JBNJEE010000025.1:0-20314 GCA_051745525.1 Methanobacteriota archaeon | reverse complement strand
GTTAAACGGGTTCCCGAAGAAGAAATCGGACTCATGGTTGCGAACCTGAAACTCCCACCGCTCGGGATTCCTCCGCGTTCACGCGGAGGTGGATGTCAACAACGCACTGAACACCGTCGAGTCGCTGGCCGACGAGTAAGACTGGTTCCGACGCCGAGACGCACCGCACCCACAACGACACGCCTTTTTGCCGGCCGCGGGTCTCTATCGAGTATGGACCAGAAGCGGGAGCTGTCGAGCATCGACCTCGCCGCGCTCGTCACCGAGCTGAATCGGTACGAGGGCGCGAAGGTCGACAAGGCGTACCTCTACGACGACGACCTGCTCCGGCTGAAGCTGCGCGACTTCGACCGCGGCCGCGTCGAGCTCATGATCGAGGTGGGAGACGTGAAGCGCGCGCACGCCGCGGACCCGGACAACGTCGCGGACGCGCCAGGACGCCCGCCGAACTTCGCGAAGATGCTCCGGAACCGCATGTCCGGCGCGGACTTCGCCGGCGTCGAGCAGTACGAGTTCGACCGCATCCTCACCTTCGAGTTCGAGCGCGAGGACGGGAACACGACGCTCGTCGCCGAGCTGTTCGGGCAGGGGAACGTCGCCGCGCTCGACGAGACGGGCGAGGTGATTGGGGCGCTCTCGACCGTCCGGCTCAAGTCCCGCACCGTCGCCCCCGGCTCGCAGTACGAGTACCCGGCCTCTCGGCTGAATCCCCTCACGGTGAGCCGCGGGGGGTTCGACCGACACATGCGCGAGTCGGACAGCGACGTGGTGCGCACGCTCGCGACCCAGCTGAACCTCGGCGGGCTCTACGCCGAGGAGGTGTGTACCAGGGCGGGCGTGCCGAAGGAAACCCCTATCGACGAGGCGACCGACGACCAGCTGGGGGCGCTCCACGACGCGCTCTCGCGGATCGACGAGCGGCTCCGCTCGGGCGACGTCGACCCCCGCGTGTACGAGGAGTCGGTCGACGGCGAGGGGGGAGACGGCGACGGGAGCGACGGAGGCGACCCGCGGGTCGTCGACGTCACTCCATTCCCGCTCGCGGAACACGAGGGCCTCCCGAGCGTCGGGTTCGACTCGTTTAACGCCGCCGTCGACGAGTACTTCCACCGGCTCGCGAGCGAGGAGACCGACGACGGCGAGGCGCCGGCGGACGCGAGCGCCTCGCGGCCCGATTTTGAAGAGGAGATCGCCAAACAGGAGCGGATCATCGAACAGCAGCAGGGGGCGATCGAGGGGTTCGAGGAGCAGGCGCAGGCGGAACGGGAGCGCGCTGAGCTTTTGTACGCGAACTACGACCTCGTCGACGAGGTGCTCTCGACGGTCAGGGAGGCCCGCGAGAACGAGGTGGCGTGGGACGAGATCGTGGAGACGCTCGACGCCGGCGCGGAGCGGGGGATCCCGGCCGCGGAGGCCGTCGTCGACGTCGACGGCGGGGAGGGGACGGTGACGGTCGAGCTGGACGAGGAGGCCGACGACGGAGAAGAGAGCGACGACGGGGGGACGACCCGCGTCGAGCTCGACGCGAGCGAGGGCGTGGAAGTCAACGCCGACCGGCTCTACCAGGAGGCCAAGCGCGTCGAGGAGAAGAAGGAGGGCGCGATGGCTGCCATCGAGTCGACTCGCGAGGAACTCGAAGCGGTCAAAGCCCGGAAAGAGGAGTGGGGGGAACAGCAGGCGGCCGACGACGGCGCTGGGGACGGCGACGACGACGAGGGCGAGGACGACGCGGAAGAGTACGAGACGGACTGGCTCGCCCGCTCGTCGATCCCGATCCGGAGCCCGGACGACTGGTTCGAGCGGTTCCGCTGGTTCCGCACTTCGACGGGCTACCTCGTCATCGGCGGGCGCAACGCCGACCAAAACGAGGAATTGGTGAAAAAGTACATGGGCAAACACGACCGGTTCTTCCACACGCAGGCGCACGGGGGGCCGGTGACCCTGCTGAAGGCGTCCGGCCCGTCGGAGTCGTCCGAGCCGGTCGACTTCTCGGCGGAGACGCTCCGTGAGGCCGCCCAGTTCGCGGTCTCCTACTCGTCGGACTGGAAGGACGGCCGCGGCGCGGGCGACGCGTATATGGTCGAGCCCGATCAGGTGTCGAAGACGCCCGAGAGCGGCGAGTACATCGGGAAGGGGAGCTTCGTGATCCGCGGCGACCGCACCTACTTCGAGGACGTCCCCTGCCGGATCGCCGTCGGCGTCCAGTGCGAGCCGGTCACCCGCGCGATCGGCGGCCCGCCGTCGGCAATCGTCGACCGCGCGGCCGCGCACTTCACCTTCGAGCCGGGGATGTACGCGCAAAACGACGCCGCGATGATGGCCTACCGGAACCTGAAAGAGCGGTTCAACGACCAGTCGTTCGTGCGCAAGGTCGCGAGCGCGGACCGGCTACAGGAGTTCCTGCCGCCGGGCGGCTCCGACATCGTCGACTAAGCAACCGATTCCACCGCGGGTCGTCGCCGACCGCGGAGCGACTCTCCGCCCCCGAGCGCGACGTTTTCAAGCCTCCGCGACGGATGGGGCGCATGGCCTTCGAATCGCTGCCGGAGGGGTGGCGGGTGTGGAACGAGGAGCCCAGCGGACGGGCCATCCTCGTCTACCGCCCCGACGTCTTCGGGACCGGCGACCTCCCGAACGAGTGCCTCCCGACGATCTACCTGACGAACGGCGCCCGGAACGCCCGGCCCGGATCGGGTCAGTACGCGACCGACGAGTGGCACGTCGTCCTGTTCTTAGAGCCGGAAATCGAAGCGGTCGCGGAGACCCACGAGAGCCGCGAGGCGGGCGCGGCCGGCGCGGTCGACGTCGCGGAGCGGTTCGTCGCGGGCGAGGTGGACTACCGGGGGGCGTATCAGGTGCCGCGGGAGGACTACTTCGCGCGCCTCGACGAGTTCCTCGAGGGCGAGGAGACGGCGTGACCACGCGGCAGTCCGCACCAGAGAATATACACGATTGCGTATAACTCAAGGCGAAAAGGGGGAGCGATACGCCACGAACACGAGGATTTTTATCGCCGCCCGCCTCACCCTCGCGTACATGAACGCCGGTGGGGACTACGGCGGCGACGAACCACGAGAGAAGTGCGGCGTCGTCGGCGTCTCGCTCGAGGACCGGGAAGCCGCTCGACCGCTGTACTACGCGCTGTACGCGCTCCAACACCGCGGCCAGGAGTCGGCCGGGATCGTCACACACGACGGGTTCCAACAGCACAGCCACGTCGAGCGGGGTCTCGTCGGCGACGCCTTCGAGGAGGAGGACCTCGCGTCGCTGTCGGGCGGCACGGGCATCGGCCACGTGCGCTATCCGACCGCCGGCAGCCTCGACAAGAGCTGCGCGCAGCCGTTCTCGGTCTCTTTTAAATCCGGGTCGCTCGGGCTCTCGCACAACGGGAACCTCGTCAACGCCGACGAGGTGCGCGAGGAGCTGGCGGCGGCGGGCCACGCGTTCACCTCCGACGGCGACACCGAGGTGATCGCCCACGACCTCGCGCGCAACCTCCTCGAAGAGGACCTCGTGCGGGCGGTCAAACACACGATGAACCGCATCCACGGCTCCTACTCGCTGGCGATCACCCACGACGACACCGTGCTGGGCGTCCGCGACCCGCTCGGCAACCGCCCGCTCTGTCTCGGGAAGATCGACGGCGGCTACGTCATCGCCAGCGAGTCGGCCGCCATCGACACGCTCGACGGGGAGCTGATCCGCGACGTCCGTCCCGGCGAACTCGTCGTCTTGGACCCCGACGGCACCGGCTACGACACGTATCAGCTGGTGGAACGCGACTCGACCGCCCACTGCTTTTTCGAACACGTCTACTTCGCCCGCCCCGACTCCGTTATCGACGAGAGCCTCGTGTACGAGGTCCGGCGGTCGCTCGGCCGGAAGCTCTGGGAGGAGTCCGGCGTCGAGTCTGACGTGGTGATGCCCGTCCCCGACTCGGGGCGCGCGTTCGCCTCCGGTTACGCGGACGCCGCGAGCGAGACCACGGCCGACGGGGAGCCCCAAGAGGGCGACGACGGCGGCGTGGAGTTCGCGGAGGGGCTGATGAAGAACCGGTACGTGGGCCGGACGTTCATCATGCCGACGCAGGACGAGCGCGAGCGCGCGGTCCGGCTGAAGCTGAACCCGATCCGCTCGACGGTAGAGGGGAAGTCGGTGACCATCATCGACGACTCCATCGTCCGCGGCACGACCTCCACCCAGCTCGTCGATCTGGTCCGCGAGGCGGGCGCCGAGGAGGTCCACCTCCGGATCGGCGCGCCGCCGATCCTCGCGCCCTGCTACTTCGGCATCGACATGGCGACGCGCGAGGAGCTGATCGCGGCCGACGCCTCGACCGAGGAGATCCGGCAGGAGGTCGGTGCGGACTCGCTGTCGTACCTCTCCATCGACGCGGTCGCGGCGGCGCTCGGCGAGAGCCGCGCGGACCTCTGTCTCGGCTGCGTCACCGGCGAGTACCCCTTCGACGTCGAGGGTGAGGCGACCGACCGCGACGTCGACGCGTCGGCCTCGGACGCGACGCCTGCGGACGATTAGGGACCGCAGACGGCCGATAACGCGCGGACGATTGCGCACACTCTTTTCGACCGAGACCCCGCACACGTTCGACGCGGCTCCGACCGCTCAGGACGTATCGGGGGCTTAAATACGCTCACGATTAGACGTAGAGGTATGACACGGAACGCCGACGCTGCCGGGGACGACGCCGCGTCGATGAGCCGCCGCGGATTCTTCCGCGCCGGGGCCGCCGGGGCGGCGGTCGCCGCGGGAGTCGCGGCCGGAAGCGGGACCGCCGCCGCGCAGTACGACGGCTGGCTGGACGACGTCAGCAACTACGAGGGGACCCGCGACCTCCGCGGCGAGAGCGAGGTCACCGTCTCGGTCGGTGCGGGCGAGAACGGCCTGCTGTTCGACCCGCCGGCGATCCTCGTCGACTCTGGGACGACCGTGGTCTGGGAGTGGACCGGCGAGGGCGGCGGCCACAACGTCGTCGAGGAGGACGGCACCTTCGAAAGCGGCGAGGCGGTCGCGGAGGAGGGCGAGACCTTCGAGTACACCTTTGAAGACGCCGGCGAAGGCGACGTGTTCCGCTACGTCTGCGAGCCCCACGAGGGGGCCGGGATGAAAGGCGCCGTCGCGGTTGGCGACGTCGACGACGACATCATCGGCGGTGAGGGCGGCTCCGGGGGCGGCGGCTCTGGGGACAGCGGACTCTCCGCGAGCGACATCGGAACGCTTGCGCTCGGCTTCGGCTTCGCCGGCGCGCTGCTCGTCCCGCTGTTCTACGCGGCCCACCAGATGGCCGGACGGAACGCGGACCGGAACGCCTAGTCGACCCGCTCTTTCCGTCGCGTTCGGTCAGTAGATGTGGTACAACAGCAGGTAGACACCGATCCCCATCGAAAAGGAGATCAGCCAGAGGACGGCGCCGACCATTCCGACCTGCGCGTGTCGCGTGTGATAGAGGTCCTCGTACGGGCGGGTCGCGGCGAGGAAGAGCGCGTGGAAGACGAACGGGACGCAGACGATGGCGAGCAGGATGTGTACCGCGAGGAAGGGGAGGTAGACGAACGAGTAGACGGTCTCCGGGCCGGGGAACTCGGTCGTGCCGACGATGATCAGCCGGTAGAGGTACGCACCGAGGAACGCGGCGAACAGCGCGAACGACGAGATCATGAAGTTCCGATGGCGCTTCACGTTCCCGCGGGAGATCGCCCGCCAGCCGAGGATGATGGTGGCGATGGCGGTCGCGGAGACGGCGGCGTTGAAGTGCGGGATCGCGGCGAGGACGGCGTCGCTCGCGCGCGGCAGCAGCGAACTCGGAATCACGCCGCCGACCGCGCCGAAGACGAGTGCGAGCGCGACGCCGGAGGCGACGGCGGTCAACACGGAGACGTTCTCGCGGGCCCAAGCGGACATGTTCCGACGTTAGGATGCGACCCCCAAACGCGTGCCGGTTGCGGTCGACGCGTACCGGGTGCGGTCACCCAGTCGCGGTCGCGGCGCGCCGCACCCGTCTGCGAAACCCCGCCACGGTCCCGCCAAATGGAAGGGCTTTTAATTAGGGGAAGGGTACGTGGAGACGCGACAGAACACCGCGAGCGTGGGTAGCCAAGCCAGGCCAACGGCGCAGCGTTGAGGGCGCTGTCCTGTAGAGGTCCGCCGGTTCAAATCCGGTCCCACGCATCGCACGGGGTACACCCCACGATGCACGGTGTTGTCTACACGACAGCACCCACGCACAATTCCTTTCGGACGCTACGTGAGGAGTGACGACTACGATCGGAACGCTGTGGTCGTGAACACCGCCGAAGCCCCAGCCGCTCGTTTATAAATCGTTACTCGTGAACCGGTTGCGACCGGCTCCAAAGCCCCAGCCGCGAGGCCGCCGTACGCTCGTTGCGCTCCTCAGTCGCTCGTTGCGCTCGCTCCCTGCGGTGCTTACGTCGTCATCAGAACGCGAAGCGTTCTGATTGGCTCACGAGAGCGTTGCTCTCGTGAACGCCTACGGCGGCCTCGCGGCTGCCCCTTTGAGTCCCCCCGCACAGCACCGCACCTCACGCCTCCCCAGCCTCGTCCCCCGGTCTCCGTTTCGCTCCGACCGGCCGACTCCCTCGCGCGTGCGGTTCGCGCCGCGTTGCGGCGCTCACCGGCACGCGCCACCGCCAAGTCATTTATACGTAATATCGCAAGTCTCAACGCGCAGCGTCCACGCTCCGTCCCGCACCCCTCGCGCGAACTGCCACCCTTTTAGTCGCGCGCCGTCGGAGTAAGGCGTAATGAGTACGGACGCGACCCCCGAGTACGACTACAAGGAGCTGGGGCTCGTCGCCGGGCTGGAGATCCACCAGCAGCTCGACACCGAGACCAAGCTGTTCTGTGACTCTCCGACCGTCGAGCGCGACCCGGACGAGGCCGAGCGGTCGATCACCCGCAAACTCCATCCGACGAAGAGCGAGCTGGGCGAACTCGACGACGCCGCGATGGAGGAGAGCCGCGTCGACCGCGAGTTCACCTACCTCGCGTACGACACCACCTGCCTCGTCGAGGAGGACGACGAGCCGCCCCGGCGCGTCGACGGCGAGGCGCTCTCGGTGGCGCTCCAGATCGCCGACCTGCTCGACCTCTCGGTCGTCGATCAGGCGCACGTCATGCGGAAGCTCGTCATCGACGGCTCGAACACCTCCGGCTTCCAGCGCTCGATCCTCCTCGGACAGGACGGCGAAATCGAGATCGACACCGGCTCGGTGTCCGTCGTCGACCTCATGCTCGAGGAGGAGTCCGCAAAGCGCGTCGAGGAGACCGACGAGGGCGTCGTCTACTCGCTCGACCGGCTCGGCGTCCCCCTCGTCGAGATCGGGACGGGCCCCGACATCCGCAGCCCTGAGGACGCTCGCGAGGCCGCCGAGCGCATCGGAATGCTGCTGCGCTCGACGGGCGCGGTCAAGCGCGGGCTCGGGACGATCCGTCAGGACGTGAACGTCTCCATCGCGGATGGCGCCCGCGTCGAGGTGAAAGGCGTACAGGATCTGGCGGGGATCGAGGACATCGTCCGCGGCGAGGTCGGGCGACAGGCGGAGCTGCTCGAGATCCGCGACGAGCTCCGCGAGCGCGACGCGAGCGTCGGCGACGTCGCGGACGTGACCGACGTCTTCGTCGATACCGAGTCGGGGGTCATCCGCGGCGCCGTCGACTCCGGCGGAAAGGTCACCGCGGTCCCGCTGTTCGGCTTCGCCGGGCTCGTCGGCCGCGAGCTCCAGCCGGACCGCCGGCTCGGCACCGAGCTGTCGGACCACGCGAAGCGCCACGGCGCGGGCGGGGTCTTCCACACCGACGAACTGCCCGCGTACGGCGTCACGGCCGAGGAGGTCGAGGCCCTCCGCGACGCGGTCGGCGCGGGCGAGGGCGACGCGGTCGCCATCGTCGCCGCCGACCCGGAGACCGCCGACCTCGCGATCGAGGCGGCCGCCGACCGCGCCGAGACCGCAATCGAGGGCATCCCCGAGGAGACCCGGGGCGCGAACGACGACGGCACCACCCGCTACCTCCGGCCGCTGCCGGGTGCGGCGCGGATGTACCCCGAGACCGACGTGCCGCCCGTCGAGCCGGACCCCTCCGACGTGGAAACGCCCGAACTGATCGACGAGAAGGCCGAGCGATACGCCGACGAGTTCGGGCTCGACGCCGGCCTCGCCGAGCAGGTCGCGTTCGGTCAGCGGTTCCCGCTGTTCGAGACCGCGGTCGGGCGCGGCGTCGACCCGACCTTCGCCGCGTCGACGCTGGAGTCGACGACGACGGAGATCCGACGCGACGGCGCGCCCGTCGAGCACCTCACCGACGACCACTTCCTCGAACTGTTCGACCTCGTGGAGGGCGGCGACCTCGCGAAGGAGGGCGTCCCCGAGGTGCTGACGACGCTCGCCGAGGAGCCCGACCTGACGGCGAGCGAGGCCGTCGAGGAGGCCGGGCTCTCGGGCGTGAGCGAGGACGAGGTCCGCGAGGCGGTCGTCGAGGTCGTCGAGCGCAACGCCGACCAGATCGAGGCGGAAGGGATGGGCGCGTTCTCCGGGCTGATGGGCGAGGCGATGGGCGCGCTCCGCGGGAAGGCCGACGGCGAGGTCGTCTCAGACGTGCTGCGCGAGGAGATCGGCAAGCGCTCGTAGCGCGCGCTGTCCCCGTTAGGCCCGTTCTTTACCTGTCGGGAGGTCCTCACAGCGATCCGAGTGACTCCAGATGGCTGACTCGCCCCCGGCCGACCCGTCGGACGACTCGACCGCGTCGGACCGTGCGCCCGACCCGGCCGTCGCTCGGACGCGCGGCGACCGCGTCTCCGACGCGACGAACCGCTTCATCCACGGCGTCGAACTGGCGGCGGCGGCACTTTTTGCCCTGTTGTTCGGTATCGGTGTGGTCGACCTCGCGATCCAGATCGTCGAGTCCGTCCCAACCGGCGAGATAACGGATCCCAACACGGTCATCGGCTTCATCGAGACCGGCCTGCTCCTGCTCATCATCGTCGAGGTGTACGAGACGGTCGTCGCCTACATCGAGCAGAGCGACACCCGGCGGATCGTCAGGCTGGTGATCTACACCGGCGTCATCGCGATGGTTCGGAAGGTGATCATCTTCCGCACCACGGAGTACCCGTCGACGCAGGACGCCCTGTTCGCCGCGTTCTCCTACACGCTCGTGATACTCGGCCTCGTGGCGCTGCTGTACGTCGAGCGCTCGGTCGGTGCCTCGCTGGTCCCGGATACGGATTGAGTCCCGGCTCAGTCGGTCAGCTCCTCGATCAGCGTGTCGAGGTCGTACGTCGCCGGCGCGCGGGGCTCGTCTCGGAGGGTGGCGATGGTGAACGTCGAGTTCGTGCGCTCGACCTGGGGGATGGCCTCGAAGTCGCTGATGAGACGCTCGACGGTGTCCGACGAGGAGAGCCGCGCGAGGACGACGAAGTCCGTCTCGCCCATCGTGAAGAACGCCTCCGTGACGCCCTCGACGGCCAGCAGTTCGTCGGCGAACTCCTCGTAGGGGCCCTCGTAGCTTGCGAGGACCTCGACGATGACGGTGACGCCGAGCCCGAGCGCCTCGTGGTTGAGGTCGTACAGGTCGTTCTCGATGACGCCGTCCTCGCGGAGGTTGTTCAGTCGGTAGTGGATCGTCGACACCGGGATACCCGTCTCCTCGTGGAGCCGCTCTGGACTCCCGGTGCCGAGGTCGGAGATGGCCTTCAACAGCCGCACGTCGCGCTCGTCCATACCCCGCGATCGACCCCCGGTCGGTTGTATATGTCGACCGACAGGGTTGGAGTCTGCTCTAAGATGCGGACGCAGTTCGGCCGTCGAATCGGATCTGATTCGTATGTCTGATTCTTCATTCGGAATTTCGACCGTTTAAAGAGTATCATTTAATTATACTCGTGTATTTCGAATTGACAACCAGTGAATCCCAGAAATCTCCTCTCTACTCCGGAAGCGATCGTCGCCGCGTTCCTGCTGCTCGCAACGCTCTGGGGCACGTCCTTCGTCGCCATCGAGGCCGGCCTCCACTACTTCCCGCCGCTTTTGTTCGCCGGCGTCAGGTACGTCGTCGCGGGCGCGGTCGTGCTGGCCTACGCTGCGGTCGCCGCGGACCGATGGCTCCCGCGCGGCCGTGACGAATGGCTCGGCGTCGCCGTCGCGGGCACGTTCGTGATAGCCGCCTACCACGGGTTCCTCTACCTCGGGGAGATGCGGGTCTCCGGCGCGGTCGCCGCGGTCGTCGTGAGCCTCGCGCCGGTGTTGACGGCCGTCTTCGCGGCCGTTCTCCTCCCGAACGAGCGGCTCGGTCCCGTCGAGATCGGCGGCTTCGCGCTCGGGATCGTCGGGGTAGTGGTGATCGCCGATCCGGCCGCCGCCGGACTCGGGAGCGCGGCGGTCGTCGGCGTGGCGCTCGCGTTCGCGGGCGCGGTCGCCTTCTCGCTCGGCGCCGTGCTGCTTCGCCCGTTCCGCACCGACCTCCCGATCGCCGCGCTCCAGGGCTGGGCGATGGTCCTTGGGGCCGGCCAGCTGCTGGTCGCCGCCGCCGCGGTCGGCGAGTCGCCCGCCGCGATCGTCTGGAACCAGACGTCGATCGCGTCGCTCGCGTACCTGACGCTGCTCTCGGGCGTCGTCGCGTTCCTCCTGTATTTCGCGCTGCTGGACGCCGTCGGCCCGTCGCAGCTCCACCTCGTCGGCTACGCGGAGCCCGTCGTCGCCGCGGTCGGCAGCTGGGTCCTGCTCGGTCACCTCGTCGACGCCGAGGCGCTCGTCGGGTTCGTCGCGATCCTCGCCGGCTTCCTCGTCTTAGAGCGGCACGAGATCGCCGACTACGTCGGTATCGACCGGCTCTCCGGGTAGGGCCCGCAGACCGGGTCTTCCGGATAGCGTCCGCCGGCCGGGTCTTCCGGATAGCGTCGGTATCGACCGGTCTCCCCGCGGGTCCCGGAGGATCAACCCTCGATGTCCTGACTCAGCCCCGCGCGCAGGTCCCGACCGAAGTAGTGACCGAGCAGCGCGAGCGCCAGTCCGACGCCCCCGCCGACCGCGACAAGCGGGAGCCCCCACTGCGAGAGGTAGTCGATGCCGATCGGGAGGAATCCGACGCCGAGGACGCTCGTCACCGCGCTCACCGCGCCCGCCGCCCCGCCGGCGATCCCCGTCTCGACGTACCGCCGCGTCGAGAAGGCAAGGCCGAGCAGGAACGCGGCGAGGAACACGCCGCCCGCGGTCCCGACTGTCCCGCCGATCAGCGGGATCAGGCTCCCGACGAACACGCCGATCGCGACCGTCACCAGCGCGAGCCCGAAGGCCTTCGCCGAGAACCACTGGCCGGAGACGCCGATCCGCCCGGAGCCGGCGGCGCTCCCGGCGCTCCGCGCACTCCCGGCGCCAGCGTCGGTCGCCGCGGCGCCGCCGGAGTCGGCGTCGGACGCCCCCTCGCCGCGGGCGAGGTCGTCGTCGAGGAGGTCGTCGAGGTCGTCCATCGGGTCATCCGAGGACGACTCGCGCTCCTTGGAGGGTTGCATACCGGACCGTTCGGGCCCGCGGACTTGGCTTTTTTGCTGCGGCGGGGTCCGTCTCGCCGGTCTCGCCCGTCGCGTGTGACGCGGTACCGTCCGCCGTTTCACCGGAAACGAGGTGTGGGGTCCCCCGGTTCGTCGCGCTCAGCGGCCGCGGACCGAGTCCCCTTCCTCGTCGCTCGCGCCTTCCTCGTCGCTCGCGCCGGACGCCCGTCCGCCCCACACGCGCTTGTCGACCAGCGCGACGGTCATCGGGCGCTCGACCGATATCTGACAGGAGAGCCGCGGATAGCCGAACCGCTCGGCGAGGCGGTCGTGCCAGTGGTCGGCCGGCGGCCCCTCGTGGACGCGGACGCCGCAGGTGGCACAGAGCCCCCGGCCGCCGCAGTTGAGGCGGCGCGTCGCGGGCGCGTACGGCGACAGCCCGGCGTCCAGCATGACCCGCCGGAGGTTTCGGCCGCGCTCGACGTCGAGTTCGACGCGCTCGTCCCCGTCGACGACGACGAGCGGCACCGTCTCGGGCCCGTCGGCCGGCCGGTCGTCGGTCCCGTCCCTGCCGTCGCCGCGGTCGCCGTCGGTCATCATCCGCTCTTCGCGCGCCGGACACAAAGCGTTCGGGACCCGGAACGGCTTTCGGCGCGGCCGCCGGAACGGGCGGTATGGACACGCGTCGCGCGCTGCTGGACGCCCTCGCTGCCGACGACGGCCCCGTCTCCGGTCCCGCCCTCGCCGAGTCGCTCGGCGTCTCGCGGGCGGCCGTCTGGAAGGCCGTCGAGGGTCTCCGCGAGGAGGGGTTCGCGGTCGAGTCGACCTCCGAGGGGTACGTCCCCCCCCGGGATCCGGGCTACTCCGGACCTGGCATTGCGTTCGACCTCGACGCCCCCTACTCGGTGGAGTACCACGACCGCATCGGCTCGACGAACGAGCGGGCCCGCGGGCTCGCGGGGGAGGGGGCCGCCGACGTCGCCGTAGTCGCCGACGAACAGACCGGGAGCCGGGGCCGCCTCGACCGCGAGTGGGTGGCGCCGAGCGGCGGCGTCTGGGCGTCGGTGCTGACGCGCCCCGACGTGCCGACCGCGCGGGCGCCGCTTTTCACCCTCGCGGCCGCGGTGGCGACGACCGACGCCGCCCGCGAGGCCGGCGTCGACGCGCGGATCAAGTGGCCGAACGACGTGCTCGTCGGGGACGACGCGGACGGGAGCGCCGCCGCGTCGGCCGAGACGGATCCGACCGGTCGCGGCGGCCGGAAGCTTGCGGGGATCCTCACGGAGATGGAGGGGGAGGCGGACCGCGTCGGCTGGCTCGTCGTCGGGGTCGGCGTCAACGCCAACATCGACCCCGAGACGCTGCCCGCGGGCGCGACGTCGCTGTCGGCCGAGCGCGTCGCCCCCGTCGATCGGCGGCGGTTCGCCGCGACGCTGCTCGAACGCTACGCGGACCTGACGGCGTCGCCAGCGGCGCTCGACGGGATCCTCTCGGCGTGGCGCAAGCGGGCGAGCACGCTCGGGCGGCGCGTCCGCGTCGAGGCCGCCGACGGAGTCGTGGAGGGCACCGCGGTCGACGTCGCGGAGCCGGGGGCGCTCGTGGTCGACACCGACGAAGGGCGGCGTCGCGTCCACGCGGGCGACTGCCAACACCTCCGCGACGCGAAGTGAAGTCACTCGGGTCGGATGCGGGCGGGTCGACGCGTTCTACCCGGTCTCCGTGGCGTCGGAAACTGATCCATCTGCTTCGGTTCCGACCGCACTCGTCTCGCCCGCCGTCGCGGACTCCCCGCTTTCGGCCGAGCCGGTCGCGCTCGCGGACTCGGCCGCGTTCGCGGCGGCCTCCTCGTCGCCGATCCGGACGGTCAACACGGGGACCGACGAGCCGCGGACGACCTTCTCCGCGACGCTGCCGAGGAGCAGTCGGTCGATCCCGCCCCGCCCGTGGGTCCCCATCACGACGAGGTCACAGCCCGTCTCCTCGGCGTGGGTGATGATCTCGCGGCTCGGCGACCCCTCGACGACGGCCGTCTCGACGTTGACGTCGCGGTCCGCGGCGAGTTCGCACACCGTTTCGAGCGCGGCCTCGCCGTCGTCGTACAGCAGGTCGCCGACGCCCTCCCAGGTCGTCTCCATCGGCATCCCGGCGTACCGCGCGGTGTCGACCACGTAGATGGCGCGGACCGAGGCCCCGTGGACCGCGGCGAGGTCGAGCGCGTGGCACACCGCCAACTCCCCCTCGGGGGAGCCGTCGGTCGGAACCAGAATTCGGTCGTATAGGGGCATGTTCACGTGTATCATGACACTGGCGACTGATAACCTTTTGCGGTTCTTGCCGGTTTCTCGCCGGTCGTCGGTGACTGATCGGTCGGAGTCGGCCGGTCGCGCGAGCCCGGGCGGAGGGTCGAGTCACGCCGCGAGACGGCCGCATTAGACGCCGCAACGTGGTCGCGCCAGGGCGCGCGTTTATGTCTCGTCCCGCGGAGAGGACGGTATGCCCGACGAGATCAACCTCTCCCGGCTCGAACCGACGCTCGACTCCCACGCGTACCCCGTGGAGCGTGCGGCGCTCGCGGAGTCGTTCTCCGGCACAACGGTGCTGTTCGCGGACGGCGACGCCGACCTCGGCGACCTGCTCGCCGACGTCGATCAGGAGACGTTCGCGAGCGCCGCTGACGCGCACACCGCGCTCCAGAACGTCCTCCCGATCGAGGCGCTCGGCGAGCCGGGGCAGTCCGACGGCGACGCCTGACCGCCCGTCGAGCGCCGCTCGGTGTCCCGCCTCGATCGCTCCCTCGTCACCGCGTCTCACGCCACGACGCGTCTCGCATCGCTTTTTACCGTGGATCGCGCAGTGATGCCAATGAGTTATCGGATCGGTCTCGTCGGCAAGCCCTCGGTGGGGAAGTCGACGTTCTTCAACGCCGCGACCATGAACGACGTGCCCGAGGGCGCGTACCCGTTCACCACTATCGACCCGACCGTCGGCGAGGCGTACGTCCGCGTCGACTGCGCCGCCCCCGAGTTCGACGAGACCTGCACGCCGAGCGTCGGCGTCTGCCGCGAGGGGACGCGGTTCGTCCCCGTGAAGCTCGTCGACGTCGCCGGGCTCGTCCCGGGCGCCCACGAGGGACGCGGGCTCGGCAACCAGTTCCTCACCGACCTCAACGAGACCGACGTGCTGATCCACGTCGTCGACTTCTCGGGCAAGACGGATATCGAGGGCGAGACGACCGAGGGCCACGACCCCCGCGAGGACATCGACTTCTTAGAGGAGGAGCTGGACGCGTGGTACCTCGACGTGTTAGAGAAGGGGTTAGAGAAGTTCGAGACGCGCTACCAGGGCTCGGACGCGGCGATCGAGGCGGAGCTCGCCGACCAGATGTCCGCGTTCGGCACGGACAAAGACCGGATGAAACGGACCATCCTCGCACAGGGGCTGGAACTCGACCCGGCGACGTGGGACGAGACGGACAAGGTCGAGCTGGCCCGCGAGATTCGTAGGCGCACGAAACCGATGGTGATCGCCGCCAACAAGATGGACACGCCCGAGGCGCAGTCGAACTGGGCGGAGATCACGGCAGACCCCGACTACGACCACCTCTCCTTCGTTCCCGCGAGCGCCCACGCGGAGAAGGCCCTCAAAAATGCGGACGACGCGGGCGTTGTCGACTACACGCCCGGCGACGACGCGTTCGACGTCGTCGGTGACGTCTCCGGCGAGCAGGAAGCGGGGCTCGACCAGATCGCAGAGTTCGTCGACGAGTACGACGGGACGGGGGTCCAAGGCGCGCTCGAGGCGGCCGTCTTCGACGTGTTGGGCTGCATCGCCGTCTTCCCCGGCTCCGCGAACGGGAGCAAAGACGAGAAGGGCGTCTTCCGTGACTGCTTTCTCCTCCCCGAGGGATCGACCACCGAGGACTTCGCGTACCACATCCACTCGGACATCGGTGAGGGGCTCCTCCACGGCACCGACTGTCGGAGCGGTCGGCAGGTCGGCACCGACAGCGAACTCTCTCACCGCGACGTGATCGAGCTGGTCTCGACGAAGCAGGCGGCCCCGTAGTCGGACCGGACCCCCCGTCCTCGCCTCTGGGTCCCCGAGGCTCCGAGTAGCTATTACCCGCCGGGGTCCAACCCACCACCATGGAACGGACTGTCACGGTCGAACCGGAGGCCGGCATCCACGCGAGACCCGCCTCGAAGCTGGTACAGACGGCGAACCAATTCGACGCCAACGTGTCGATCGGCCGCGCCGACGACGGCGACGACGGCGTCGTGCGCGCCGACAGCATGCTCTCCGTCAGCGGGCTGAACGTCGAACACGGCGAGTTGATCCGCGTGGTCGCCGAGGGGCCCGACGCCGAGGCGGCGCTGGACGCGGTCTGCGACCTGCTCACGAGTCCCGTCGAGGAGGAGCCGTGAGGACGCTCGACGGCGTCGGCAGCACGCCGCGCTCGGGCGTCGGGACGGCGCGCTGGTATCGCCCGGAGGCCGATCTGACGCTCCCCGACCGCCCCGCCCCCGAGTCGGTCGACGTCGACGCCGAACTGGCCCGGTACGAGGCGGCTCGCGACGCCGTCAGGTCGGCCCTGCGCGACGCCCGCGACCAGACGGCCGAGCGCGTGGGCGAGGAGGAGGCCGCAGTTTTCGCGGCCCACGAGGGGTTCCTCGACGACCCGACAATAGTCGAGGACGTCGAGGCCGCGGTCCGCGACGGGATGCCCGCCGCACACGCGGTCGCGGACCGGTTCGACGAGGCCGTCGCGCAGTTCGAGGGGATGAAGGGGCGGATGGCCGAGCGCGCCGACGACCTGCGCGACGTCCGCGACCGACTGCTCCGCGCGCTCCTCGACCCGGACGTCGACGACCCGGCCGCCACCAACCTCGCCATGTTCCCCGACGGGACGATCCTGCTCGCGGAGCGGCTCACGCCGAGCGACACCGCCGCGCTCGACTCCGACGCAGTTGCCGGTATTGCGACGGTCGAGGGGGGTCGCACCTCCCACGCGGCGATCATCGCGCGGTCGCTCGCGATCCCCACGGTCGTCGGCGTCGGTGCGGATCTCGAATCGGTCGCCGACGGCGAGACGGTCCTCGTCGACGGCGAGGCCGGTGAGGTCGTCGTCGACCCCGACGAGGAACGGCGCGCGGCCGTACAGGAGACGGGTCCAGAGGCGATCCGCGAGCGCGTCGCGACCCAGGACGGCCGACCCGTCGAGATCGCGGCCAACGTGGGCGGCGAGGCCGAACTGGCCCCGGCCGCCGAGCGCGGGGCGGACGGCGTCGGGCTGTTCCGGACCGAGTTCCTCTTTGTCGACCGCGAGGCGCCGCCGACCGAGGACGAGCAGTACGAGGCGGTCACGGCCGCGCTGTCGGCGTTCCCCGACGACCGCGTCGTCGTGCGGACGCTCGACGTCGGCGGGGACAAGCCCGTCCCGTACCTCGACCTCCCCGACGAGCCGAACCCGTTCCTCGGGCGGCGGGGAATCCGGCTGTCGCTCGACGCGCACGCCGACCTCTTCGAGACGCAGCTCCGAGCGCTGCTGCGCGCCGCGGCGACCGAAGCGGGCGACGGGCTCGCCGTGATGTTCCCGCTGGTCACGCGGGTCGAGGAGGTCGAGCGCGCGGTCGACGCCGTCGAGTCGGTCGCCAACGACCTCGCGGCTGAGGACGTCGACCACGTGGTCCCCGACCTGGGCGCGATGGTCGAGACGCCGGCGGCGGCGTTCCTCGCGGACGCGCTCGCCGAGCGCCTCGACTTCCTGAGCGTCGGGACGAACGACCTCGCCCAGTACGTGATGGCGGCCGACCGCGGCAACGACGCGGTCGCCGACTACCACGACCCCCTTCACCCGGCCGTGTTGCGCGCGCTCGACCGCACGACCGCGGCGGTCGAGGGCGCGGGCGCCGACGCGTGGGTCGGCATGTGCGGCGAGATGGCGGGCGACCCGGCGCTGACGGCGCTGCTCGTCGGGCTCGGCTTCGACGAGCTCAGCATGAGCGCGGTGACCGTGCCCGACGTGAAACGGCGCGTCCGCGAGACCGACGCCGACGACGCCCGGTCGCTCGCGGCCGACGCGCTCGCCTGCGAGACGCGCGGCGAGGTGCTGGACGCGCTGGGCCTCGACGACCGCGCGACGTAGACCGAACCGGATCAAAAAGCCACCCTCGGCCTACAGCTTCTCGATGTCGCGGGCCGCCTCCGCCTGCTCGCGGACTGACTCGATCGTGGCCGACGGGTCGGTGGCCGCGACCGCCGCGTTGACCGCGCCCTCGAGGACGGGCGCGTCCGCGATCACCGCCTCCGCGTCGCTCAGCTCGACCGCGACGTCCGCGTTCATCACCGCGCTGCCGAGGTCGACGAGGACGACGACTCCGTCGCCGTCGCTCCCGTCGCCGGCACCTCCGGCCGCGGCGTCGATCGCGTCCTCGATGGCGTCCGGGACGGTGCCGATCCCGCCCTTCCCGTCGCCGCCGACCGGCTCGATCCGGGTGTCGCCCGCCATCTCGTCGGCGACCTCCGCGATCCCCTCGGCGGCGCGCTCGCTGTGCGAGACGACCACGAGCCCGACCATCAGTCGTCCTCCGGGTCGGCTCCGTAGTCGCCCGCCTCGTCGGGGTCCTCGTCCGGGATCGTCGGCGACGTCGCGTCCGCCTCGGAGACGTCGACGTCGAGCCGATCGGCGGCGACGGCGAGCAGCTCTTCGAGGATGAGCAGCGCGCTTGTTGCGCCCGGGTCCTGGTGGCCGACCGAGCGCCAGCCGAGGTAGGAGGCGCGGCCCTTCCGCGCGCGGATCGGGACCGTGAACGCGACGCCGCGCTCGGCAGCGTCGACTGCCTTCGCGAGCGCCTCGATCGGCGGGAGGTCGTCGACCTCGATCGACTTCTTGAACGTGTGGACCGCTGGGGTCAGCGCGTCGACCATCGTCTGGTCGCCGACGCGCGCGTCGCCGCGGTCCTCGACCTTCTCCAGGTAGGTCTCCGCGAACGCGACCGCGGTCTCGGGGGTGATACCCCCGTCGAGCTCGCCCGCCGCGAACACGAGCGAGCCGCCGAACAGCGGGCCGGAGGCGCCGCCGACCTCGGCCATCAGCGTCCTGCCGACCGTCTTCGCGACGGTCTCGGCGTCCGGGTCGTCGAGGTCGCGCGCGGCGTCGGCCGCCTCCGCCCAGCCGCGGGCCATGTTCCCGCCGTGGTCGGCGTCGCCGATGGCGGAGTCCAGCTGGGTGAGATGGTCGCGCTCCGTCTCGATGCGCTCGGCGACCGCCTCGGCCGCCGCGACGACTGCGATGCCGTCACCGGTCGCGCCGTCACCGGTCGTCTCGTCGCTGATCGTCTCGTCGTCGCTCATTTGACGGTCAGCGCCGGGGTGTCGGCCGGCGTGTCGAACAGCTCCTTCAGCTCGTCGTCGACCGCGCACACCGTTATCGACGCGCCGGCCATGTCCAGCGAGGTCATGTAGTCGCCGACCCACGCGTCGTAGGTCTCGAGGTCGCGCTCGCCGAGCAGCTCTTGCAGCCGGCGGTTGAGGACGAACAGCTCCATCTGCGGCGTGGCGCCCATCCCGTTGACGACCGTGAGCACCTCCTGCCCCTCGTCGAGGTCGAGGTCGTCGAGGACCGCGTCGGTCAGGTGTTCGGTTATCTCGTCGGCGGGCATCGTCTCGGTGCGCTCGGTGCCGGGCTCGCCGTGGATCCCGATGCCGAGTTCGATCTCGTCCTCGCCCAGGTCGAAGGTGGGCTCGCCCTTCTCGGGGGTGACACAGGAGGTGAGCGCGGTGCCCATCGTCCCCACGTTGTCGATCACCTTCTCGGCGACGCGCTTGACCTCCGACAGGTCGGCGCCCTGCGCGGCCTTTGCGCCCGCAGCCTTGTGGACGAGGATCGTCCCGCAGACGCCCCGGCGGCCCGAGGTGTACAGCGAGTCCTCGACGGCGACGTCGTCGTTCACCACGACGCTCTCGACCTCGACGCCCTCCATCTCCGCCAGCTCGATGGCGGTCTCGAAGTTCATCACGTCGCCCTCGTAGTTCTTGATGATCGCGAGGACGCCGTCGCCCGCGTCACAGGCGTCGATCAGCGCCTCGAACTCGTCGGCGGTCGGCGAGGAGAACACGTCGCCAGCGGCCGCCCCGTCGAGCATCCCGTCGCCGATGTATCCCGCGTGCGTCGGCTCGTGGCCGCTGCCGCCCCCGGTCACCAGCGCCACCTTCCCGTCTACGGGGCCGTCGTCACGCACGAGCACCTGCGTGTCCGGCAGGCGCCGCAGGCGGTCGGGATACGCCGCGGTCATCCCGTCGAGCATCTCGTCCACGACGTCGTCCGGGTCGTTGATCAGCTTCTTCATGATCGTTAGCAACATCTCCTGCGGACCGGTTAAACGTAGTGGCCCCCCGGGGGTCGCCGCCCGCCCTCGGAGGCGCCGCCCTCGCCCGCCGGCGATCAGCTCTGCTCCAGATCGAGGCCGCCGCACTCCCGACAGCGGAACACGCCGGTGTCGGTCCTGTCCGGCACGCGGAACTCGTGGCCGTTCTCGCAGACGCCGCCGTCGTCGAACGCTTCGTCGCTTGGTTCGATGTCGTCGTTCGCCGCTCCGCTCGCCTATCCGGTGAGCGTTTCGGAACCCCTTCACGCACCACAAGCCGGGCTTTCTATCCGGACTCATTCTTGCTGAGTCCCATCTGACAGAACGCTTATAAAGTTCAAGGAGAATACCTGCGGCTTCAGCCGCAGGATGAATCCGACAACTCAGAATCAAACTACGCTGCAATAGCCACTCTGAGATTTGGCAA
>JBNJEE010000024.1:0-20526 GCA_051745525.1 Methanobacteriota archaeon | reverse complement strand
CGACTTCGTGTTCAACAAAGAACAGCTCAAGAACGTCCCGTGGTACAAGGGAATCGACCCGCTGGAGTCCCGCAACCCCGATCGCGGCGCGTGGATCGGGGAGGGCGACGGCGAGATCGATTACCAGTAGCGGGCACGTCTCGAAATCTTCAAAGGGGTTCTCATAGGAGACACACACAATGGTTTATGCTACCATCGCGTTCGGGCTGTTCGCCGCGGTCACGCTGGCGTTCGCCCTCGGGGTCGTCCTGGCGCGCGACGTGTTCCACGCCGCGCTGCTTCTGGGCGGAGCCCTCACGAGCGTCGCGGTGCACTACGTGATGCTGCGGGCGGAGTTTATCGCCGCCATGCAGATCCTCGTCTACGTCGGCGGGGTCCTCATCTTGGTCACGTTCGCCGTGATGCTCACGCGATCGGATTCAGAAACGGAGGTGAGTAGCGCGTGAGCAACGACGAGAGCCGCGGCTCCCGGATCGCACCCGCGATCGCCGTGGGCGGGCTGTTCGCGGTGTTGGCCGCGACGGTCAACGCGGCGACGTTCGGCTTCGAAGGGGTCGGCTTCCCGGCGGACGCCTCGGTCGTCCACAATATCGGGTACGCCCTCTTCAACCTCGCCGAGTACGAACTCGGCTCGGTGCCGTCCGAGGGATTCCTCGCGGCCTTCCTGATCGCCGCGGTCGCGCTCGACGTCGCGGTCGACGGCGCAGTCTACCTGGCGAAGCGCGAGGAGGACGACACGGTCGTCTCCGCGCTCGGGCAGGCGTTCACCGACGGCGGACGCGATGGGGGTGACCGCCGGTGACCGCCGTCGCGGCCTCGATCCCGCCGTCGTGGTACCTGCTATTGGCGTCGGCGGTGTTCTGTATCGGACTGTTCGGTGTGTTAACGCGACGGAGCGCGCTCTACTTCCTCATGAGCGTCGAGCTCATGATGAACGCGGCCAACATCAACTTCGTCGCGTTCGCGCTGTACTACGGCGATCTCACGGGGCAGGTGTTCGCGCTGTTCGTCATCGCGCTCGCCGCCGCCGAGGTTGCCATCGGCATCGGTATCATACTCGTGTTATACCGCAACTTCGGCACGACAGACGTGACCGTTCCCGCGGAGATGAGGTGGTAAGATGGTGGACGCATTCGCATACGTTCCGGCGATCGTACTCTTACCGTTCTTCTCGTTCCTGGTCGCGCTCGGCGCGGGCAGGTACCTCCCGAAGGGAGGCGCCTTCGGCGGCATCGCGGCGACTGCGGGCTCGTTCCTGCTGTCGATCTGGGTCGCCGCGGCCGTCGCGAGCGGACGAGCGTACAACGAGACGCTGTACTACTGGGCGGGCGAGGGCGGCGCGGGGATCGGGCCGACCGACATCGAGCTCACATTCGGCGTCCTGATCGACCCGCTGTCGGCGCTCATGCTCGTCATCGTGACGCTCGTGGCGCTTCTCGTCCACGTGTTCTCGCTCGGCTACATGAACGACGAGGGCGAGACCGGTCTGCCCCGCTACTACGCCGGCCTCGGCCTCTTCACGGCGTCGATGCTCGGCTTCGTCGTCGCCGACAACCTGTTGATGGCGTTCATGTTCTTCGAGCTGGTCGGGCTCTGCTCGTACCTGCTCATCGGCTTCCACTTCCGGGATCCCGGCCCGCCGTCGGCGGCGAAGAAGGCGTTCCTCGTCACCCGCTTCGGCGACTACTTCTTCCTCGTCGGCGTCGTCGCGGTGTTCGCCACCTTCGGGACGGCCCAGTTCGCCGGCCCCGAGTCGTTCCCGGCGCTCGCCGACGCGGCGCTCAACGGCTCCGGCTCGGTCGCGTGGACGCCCGGCGGCCTCGACCTCGGGACGTGGCTGACCGTCGTCGGCCTGCTCGTCTTGGGGGGCGTCGTCGGCAAGTCCGCGCAGTTCCCGCTTCACACGTGGCTCCCCGACGCGATGGAGGGCCCGACGCCCGTCTCCGCGCTTATCCACGCCGCGACAATGGTCGCGGCCGGCGTCTACCTCGTCGCACGGATGTACGGCTTCTACGTGCTGACGCCGACGACGATGGCGGTCATCGCCTTCGTCGGCGGCTTCACGGCGCTGTTCGCGGCGACGATGGGGCTCGTGAAAGACGAGCTGAAGCAGGTGCTCGCGTACTCTACCATCTCGCAGTACGGCTACATGATGCTCGCGCTCGGCGCGGGCGGGTACGTGGCCGCGGTCTTCCACCTGACTACCCACGCGTTCTTCAAGGCGCTGCTGTTCCTCGGCGCCGGGTCGGTCATCATCGCGATGCACCACAACGAGGACATGTGGGACATGGGCGGGCTAAAATCGAAGCTCCCCGTCACCTACTACACGTTCCTCGCCGGGTCGCTGGCGCTCGCGGGCATCTTCCCGTTCGCCGGCTTCTGGTCGAAAGACGAGATCCTCTACGAGGCACTCGTCCACGGGCTCAACGACCCGCTGCTGCTCGGCGGTTACGTGATGGGGCTGCTCGCGGTGCCCGTCACCGCGTTCTACACCTTCCGGATGGTGTTCCTGACCTTCCACGGCGAGCCGCGGAGCGACACCGCGCGCGACCCCGAGTCCGTTCGCTGGAACGTGAAGGGACCGCTCACGGTCCTCGGATCGCTCGCTGTCGTCACCGGTCTCATCAACATGGTTCCGGTCCAGAAGGTCCTCGGGATCGAGGGGATCGACCTGCTCCACCGCTGGCTCGACAACGACTGGGGCGGCATCGACGGCCTCTCCTCGCACCACTACGCCGACCTGGGTCCGTACAGCAGCGGGTATCTCGTCGGCGGTGAGGCCGGGACCGTTCTCGTCGGCGCGGCCGTCTCGCTCGGCTTAGCGCTGCTCGGACTCGGCCTCGCCTGGCGGCTCTACAACGTTGCGTCGCCGACGGAACACACCGCCAAGCTCGGCGGCATCAAAGACGTGCTGTACAACAACTACTACCTCGACGAACTGCAGGTCTGGCTCGCGTATCGGACGGAAGACGTCGCGGGCGGCGCGAACACCTTCGACCAGGGGATCATCGACGGCGTCGTGAACGGCGTCTCCTCGGTGAGCCTGACCGGCGGCGGCCGGATCCGGAAGCTCCAGTCGGGGGTCGTCTCGCAGTACGCCGCGCTGCTCACCTTCGGACTCGTCGCGCTGCTGCTCGTGCTCGGCGCGACCGGGGGGTGGTTCCTGTGATACTCGAAGCGCTCATGGCGGCCGCGTTCGTCGGCGCGCTGACGGTGTTCCTTGCGCCTGACGAGTGGGCCGGCCGGCTGGCGTTCGCGGTCAGCCTGATCCCGTTCGTCGGCAGCCTCTACCTCTGGTCCGGCTTCGAGGCCGGCGGCAACGCGCTGCTCGGCGGCGAGATCGCGTACGCGACCCGGATCGAGTGGCTGGAGGTCGGCGGCCGCGGCGTCTCTTGGTTCGTCGGGCTCGACGGGATCAGCCTCCCGCTGTTCGTGCTCACGACGTTCCTCGTCCCGCTGGCGATCCTCAGCGCGTGGACGCCGGTCGACACGCGACAGAGCCAGTTCTACGGCCTGATGTTGTTCATGGAGGCGAACCTGCTCGGCGTCTTCGCCGCGCTCGACTTCTTCCTGTGGTTCGTCTTCTGGGAGGCCGTGCTGGTCCCGATGTACTTCCTCATCGGGATCTGGGGCGGTCCGCGCCGCAAGTACGCCGCGATCAAGTTCTTCGTCTACACGAACGCGGCGTCGCTGCTGATGTTCATCGGGTTCATGAGCCTCGTCTTCGCGCTGGGCGAATCGGTGTCCTCGTTCGCCCTCCCCGAGATCGCGCAGGCGGTCGCTGCCGGCGGGCTGGGCGAGTGGTTCGGCGTCGGGCCGGAGGCGATCGCGATGTTCGCGTTCGTCGCGATGTTCCTCGGGTTCGCGGTGAAGGTCCCGATCGTCCCGTTCCACACGTGGCTGCCGGACGCTCACGTTCAGGCGCCGACGCCGGCTTCGGTGCTCTTGGCGGGCGTCCTCCTAAAGATGGGGACGTACGCGCTGCTCCGGTTCAACTTCACGATGCTGCCGGAGCAGGCGTCGATGCTCGCGGTCCCGATCGCGGCGATAGCCGTCATCAGCGTCATCTACGGCGCAATGCTGGCGCTGGCACAGAAGGACCTCAAGCGGATCGTCGCCTACTCGTCCGTCTCGTCGATGGGCTACGTCATCCTCGGGCTCATCGTCTTCACCGAGTACGGGGTCGGCGGCGCGACGTTCCAGATGGTCGCGCACGGTCTCATCTCGGGGCTGATGTTCATGGCGGTCGGCGTCATCTACAACGTCACCCACACCCGGATGGTGGGCGACATGGCCGGGATGGCCGACCGGATGCCGGTCACCGTCGGTATCCTCGTCGCCGGCGCCTTCGGCTACATGGGACTGCCGCTGATGGCGGGCTTCGCCGGCGAGTTCTTCATTTTCGTCGGCTCGCTGTCCGCGCCAGCGCTCCCGTACGCCCCGGTGTTCACGGCGCTCGCGATGTTCGGTATCGTCATCGTCGCCGGCTACCTGCTGTCGGCGATGCAGAGCACGCTGTTCGGGCCGTTCGAACTGGAGACCGACTACGACGTCGGGCCCGCGGCGTTCCACGACGTCGCCCCGCTCGCGGTGCTGCTGGTGGCGATCATCGTGCTGGGCGTCGCGCCCGACATCTTCTTCGAGATGATCCGTGACGCTGCCGTTCCCGTGGTGGAGGGGGTGACGATCGATGGTTAACGGCCTGCCCGCCGTGACGGCGCTGCTGCCGGCGCTGCTCTTGGCCGTCACCGGACTCGCGCTGCTGTTAGTCGACACGATCCGGCCGGACGCGCGCTCGAACACGTCGATGGCAGTCGTCGGCGCGCTCGGCTCGCTCGCCGCGCTGGCGGCCACCGTCTGGCTCACCGCGAGCGGCGGCGTGAGCCCGGACGGCGGCGCGGTGCTCCTGTTCGCCGACGCGATCAAGGTGGACACGATGGCGCTGTTCTTCACCGCCATCTTCGCGTCCGTCACCGCGCTGGTGTTAGTCGCCGCACACGACTACTTCCACGACCACGCCAACCCGGCGGCGTTCTATTCGCTGGTGACGTTCGCCGCGACCGGCATGGCGCTGCTCGCGGTCGCGAACTCGCTCGCGGTCGTGTTCGTCGCCTTAGAGATGGTGTCGTTGCCGTCGTACGTGCTCGTCGCGTACCTCAAGCATAACCGCGGGAGCGTCGAGGCGGGGCTGAAATACTTCCTTGTCGGCGCGCTCTCGTCGGCCATCTTCCTGTTCGGCATCTCGCTCGTGTACGCCGCGACCGGGTCGCTCATCCTCGCAGATATCGCGTCGGCGCCCGTTGAAGGGCTCGCCGGCGTGCTCGGCGTCGGAGTCGTGATGATGATCGGTGGCGTCGCGTTCAAGACGGCCTCCGTTCCGTTCCACTTCTGGGCGCCGGAGGCGTACGAGGGCGCGCCCGCGCCGGTGAGCGCGTTCCTCTCGTCGGCCTCGAAGGCCGCCGGCTTCGTCGTCGCGTTCCGCGTGTTCACCGAGGCGTTCCCGCTGGAGCTGGCGGCGTCGGCGAACATCGACTGGATGTTCGCCTTCGCGGTCCTCGCAGCTGTCACGATGACGCTCGGGAACTTCGCGGCCGCGGTCCAAGAGGAGGTCAAGCGGATGCTCGCGTACTCCTCCATCGGCCACGCGGGGTACGCGCTCATCGGCGTCGCCGCGCTCACCGTCGACGGGCCCGCCAACGGCACCGTCATGGGCGCCGCGATGGCGCACCTGCTCGTCTACGGGTTCATGAACACCGGTGCGTTCCTCTTCGTCGCGATGGCGGAGCGGTGGGGCGTCGGCAAGACCTTCGCGGACTACGCGGGGCTCTGGCGGCGCGCGCCGGTCGCCTCCGCCGCGATGGCCGTGTTCATGTTCTCGCTCGCGGGGCTCCCGCCGTTCGCCGGGTTCTTCTCGAAGTACTTCCTGTTTCAGGCGGCGATCGATAACGGCTTCCTGTGGCTCGCCGCCCTCGGTGCGGTGAACAGCGTCGTTTCGCTGTACTACTACAGCCGGGTCGTGAAGGCACTGTTCTTAGACGACCCCGCGTCGCCGAGCACGCTTGATGCGATCGACGTGCGGCCGACGGCGCTGTACGCCGCGGTCGTCTTCGCGGCGGTCGCGACGGTGCTACTGTTACCCGGCTTCGGGCCCGTCATCGAGACGGCCGAGGCGGCGGCCTCCGCGCTGTTCTGACCGGCGCCCTCCGCCGGTCGATCTCCGCTTTTGTTTCGATCGCGCTGTCGGCGACTTCTCCGCGGGGCGCTCGCTTTTGCTCGACGAACCCCGTACCGCCGACCACAGATACTCATTTGTTCGGTACCTCCGTCTACTCGTGTCCCGGACCCACACCTACCGGTGTCTGAACTGCCTCGAGGAGGTCGTCACGCGGGCGTTCGACACGTCGCACCTCTCGCGGACCTGCCCGAACTGCGACTCGTTCGAGCGGTTTGCCAACCAGGCGGTCGTCGACCGGTTCGAGGCGTTGGAGGCGTCGCCGCCGGCCGAATTCGACTGGGAGCGGCTGGAGCGACGGGAGAAGCTGATCGTCG
The DNA here is from genome assembly GCA_051745525.1 of Methanobacteriota archaeon. GTDB lineage: Archaea > Halobacteriota > Halobacteria > Halobacteriales > Haloferacaceae > Halorubrum. The sequence goes on along the minus strand of JBNJEE010000024.1, from coordinate 13,977 downwards.
CCGAGCGACTCGCGCGGACGGAAAAGACGCTCGCCGACTTCGACGTGACCGACGCCGCGGATGCGGTCACGGCGGAGTGACGGCGGGCGACGCTACCGCGCGTACAGTTTCCCGCCGACGAGGTCGGGCAGCCCGACGCCGTCGCCGGGCGTGACGGCCACGTAGGGGTGACCGACGGGGCCGAACACGTCGACGACGCGGCCCACCGTCGAGAGCGACTCGTCGACGACGCTCGCGCCGATCCGCGGCGGGTCAGCGCCGGGGTCGCCGCGGGCGATCGCGAGCCCCCCGGCGGTGCGGACGACGGTACCGACGCGCCGCACGGTTACTCCCGGAGCACGCCGAGGTACGCGGCGATCGCCTGGACGAGGTCGTTTTTCGCGGTGTCCTCGGTGCCCTTGACCACGACGGAGCCGCGGGGTTCGAACTCCCGGGAGTACGTTGCGTCGCGCTCGACGACGGCGTCGTAGCCGACCTGCTGGACGGCCTTCGCGATCTCGTCGACGGTCGGCGCTTCGACCGCCAGATCCGTCGGGACGCGGCGTCCCTCCGAGCGCGACAGCTCGGCGTCGAAGTAGGCGGGGTAGACGACGTTCTCGACCATACCGGATACCCTCGCGCGCGGCGTAAGGTCGTTTCGGACCGGCGCGCGTCCGACGGCCGCTCAGTCCGTCCGGAACTCGAATCGGGCCCCGCCGTCCGCGCCGGCGAGCGCGTGGGCGGTCCAGCCGTGCGCCTCGGCAATGCGCTCGCTGATGGCGAGCCCGAGCCCCGTGCCCGACTTGTCGGTGGTGAAGCCGCTCTCGAACACCTGGTCGGCGTCCTCCGGGAGTCCGACCCCGTCATCTTCGATGTAGAACCCCGGTACGGGCTCCCCGTCGTCGTCGCGAAGCGTCTCCGCCCCGACGCGGACCGTGAGCGGTTCGTCGGGCGAGTCGCGTTTGTGTTCCACACTGTCGCCGGACTCCGTCCGGCTGTCACCGGGCGGAGCCCGGTTGCCCGAGGGACTTCGTCCCTCGCTGCTTGTGGAACCATGTTCCACGCTGTTCCGAAAGACGTTCTCGAACAGCTCGCGGAGCCGAGTCCGGTTGGCCTCGAGGGTCGCGTCGGACTCGACGGTCAGCGACGCGTCGCCGGTATCGACGCTCTCCCACGCCTCTCGGGCGACCTCGGACAGCGAGGCGGCCTCGGTCTCTCCCACCGACCGGCCCTGTCTGGCCAGCGACAGCAGGTCGCCGACGAGCTCGTCCATCCGGTCGATGGCGTCCGCAGCCTTCTCGAGGGAGTCCGCGTCGCCCGTCTCGCGGGCAAGGTCGACGTATCCCTCCGCGACCGACAGCGGGTTCCGGAGGTCGTGGGAGACGATGGACGCGAACTCGTCGAGCCGCTCGTTCTGTCGACGGAGGGTCTCCTCGCGTTCGCGCCGGTCGGTGACGTCGGTGTAGATGGCGTAGCCCGCCGCGTTCGCGGCGTCGAGGTGGATCGGGATGACGTGGAGGATGAAGTGGCGCGGCCCGTCGGTCGTGGTCCGCGTCACCTCCCGGCGGACGTTCTCGCCGCGCTGTAACCGCTCGTTGAGGTCGTCGGCCTCCGACTCCGCGTCGGGCGGGACGATGTAGTCGTCGACGGACTCGCCGATGACGGTCTCGGCGTCGAAGCCGAACGTCTCCTCGAACGCGTCGTTCACCTGCCGGACGATCGGCTCGCCGTCGGCGTAGTCGTAGGCGATGGCGGGGTCCGGGACGTTCGTGAACAGCGCGAGCAGTTTGTCGCGCTCGCTCCGCAGCGTCTCCGTGACCGCGATCCGATCGAGGGTCTCTTCGAGGTGCGAGGCGAGCAGCTCCGCCAGCCGGCGGTCGACGTCGTCGAACTCGGCGTCGTCGTCGGTCCAGTCCGCCGCAAGCTGGAAGACGACGTCGTCGCCCACCGGAACGGTGAGCAGCGTGTCGAACTGGCTGTCCGGATTCGGATTCGGCGCGATGGAGACGTCACCTGTCTGGACTGTCCTGCCGGCCACGCCGGCGCCCACGCGGACGCGGTTACAGTCGTCGACTGGCGTCCCGCCGGAGGCGACCACGGGCTCGACCCACTCGCCGTCCCGGAGGGCGACGACGGCCTGATACGCCGGAAAAACCTGGTCGGCAACCGCGATGGCGGCCCGGTACGCCTCGTCGACCGACCTGACGGCGGCGAGCTCCGTCATCCCGGCGTTGAGCTGTTCGATCCGGGACGGGGTCCGCGTGGGTTTCGTCCGGACGACGGACCGTCGGTCCCGGGCGAGCAGCCACGACACCGTCTTCGAGAGCGACGCGGGCGAGCCCGCGACCGCGTCCACGATCGGGTCGGTCGCGGTCCGACCCGTCGAGTCGTCGACGTACGCGACCACGGCGCCGACGCGGTCGACCGACCGGGCCCGGTCGAGCCCCGCCCCGTCGACGACGACGGTCACGTCGGCCTCGGCGAGGCGCTCCTCGCCGACGCCGTCCGGGGCGGCGGCGTGCGTCTCGACCGTCCCGCCGTCGCCGGCGTCGCGGCGCTCGGCGTCGAGGTGGGTCCCGAGTTCGCCGTCGAACTCGGGGTCGTCATCGAGCACGAGGACACGCGCGCGCTCGCCCAGCGCAGAAGTCACAATCGTTCGTGAAAGGCAACGCCGAGAGCATAAATCTTCGTACGGACCGCCGAAACGCGGCTATTCCGCGGTTTTCCGACCGATCGCGCCGTTTCTAGTCACCCGCGCGACCCGTCATCGCCGCTCCGTCCGGAAATCCCCCGTCGAGCCCGTCTCGCGGCGCCGAGCGGCGCCGTCGCGGACGAAATCAACCCCGGAACCCTTTTGGAGCAACACGGGCCACATTCGTGTAATGAGCGATCTCGAAGCGGAGTACCGTCTCGACTACTTCGAGGAGGAAGGGTTCGAGCGCAAGGAGTGTCCCTCCTGCGGCGCGCACTTCTGGACCCGGGACGCGGAGCGAGAACTGTGCGGCGAGCCGCCCTGCGAGGACTACAGCTTCATCGACGACCCGGGCTTCCCGGAGGCGCACTCGTTGTCGGAGATGCGAGAGGCGTTCCTCTCTTTCTTTGAGGACCACGGCCACGAGCGGATCGACCCGTACCCGGTCGCCGCGAACCGGTGGCGCGACGACGTCCTCCTGACGCAGGCGTCCATCTACGACTTCCAGCCACTCGTCACCTCGGGACAGACGCCGCCGCCGGCGAACCCCCTCACCATCTCCCAGCCCTGTATCCGGATGCAGGACATCGACAACGTCGGCAAGACGGGCCGACACACGATGGCGTTCGAGATGATGGCCCACCACGCGTTCAACACGCGCGAGGAGGTCGAAGAGGGCGAGTACGCCTACCACGGCGAGGTGTACTGGAAAGACGAGACGGTCCGGTACTGCGACGAGCTGTTCGAGAGCCTCGGCGCCGACCTCGAGGAGATCACCTACATCGAGGACCCGTGGGTCGGCGGCGGCAACGCCGGCCCCGCCATCGAGGTCATTTATAAAGGGGCCGAGCTTGCGACGCTCGTCTTCATGTGTATGGAACAGGACCTGGACGGCGACTACGAGATGAAAGACGGGAACTCGTACTCGTTCATGGACACGTACATCGTGGACACCGGGTACGGGTTAGAGCGGTGGACGTGGATGAGCCAGGGGACCGCGACGGTGTACGAGGCCGTCTACCCCGACGCCATCGACTTCCTGAAGGACAACGCCGGCATCGAGCACACGGAGGCCGAACGCGAGATCGTCCACCGCGCGGCGAAGCTCTCCGGCCGGCTCGACATCGACGACGTCGACGACGTCGAGGCCGCCCGCGGGGAGATCGCCGACCGGCTCGACGTCGACGTCGACCGGCTGCGAGAGCTGGTCGAACCACTGGAGTCGATCTACGCGATCGCCGACCACTCGCGGACGCTCGCGTACATGTTCGGCGACGAAATTGTCCCCTCGAACGTCGGCACGGGCTACCTCGCCCGGATGGTGTTACGGCGGATGAAGCGGCTCGTCGACGAGGTGGGCGTCGACGCGCCCCTCGACGAGCTCGTCGACATGCAAGCCGAGCGGCTCGGCTACGAGAACCGCGACACGATCCGCGAGATTGTCCGCAGCGAGGAGCGGAAGTACGAGCGGACGCTGGAGCGCGGCGCCCGCAAGGTCGAACAGCTCGCCGACGAGTACGCCGGCACCGGCGAGCCGATCCCGACCGAGGAGCTGTTGGAGCTGTACGACTCTCACGGGATCCAGCCCGACATGGTCGCCGACATCGCCGACGAGCGCGGCGCGTCCGTCGACGTGCCCGACGACTTCTACGCGCTCGTCGCCGACCGCCACGAGGAGGGTGACGCCGCGACGACGGCCGACGAGCGCGACGAGCGGCTCGCCGACCTCCCCGAGACGGAGAAGCTGTTCTACGACGACCAGGGGCGCACTGAGTTCGAGGCGGTCGTCCTCGACGTGGTCGGCGCCGAAGGGGGGTACGACGTCGTGTTGGACCAGACGATGTTCTACCCCGAGGGCGGCGGCCAGCCCGCCGACCGGGGCCAGCTCACGGTCGGCGAGACCACAGTCGACGTCACCGACGTACAAGAGCGCGACGGCGTCGTCCTCCACCGCACGGACGCGGACCCCGGAAAAGGCGAGTTCGTCCGCGGGCAGGTCAACGGCGACCGCCGCGACCGGCTCCGCGCGCACCACACCGCGACCCACCTCATCGGCCACGCCGCCCGCGAGGTGCTCGGCGACCACGTCCGACAGGCGGGCGCCCAGAAGGGGACCGACTCCGCGCGACTCGACGTGCGCCACTTCGAGCGCATCACCCGCGAGGACGTGAAGGCCATCGAGCGCGTCGCGAACGAACTGGTCCGCGACGACGTCGGCGTTCGTCAGGAGTGGCCCGACCGCAACGAGGCCGAGGCGGAACACGGCTTCGACCTGTATCAGGGCGGCGTCCCGCCGGGAACGAACGTCCGCCTGATCCACGTCGGCGACGCCGACGTCCAGGCCTGCGCCGGGACTCACGTCGACCGAACCGGCGAGATCGGCGCCGTGAAGCTGCTGAAGACGGAGCCCGTTCAAGACGGTGTCGAGCGCCTCGTGTTCGCAGCCGGTGCCGCGGCGGTCGAGGCGACCCAGCGTACGGAGGACGCGCTGTACGACGCGGCCGACGTGTTGGACGTCGACCCGCTCGACGTGCCCGACACCGCTGAGCGCTTCTTCGAGGAGTGGAAGGCGCGGGGCAAGGAGATCGAGTCGCTGAAAGAGGAGCTGGCGGCCGCGCGCGCCTCCGGCGGCGCCGACGCCGAGGAGGTCGAGGTCGCCGGGACGACCGCGGTGATCCAGCGGCTCGACGGCGACGCCGACGAGCTGCGCGCGACCGCCAACGCCCACGTCGACGACGGGAAGGTCGCGGTGATCGGCAGCGGCGCCGGCGGTTCCGCGAGCTTCGTCGTCGGCGTCCCCGACGGCGTCGACGTGAACGCCGGGCAGGTCGTCTCCGAGCTCGCCGGCCGCGTGGGTGGCGGCGGCGGCGGCCCGCCGGACTTCGCGCAGGGTGGCGGCCCGGACGCCGCGGCCCTCGACGACGCGCTCGACGCGGCGCCGGACGTCCTCCGGAGCCTCCAGGAGGCCTGAGGTCCGCCGCGAGCTCTCCATGCCCTACGCCACCAACGCCGGCGTCGATGTCCGGTACGAGGTCGACGCCCCGGACGCGGGCGACCCCGATGAGGCCGCCGTCTTCTGCGGCGACGTCGGGCTCGGTGCGTGGCAGTTCGGCTGGCAGCACGCCGCGCTGGCAGGACCGCACACGGTGATCACACCCGAGACGCGCGGCGTCGGCCGGTCAGACGCGCCGCCCGGCCCGTACGCCGTCTCGGACCTCGCCGCCGACCTCGACGCGGTCTGCGCCGCCGAGGGGATCCGGAACGCCCACCTCGTCGGCTACGGCCTTGGCGGGATGGTCGCGCTGACAGCCGCGCTAAGCTCCTCGCGGCCGACGAGCCTCGCGCTCGTGGGAACGCCGCCCGCGGGCGACGCGTACAACTCCGCCGGCGTCTGGGCCGACCCGGCCGATCCCGTGGGGGTCGAGGGGTCACTGAACGGGCTGCTCTCGGTCGACTTCCGCGAGGCGCACCCGGACGCGATTTCGCGGATCGCGGAGTGGCGCCTCGCGGAGGACGCAGGCCGCGAAGCGTATGAGGCGCACCGCGCCGCCGTCGGGGGGTTCGACCTCGCGGGCGACCTCTTCGAGGTCACGACGCCGGCGCTCGTCGTCCACGGGAGCGACGACACCGTCTGTCCGGTCACGGCCGGCGAAACGCTCGCTGCGGGGCTCCCGCGTGGGGAGTTCCACTCGATCGAGGGCGCGCGGCACCTCGTCGGGGTCGAGGCGTCGGCCGCGGTCAACGACCTGCTTGTCGGCTGGCTCGCGGAGCACGCGAGCGTCGCCTTCGAGTAGGGTCGGCGTACTCCGACGGGCGAAGGCCGCGTCAGCGTCGCCGGCCGGCGCGTCCGGCGCCGCAACCGTTTTGTGACTCTCGCCTCTCCGATCGGTCGATGACTCGCCTCCGGTTCGCCCTGTTGAACGCCGCCCACGACGGCGCGAACACCCGGCGGAACTTCCGCCGGGAGATCGACGCCGACCTCGTCGAGTTCGACGCCACCGCGGGAGACCTCCCCGACCACGCCGAGTTCGGCGGCGTCGTGGTGACGGGATCGCGCTCCTCGGTCTACTGGGACGAGGCGTGGATCCCCCCGCTCGTCGACTACGTCGCCGAGGCCGCCGACGCCGGCGTCCCGGTCCTCGGCGTCTGTTACGGTCACCAGGTGCTCGCGGAGGCGCTGGGCGGCCGCGTCGCGGGGATGGACGGGTTCGAGATCGGCTACAACGAGATCCGCCGGGTCCGCGACGACCCGTTGTTCGAGGGGATCGGCGACTCCTTCACCGCCTTCACGACCCACGGAGACGCGGTGGTCGAACTGCCGCCGTCCGCGACCCTTTTAGCCGAGAACGACCGCGGCGTCCACTCGTTCCGCGACGGCCACTGCTGGGGCGTCCAGTTCCACCCCGAGTACGACATCGAGACGGCCCGCGAGGTGACGGACGGCAAGCGGGACCGGATCGGCGACGCCCGCGTGGACAGCGTCCTCGAATCGATCACGCCGGAGGCGTACGACGCCGCCTGCGAGGCGAAGGCGCTGTTCGAGAACTTCACCGCCTACGCCGAGCGGCTGGCAGCCGACCGGGGCGAGGCGGCCGCGGCGGACGACTGAGCGGAGTTCATCGCCCCGCCCCGACCGGAGGAGGCCGCCCCGACCGACCGAGCGCCCCCGGTCGAACACTCTTATACGCGTCCCGAACCGATCCACGGTATGAACGTAGTACCGGACACGAGCGCGGTCGTCGACGGCCGCGTGTCCGAACGCGTCGCCGACGGGACCTACGAGTCGGTCACCGTGTTCGTCCCGGAGGCGGTCGTCGGCGAACTGGAGTCACAGGCGAACGACGGGCTTGAGTCGGGCTGGGACGGGCTGAGCGAGCTCAAGCGGCTCGCCGACTACGCCGACGACGGGACGATCGAACTGCGATACGTCGGCGAGCGCGCGAGCGGCGACGCCCGCTCGAACGCCCACGAGGGCGACGTGGACGCGCTGATCCGCGACCTCGCCGCTGACCACGACGCGACGCTGCTCTCCAGCGACGTGGTCCAGGCCGAGGTCGCTCGCGCGAAGGGGCTCGACGTCGAGTACGTCGAGCCCGTCGCTCGCGGCGTCGTCGACGACCTCCCGATCCGCGACTTCTTTACCGAGGAGACGATGTCCGTCCACCTCAAGACGGACACCGTCCCGAAGGCGAAACGCGGGACGCTCGGCGAGATGCGGTACGTCGAGATCGCCGATGAGCCGAGCGACGAGGCACAGATGCGCGAGTGGGCCAACTCGATCGTCGACCTGGCCCGCCAGTCGAGCGAGGGGTTCATCGAGCTCTCCGACGACGGGATGGACATCGTCCAGTTCCGCGACTACCGGATCGCGGTGGCGCGACCCCCCTTCGCGGACGGCATCGAGATCACCGCGGTCAGACCGATAGCGAAGACGACGCTCGACGACTACGAGTTCGCCGACGAGCTCCGCGACCGGTTCACCGAGCGGAAACGCGGCGTGCTCATCTCGGGGTCACCCGGCGCCGGAAAGTCGACGTTCGCGCAGGCGGTCGCCGAGTTCCTTTCCGATAGCGACTACGCGGTGAAGACGATGGAGAAGCCGCGCGACCTCCAGGTGGGCCCGGAGATCACCCAGTACGGCGCGCTCGGCGGCGAGATGGAGAACACCGCCGACTCCCTCCTCCTCGTCCGGCCCGACTACACGGTTTACGACGAGGTCCGGAAGACGAACGACTTCGAGGTGTTCTCGGACATGCGGATGGCCGGCGTCGGGATGGTCGGCGTCGTCCACGCCTCCCGCGCGATCGACGCGCTCCAGCGGCTCGTCGGCCGCGTCGAACTCGGGATGATTCCCCAGATCGTCGACACGGTCGTCTACATCGAGGCCGGCGAGGTCCACACTGTCTACGACGTGACCACCGAGGTGAAGGTGCCAGCGGGGCTCACCGCGGAGGACCTCGCCCGCCCGGTCATCCAGGTGTCGAACTTCGAGACCGGCCGGCCGGAGTACGAGATCTACACGTTCAACCGGCAGGTCGTCACGGTGCCGCTCGACGAGAACGGCGGCGAAGCGGAGCGCGAGAGCGGTGTCGGTCGCATCGCCAAAAAGGAGATCGAACGCGAGATCCGCTCGGTCGCGCACGGGCACGTCGAGGTTGAGCTCAACGGCGACGACGAGGCGGTCGTCTACGTCACCGAGGGCGACATCGGCACAGTGATCGGGAAGGGCGGCGGCCGCATCGCCGACATCGAGAACCGGCTCGGGATCGACATCGACGTCCGGACGCACGATGAGAGACCGGGCGCGTCGGGGCCGGGCTCCTCGGGCGGCGCCGCCGAGAACGGCCGCGGCGACGGACAAGTCGGCGCCGAGCGCGGCACGGTGGTCGCGCCGGAGATAACCTCCCGGCACGTCGTCATCGACGTCGACGACGGCGTCGGCGAGACGGTCGAGGTGCGCGCCGACGGCGAGTACCTCTTCACCGCCACCGTCGGCCGCGGCGGCGAGGTCCAGGTCTCCCGCGGCTCCGCCATCGCCGAGGAACTGGAGGACGCGATCGACCGGAACCGGACGGTGACGGTCGTCCCGGCGCGCTGAGCCGGGGTCGTCCGGCGGCGGCGCACCGAGACGGCGGTCGTCCGGCCCGCTCGCGGCCGGGCGCAGACGTTTCCGAACCCTGTCACGTCGTCGTACGACGCGGTGACGTACCACGATCGACGTACCGTATTCCTCCTGAAAGATAACGCTTTTTTGCCGCTGGTCGGAACGACGTGGTATGGCCGATGAGTTAAAACGCGGGCTCGAGGGTGTCCTCGTCGCGGAGTCGGATCTGAGCTACGTCGATGGCGAGGTCGGGAAGCTCGTGTATCGCGGGTACGACATCGAGGATCTCGCGCGCGGTGCGAGCTACGAGGAGGTGCTGTATCTGCTGTGGCACGGCTCGCTCCCCACCGCCGCGGAGCTTGACTCGTTCGCCGCCGACCTCGCGGCGGAGCGCGAGGTGAACGACGACGTCATCGAGACGGTCCGCGCGCTCGCCGACGCCGGCGAGCGACCGATGGCCGCGCTCCGGACCGCGACGTCGATGCTGTCCGCGTACGACCCCGACGAGGAGAGCGACGACGAGGCCACTCTCCGCCAGGGTCGGCGGATCACGGCGAAGATCCCGACGGTCCTCGCCGCGTTCGAGCGCGTCCGCCAGGGCGAGGAGCCGGTCGCCCCCGATCCGGACCTCTCGCACGCCGGGAACTTCCTTTACATGCTCACCGGGACCGAGCCGGACGCCGTGAGCGAGGAGACGTTCGACATGGCGCTGACGCTCCACGCCGACCACGGGCTCAACGCCTCCACGTTCACCGCGATGGTGATCGGCTCGACGATGGCCGACGTCTATTCCGGCGTCACGGGCGGTATCGGCGCGCTCTCCGGGCCCCTCCACGGCGGCGCCAACCAGGACGTGATGGAGGTGCTCCACGAGGTCGACGCCTCCTCGAAAGACCCGGTCCGGTGGGTGAAAGACGCTCGCGACGAGGGGCGGCGGATCCCCGGGTTCGGCCACCGCGTCTACAAGGTCAAAGACCCTCGCGCGAACATCTTAGAGGAGAAGCTCCGCGACCTCGCGGAGTCGTCCGGCGACACGAAGTGGCTCGACTACACCACCGCCATCGAGGAGTACCTCACCGACCAGGGACTCGTTGAAAAGGGGATCGCCCCGAACGTCGACTTCTACTCCGGCTCCGTCTACGACTCGCTCGGCATCCCCGTCGACATGTACACGCCCATCTTCGCGATGAGCCGCGTCGGCGGCTGGATCGCCCACGTCGCCGAGTACCAGGAAGACAACCGGCTCATCCGCCCCCGCGCCCGGTACACCGGGCCCGAGGACGCCGCGTTCGTGCCCCTCGACGAGCGATAGGCGACCCCGCGCGGCGCTCTCCGGGTTTCATTTCTGCTTAACCCGCTTCGGTGTGCGAGCGGTGCGACGGTCGTCGGGTCCTCTTGCCGTCTCAGATATCGAACCGCTCGCGGGCGTACTTTGCGAGCAGCGGGAGGTCGTCGAGGTGAAGCAACCGCGCCATCCCCGCCTTCTCGCCGCGGTTCGCCTTCGCTAGGATGTCGTCGTCGGTCTCTTGGAGGTCGCGCATCAGCCGGTCGTACCGCTCGTTGGGCGCGAGATACAGCAGTTCGGTGAGCGCCAGCCGCGACTCCGCGCGCGGCGCCACGTCGCGGTGCCACAGCGTCTCGTACACCGCGAGGCTCTCCGCGTCGGTGCGTCGCTTCGAGTCTGTGAGACAGCGGTCGACGGTCGCGGCGGCGGCGCGGGCGGACTTCATCCCCTTATGGATTCCCTCACCCCACAGCGGGTCGATGCTCGGCACGGTGTCGCCGATGGCGATGAAACTGTCCGTGTGCATCTGCCCCGGGCGCTGGATGTGCGCGGAGCCGCGGTGGACCGTCTCGTCTATCTGTTCGGCGTCGGCGAACCGGGGGTCGCGGTCGATCCAGTCGTCGAGGTAGCCGTCGACGGTCTTGCCCGCCTCGGCGAACTCGCGGTGCCGGTCGTTCTGGATGTAACAGATGCCGACCTTCGCGGTGTCCTCGCCGGTGGCGAAGATCCACGAGTAGCCGCCGGGCGCGATGTTGTGGTCGAGTCGGAGCATCATCGCGCGCCGGAGGTCCGCGTACTGCGGGTGATTCATCTCGACGCCCTTCATCTCGTACTCGATGCCGATCGCCTGGTTCTCGCGTTCGAGGTCGACGACGTCGAGCGCGCTCGCGAGCGGCGCGGCTGGCCCGGTGGCGTCGATCACGACGTCCGCGTACACCTCCTCGTCCCCGTTGTACCGCACGCCCTCGATGACGCCGTCGTCGTCGAGAACCGGCCGCGAGACTCGCGCGTCGAAGCGGTACTCGGCGCCGTTCTCGCGGCCGTCCTCCACGAGGTACCGCTTAAAATCGGCGAACTCCAGTACCGCTCCCGGCTGGTAGCTCTCGTAGTACTCGTTGGGCGACTCCAACACCACGTCGTCGGTGTACGACATCACCACGTCGTCGGGGATCCCGAACGAGGACATCATCGACGGGAACGTGCCGGCCGTCGACTTGTTGCTCTGTCGCGGGAACTCGTCTTCCGACTCCGTCTCCAAGACGACGACGTCGTAGTCGCGCGTCGCCAGGTCGCGAGCGCACTGCGCGCCCGCCGGACCCGCCCCGGCGATAGCGACGTCGTAGCGATCAACCATACACGCAAGTTGCGGACCCACCTAATTAGGCTTGCTGAAACCCGACGAAAAAACCCGTGCGAACGCCCTCGTTCGGCCGGTTTTGGCCGTTACGAGAGGTCGGAATTCCACCCGCCTCGTCCGGCGGTCTCAGTAGAACTCGCGGACGAGGTCGGTCGCGCCCTCGGGGGCGCCGTCCGGGATGACTGACATGTCCTCGTCGACGCCGTGCTGCTCGTGGTACGGCACCGACGACTCGTCCTTGTAAATGACGCCCTGGTGTTCCTTCTCGTTGTCGAGGATGACGTCTTTCGCCGCCTCGCGGTCGGTCGGGTCGTGGTCCGCCTCCTTCAGGTCGACGAGCGAGTCGCGGAAGTAGTCGTACGTGTCGACGTCGTTGAAGGTGACACAGGGAGAGTAGACGTTCACGAAGCCGAACCCGTCGTGCTCGATGGCTTCCTGGATGATCTCTTGGTGGCGGAGCGCGTCCGAGGAGAACGACTGCGCGATGAACGTCGCACCCGAGGCGAGCGCCAGCGCGTGCGGGTTCACCGGGGGCTGTTTCGGCCCGTCGGGGCTCGTCGAGGTCTCGAAGTCCTCCCGGGAGGTCGGGGAGGCCTGCCCCTTTGTCAGCCCGTAGATGCGGTTGTCCATCACGACGTACGTCATGTCGACGTTACGTCGGACCGCGTGGACGAAGTGGCCCGCGCCGATAGAGTAGCCGTCGCCGTCGCCGCCGGCGACCATCACTTCGATGTCGGGTCGGGCCATCTTGACGCCGGTACCGACGGGGAGCGCGCGCCCGTGAATGCCGTGGAGCGCGTAGCTGTGCATGTACGTGCCAATCTTACCGGAACAGCCGATACCGGCGACGACGAAGGTGTTGTCGGGGTCGTTGCCCGTCTCCGCGAGTGCCTTCATCATGCCGTTCATCGTGCCGAAGTCGCCGCACCCCGGGCACCACGTCGGCTGCTTGTCGGACTTGAAGTCGGTGAATCGGATCTCTGAGCTCATTGGTTACGCCTCCACCCCCGCTTCGAGGGTCGACTTGATCTCCGCTGCGAGTTCGTCGGCCTTGTATCGCACGCCGTTGTACTTGTTCACGCGGTCGACTCGTTCGAGCACGTCGTGTTCGACGAGGTTCGCGAACTGTCCCCGCTCGTTACACTCGACGACGATGGTCGTCTCGGCAGCCTCAACGTCCGCAGAGAGGTCCGGCCGCGGGAAGACGTACGGGACCGAGAGGACCCTGACGTCCAGTCCCTCCTCGTCGAGGATCTCGACCGCCTCGGTGAGCGCGCCCTCGTTCGACCCCCACGTGATCACAAGGTCGTCGGCGTCTTCGTCGCCGAACTCGCGCGGGGTCCAGTCCTCGCGCTCGCGGGCCGTCTCCACCTTCCGGTTGCGCTTGTCGACCTGCTCGACGCGCATCTCCGTGTCCTCCGTCCGTCGGCCCTGCTCGTCGTGTTCGAGGCCGGTGGACATGTGCGCGCCGTCGGCCGTGCCGGGGAACGCCCGAGGCGAGACACCGTCGTCGGTGATCTCGTGGGGCTGGAAGCCGCCGGACTCGCTCATGTGGTCGTCGATCGTCGTCTCGTCGACGACCTTGCCGCGGTCGACCTCGACCTCGTCCATGTCGAAGGTCTCCGGGGAGAACGTCTGCTCGGTGACCGCCAACGAGAGGTCCGCGGTGAGGTAGACGGGGAGCTGGTACTTCTCGGCGAGGTTGAACGCCTCGACCGTCTTCCAGAAGCACTCGTCGATGGTCGTCGGCGCGAGGACGAACCGCGGCACCTCGCCGTGGCCACCGTACAGCATCTGGTTCAAGTCGCCCTGCTCCTGTTTCGTCGGCATCCCCGTCGAGGGGCCCGAACGCATCACGTTACAGATGACGAGCGGCGTCTCCGAGGTGGCGATGAGTCCGAACGTCTCGGTCATCAGGTCGATCCCGGGGCCCGAGGTCGCGGTCATCGCGCGGGCGCCGGCGCGGGCCGCGCCCAGCGCCATGTTGATCGCCGACAGCTCGTCTTCCGCCTGGACGACGTGGCCGCCGTACCGCTCGATGCGGCCGGTGAGGTACGTCA
>JBNJEE010000141.1:0-6463 GCA_051745525.1 Methanobacteriota archaeon | reverse complement strand
TCGGTGTTCCCCCGCTCGTCGACGTAGTCGCCCTCGGCCGGCGGCTTGATGTCGATCGTGAGCGTCCCGTCGGCCTGGTTCGCCCCGAGTTCGGGGTCGACGTCGACGGTCGCGACCCCCTCGCCGTCCGTCTTCGCGGTGACGACGCCGTCGAGCTGCGCGGAGCCGCCGCGGACGATGACCGTCGCGTCCGCGACGCGGGAGCCGTCGGGGTCGACGACCGCGACGTCGATCGACTGGTCGCCGGCGGTTGTCACCTCCGGCTGCGGCTGCGCGTCGAGTTCGGTCGCGGCCAGCCCGTCGATGTCGCCGATCATCCCCATCATCACGCTAAGGCTTGCGACGCCGACGACGAGCGCGATGACGAGCCGGACCGGGAGCCCCTCGATAGCGCGGGTGTCGGTGCTGAACGTCCGGCGGTTCGCGGTGCGCGAGTCGTGTGTTCGATCGGACATACGGCCCGCTGGCCGCGGCATCGCTTATAAAACGTCGGACGGACCGACCGGCGCCGAAACGGGCGCCCGCGAGACGCACTCGCCGCCGACGAGACCGGCCGGACCTCCCGACCGTTTTTATCCGATACCGAGGCTATCCGGTCGCGTGTACGTACTCGGCCGCGACGGAACGGATCCAGATCGCGACGGAACGGATTCCGACCGCAACGACGTGAGCGACGGCGACCGTCCGCCGCACACCGCCCGGATCGGCTCGTTCCTCGCTCGCGACGGGAGCGCCGGCGCGGCGGTCGGTGTCGACCTTGACCGCCCGCATGCGGGCGTCGTCTTCGGGAAGCGCGGGACCGGCAAGTCGTACACGCTCGGCGTCCTCGCGGAGGAACTCGCCGCCGCCGCCGGCGTCGTCCCGATCGTCGTCGACCCCATGGGCGTCTTCGGCGCCCTCGACGCGGTCGGCGGCCGCGTGGTCGACCCCGCGATCCGCCCCGCATCGATACCGCCGTCCGCGTGGCCGAATCTGCTCGGGCTCGACCCGGCCGGCGGACCGGGGAGCCTCGTCTGGCGGGGTGTCGCGGACGCGGTCGACGCCGAGAAAGGAAACGAGGTCTACGCCGCCGACCCCGCGAAAAGTGCGGTCCCCTCCCCGTCGCTCCCGACGCTCCGCGAGGCGGTCGACGCGGCCGACGCCCCAGCGGAGACGCGGCGCGCCGCCGCGAACCACCTCCGGCTGGCGGAATCGTGGGGCGTCTTCGACGCCGACGCGCCGCCGGTAGCGTCGCTCGCGGCCGACGGCGCCCCCGCGGTTATCGACCTCGCCGGCGTCCCCGACGCCGCCGCGGCGGCCGTCGTTCGCGCGGTCGCCCGCGGGCTCTACGACGCGCGGATCGACGAGAGCCTCCCGCGGCTCCCGTGGCTGCTCGTCGACGAGGCGCACGCCTTCTTCGACGGGGTCGCGGACCCGGCGCTCCGGACGCTCCTCACTCGCGGCCGCGCGCCCGGCGTCTCGCTGGTCTGTGCGACCCAGCGGCCGGCCGCGCTGCCGAGCCTCGCCGTCTCACAGTCCGACCTCCTCGTCTCTCACCGGCTCACGGCCGAGCGCGATGTCGACCGATTGGCGGAGGCGGAGGCGACGTACCTCGCGGGCGACCTCGCCTCGCGGCTCCCCGAGGGCGTCGGCGAGGCGCTCGTCGTCGACGACGCCACCGAGACGGCCCACACGGTCCGGATCCGCGAGCGTCGGACGCCGCACGAGGGGGAGAGTCCGCGCGCGAGTCTGCTGGCGGACGCCGAGCCGCGGTGACGCGGTTCAGAACGCACAAGCCACCCCGGCCTCACTGACGCCCATGGAACGGACGCCGTACGGGTTCCTGCTCGTCGCGGCCGGGGGATTCTTCGGTGCGGTCGCCAGACACGCGGTCGACGTCGGTGTCGCCGCGGCCCTTGCCGCGGCCGCTGCCGCCGGAACCGGTCCCGCGGTCCTCGGTGACGCCCCGGCCGGTACGGGAACGCTTATCGCGAACGTCGTCGGATCGTTTGCGCTCGGGCTCCTGTTGACGCGTACGTCTAGCGACCGGTTCCGCCTGTTCGTCGGCACTGGCACGCTCTCGTCGTTCACGACGTACAGCACGTTCGTCGCCGACGCGGTCGCGCTCGGCACGCGCGCCGGCGTTTTGTACGTCGCTGTCAGCTACGCGACCGGGTTCGCCGCGGCCGCGCTCGGACTCGCAACCGGAGGGTGGCGCCGGCGATGACCGCCGCACCGCTCCTCGCGACGGTGCTCGTCGGCCTCGGCGGCGCGCTCGGCGCCGTCTCCCGGCACGCGGTCGGGCTCCGCGTCGAGGGGCGCCGGTCGGTCCTCCTCGTCAACGCGCTCGGGAGCTTCGCCCTCGGCGCCGTCTCCGCCGCGCCGATCGGGCCGACGGCGGCGCTGCTCCTCGGTATCGGCTTCTGCGGCGCGTTCACGACGTTCTCGTCGTTCGCGGTCGGGACGGTCCGCGCGGCGAGCGAGACCGGCGCCCGCGCCGCCGCGACGGTCGCCGCGTCGAACCTCGCGGCCGCGCTGGCCGCGTTTCTCCTCGGCTCGTTCCTCGTCGTTGCGGTCTTCGGCTGACCGGCGATTCCGCCCCACCTGACGGCTACCGGCTCGGCAAGCGATAGGTACAGGATCCTTCGGCCCGTATCGGAGAGCGTGACCGACACCGACCGCTCCGTCGACGGCGAGTCGACCGATCCGGCCGACTCGGCCTCCCTTTCCGACGACGTCGACCCCGAGGACGTCCCCGAGTTCGGCGACCTCTCGATCCCCCAGCGCGCGTTCGTCGCCGCCGCGCAGAACCCCTCTCGGGGGCTGCTGGTCGTCGGCCTGTTCGCGTTCGCGTTCGCCTTCTACGCCGCGTTCTGGCTCTCGTTCCCCCGCGTCGCGGGCCTCCTCTCGGCGGTCGCGCTGATCGTCTCCGCTGTCGCCGCCCTCGTCTACCGGCTCCTCGACGGCGCCGCTCGCTGACGCTCGGTCGCTCGCCGGCGTCCCTGCTCGGCCCCGTGAGGCGAGTCACCTCCTGCCGGCGACCTCACGGTCGCGGCTCGTAGAACTCCCGGAGCGGCCGCCCGAACGCGGGCGCGAGCGTCGCCACCGCCTCGCCGACCAGTACGTCGCGCTCTGCGAACGCTGGCTCCACCTGCGCGCCGAGCGCGACGTCGCTTGCGGCCTCGCTCTCTAAGTACTCCCGGACGGTGACGAATTCCCGCTCCCGCTCGACGACGTATCGGTCCCCGTCGATGAAGGGTCCGTAGGTGTCCGGGTCGACGTCGTCGACGTACGACTCGTAAAAGCTCGCCGCGTGCTTCCGGACCGCGACCGGCGGCCCCTCGTGGCGCTCGACGGCGGGCCGCTCCGTCACCTCCAGTTCCGCGTACAGCGCGGCCCGCGCCGCCTCTTCTCCCCCATCGCGCTCGGTCTTCGCATCGGTCCCCTCACGGGCGTCGCTCGTCCCGGCGGTTCCCGCCGCTCCCGCGGCGTCCGTCATCGCTCGCGCGCGGAGGACGTCGAAGCCGCGTTCGTTCAGCCCGCCGACGATCCCATCCAGCGAGCGGCGGAGCTGCGGCCACAGCTGGTCGTCGACCACGTCGGGCGCGTCGAAGACGACCGCGATCGGGGTCGTCCCCCGCCGGTCGAGGTGGTCGCGCACCGCCTTCGAGTCGAGCGGCTCCGGCTCCTCCGGCTCGAAGAACGCCTCGCTCGGGGCCGCGAGCAGCGCCCGCGCGTAGTGCTGGAGCCGCGCGAGGTTCGCCGCCGACAGCACCGCCGCGACGTTCCGCGTCGGGTCAGTGGGGTCGACGACGACGAGGGGGTCCTCGAACGTGCGTTCGGCGTGTCCCTCCGGGTCGAACTCCACCGGCGGGTGCCAGCTCCGCGCCGACTCGACGAGCGGGACGAACCCGCCCAGCTCCAACACGAGCAGCTCCGTGAGGTACCCTGAGAATCCCTCGGTACGGAGGTCGCTCCCGTACGCGCCGATCCCCTTCAGGAACGCCTTCGCGACCACCACGTCCGCCGCGAGGTCGTCGTCGAGCCGCGCGGAGAGGTACGCGTCGTGGAACGGGGTGCGGTCGACAGCGGAGACCAGCTCGGCCGCCGCCTCCACGTCGTGACAAGGGACCAAGTCGACGTCGAACCCCTCGTAGCTCCCCTTCACGTACGGGTGTTCGGCGTACTCCTCGTGGCCGTCCGGGAGGACCGCGTGGCCGACCGCGAGCCCGTACTCCTCCAGTTCGGCGCGGTCGAGGGCCGCGTCGAACCGGACGAAGAGATCGATGTCGCGGTCGCCAGCGACCCACGTCCCGCGCGCGGTCGACCCGACTTGGACCACGTCGGCCTCGACGGGGAGGTCGGCGATGGCCTCCCGGGCCCGCTCAGTCAGCGTCGCGGCCGCCTCGCGAAGCCGCTCGCGCTCCGCCGGCTCCGGGAGGGCGCGCTCGCGGACTCCCGACAGCACCGCCTCCAACTCGTCCATACCGAACGGTCTCGCGGTCCGGCCGAAAACGTGTCGGTCGGATCGGTTCCGGGGCGACGACTGTCGCGGTATCGTTTCGCATCCCTCGCGTCCCCCGGATCCCGTCCCGTCAGGCGGAAACGAAAGCCATATCAAAACGACGCGAGTACCCGGAAGTGAGCCGAAGTAGCTCAGTTGGTAGAGCGCCTCGCTGTTAACGAGGCGGTCCCAGGTTCGAGTCCTGGCTTCGGCGCCTTCTGCTTTCAGCTGCTCCATCGCGAGTCGGTACGCTAAAAAACGCCTCGGACGTATCGACGAGTACGGGCCCTTAGCTTAGTCCGGTTAAAGCGACTCGCTCATAACGAGTTGATCGCCGGTTCGAATCCGGCAGGGCCCATTTTTCTCCTGGGATTCCCCGAAAGCTACGGCTGAAAACCGCCGCCGGCTACTCCAACAGCGCCACCAGTTCGTTCACGTCGTCGATCACGGCGTCGGCCCCGTTCTCGGCGAACTTCTCTCGGCCCGCATCGCCGGTGAGGCCGCCCGTGAGGACGCCGATACCGTAGTAGACGCGCATCTCGTCGGTCTCGTCCGCGTTGCGGGCGGTCCGCACGTCGTCAAGGGTGTCGCCCGCGAACGCGACGCGCTCGGCGTCGAACCGCTCGGCGAGTTCGACGAGCGCCCGCGGGTGCGGCTTCCCCTCCTCCCAGTCGTCCATCGTGAACCGGTGGTCCTCGTGTACGTCGAGGCCGACGCGCTCCAAGGCGATGTCGGCCTCCGCGGCCGGTCGGCCGGTGAGGATGCCCACGTCGAACCGCGCGGTGAGGTCGGCGATGGTGTCGGCGTCAAGGAGCGTCGGCTCGTCGTGGATGTACCCGTCCGCCTCGATCGGCGGCTCGCCGCCCTCCAGCTCGCGGTACAGCTCCGCGCCGAGGTACAGCGCCTGGAATGTCTCGCGGAGCGCGTCTCTGTCCCACTGGTCGCGGACGCGGGCCTGTGCGACCCGCGGGAGATTGCCGACGATCTCCTTGGCGGCGTCGAGCCCGCCGCCGAGTTCGCGGACGCGATCGGTGAACTCCTCGACGTCCATCCGGAGCCCCTCGCGGCGGGCCAACACGAACAGCGCGGCCGCGTCCGTCAGCTCCCAGTCGTTGTTGAAGCCGCCGGCGTCTTTGAACGCCTGGACCGCGTCGCGGTCGATCGGCTTGCCGCAGACCCGGTCGACCGATTCGAGGATCGCCCGACGGTAGGAGTCCGCCACGTCGACCAACACCCCGTCGATGTCGAGGACCACTGCGTCGACCTGCATACCGCTATCCCGGTTGGCGGCGGAATGAACGTTCGGGTTCGCGGCCGACGTCGCCGGTTCGAGGGTCGTCGCGGGGGCAACTGCCGAGGCGGCCCGTCACCGGGCGACGTACACGACGGTCCCCGACTCCCTCGACCGCCGGCGGACGCCGACGACCGGCTCCTCGAACCCGAGCGTGGTGAACAAGCAGTCGGCGTCAAGCCGCTCCGCGAGCGCGACGGTCGGCCGCTGGAGCTCGGCGGGGAGGTTCCGCGCGTACACGGCGTCGACGCCGACGGATGTCTTCGAGGCGTCCCCCCCGGTCTCGCCGCTCGCGTCGAGACCGAGCGCGTCCCGTATCGAGCGATCGTCGTCGGCCGTCGCCAGCGCCGTCACGTCCGCGGCGACGACGCGGAGCGACCCCGCGCCCGACGTCCGGGCCGCAGCCGCGGCGTCGCGCGCGTCCTCGCTCACCTCGACGTCGAACGCGACGACCTCGTGGCCGCGGTCGGCGAGCGCGCGGGCGACGTCCGGGCGCCGCCCGACGCCGACCTCGATCGGTCGCTCGTACGGGTCGAGCGCGGCGACCAGCGCCCGTTCCGACGGTGGGGATGGGACCACGGCGCGGCCTTTATGACCGCGGCGGTCAAAAGCGGTTCCATGCTCGTGGACATCGTCCCGGTCGGGGAGGTCACCCCCCAAGTGAAACGGGAGGCCTCCGGTGCGCTGCG
>JBNJEE010000140.1:0-6569 GCA_051745525.1 Methanobacteriota archaeon | reverse complement strand
CGGCACATCCCGCAGGGGGTGACCCCGTCGCGGACGCAGGAGGAGACCGCGATGCGGTCGAACTCGCGGTGGCCCGCCTTCACCGCCTCCGCGAGCGCGACCTCCTCGGCGTGGAGGCTGTTGGAGTAGTTCGCGTTCTCGATGTTACAGCCGGTGTAGACGGTGCCGTCGGCGGTCCGGAGCGCGGCGCCGACGCGGTACTCGGAGTACGGGACGTGGGCCGCTTCTAAGGCGTCGCGCGCCGCGGCGATCAGCTCGTCCATACGGGCGAGTGACGCGGCGGGCCGATAACTGTACTGTGTCGTGGTCGCGGGGGACGGTCGCCCGGTCAGGAGTCGTCCGTCCACGCAGAGAAGCCGCCGTCGATGAGGGTGTCCGCCTGCTGGCGGATGTACTCGCGCTGGGTGTCGACGACGGCCGTCTCGAAGTCGTCGCCGTCGTCGAGCCGGGCGCGGACGCGGTCGCGCTTCCAGCTCGCCGGCGTCGTGCGGTTCGCGACGCGCCAGCGGAGCGGCGCGATCCACTCGGCGGCCTCGTCGTCGGCGCAGCCGGCGGTCCGGAGCCCCGCCTCCGCGTGGTCGAGGAGGTCGCCGTACAGCGCGTCGGTGTCGGTCGTGCGCTGGCCGTCGGGGCCGATCCACGTCATTTCGGCGTCCAGCCCGTCCGCGACGGCGGCGTAGAAGTTGTCGCGGGCGGTCTCCCAGTCGAGCCCGATGACGGGGTGTTCGCGCTGGGCGAGCGCCTGCATCAGCCCCGCGAACGCCCCCTGGAACGCGATGGAGTCGCGGACCGTGGGCTGTCCGGGGATCGGGCGGAACTCGATCCGGGCGTTGGCGGCCGAGCGGCTCGACCCCTCGAAGACCGGGCGGACCCACCGCCAGTAGCTGCCGTGTTTCGTTCGGAACGTCGCGAACGCGTCGTCGAAGCGGTCGCTGCCGCCCGGGTCCGGCATGGGGATCAGCGTCTCGTCGGCCGCGATGCGGTCGACGGCGGTCTCGACGTCGTGGAACTCGCGCGGGAAACGGACCTTGTCCGCGTCGGTCCGCGCGTTGAGGACGGACTCGAACACGTGTACTCGGTTCTCGGTCGCCCCCTCGGCGAGGACCCGCTTGCCGTCCCAGCCGTCGTCGTAGAGGTCCGGCGGGAAGAACGGGGAGTTGACGCCGAGCGCCAAGAGCGGCCCGGCGATCCGGAGCGCGTACCGGAAGTGCCGCGGCAGCGTCTCGGCGTGTGCCACCTGATAGTGCGGCTGTATGGACGTGATGAGGCTCTCGGGCATCACCGTGTCCGCCGCCAGCGACACGCCCGGCGCGGAGAGTTCGACCCGGCCGCCCGTCAACGGCGCGTCCCCCGTTCCGTCACGGTCCGCCTCGCCGGGGTCCGTGTTCGCCATCGCGTGGTACCGGACCGCGTCGCTCATGTTGACCGCGACGACCACGCCGTCGACCTCGACGCTGTCGGTGAGGTACTCGCAGGCGGTCTCGCCCGCCGGCGGGATGGTCCAGAGCCCGTCAGAGACGAGGCGCATCCCCTCCACGCCGGCGGTGTTCTCCGCGGCCTCCAGTCGCGCGCGGACCTCGGCGAGCTGGGCGCGGAGCCCGTGGTCGGAGAGCGGCTGCGGGCTCGTCGACATCTCGGCGTTGTGGAGCCCGAGCTCCTTCTCGAAGCCCATCAGCTCCAGCAGGCGGCGCGGCACACGCATCAGCGCGTACTCGCCCGCCCGCGACTCCTCGCTCCACCGCCCGTCGCCGACCGCGTAGAACTCGTACTCGAAGCCGACGATCGACTGGTGGTTGTCGAAGGAGCCGTCGCGAAGCTCCTGTTTGACGATCTCGGCCTCCTCGGCCGCGCGCTCGGCGAACGCCTCGGCGTCGACCGAAAGCGCCTCTCGGACCCCGTCGGCGAGCGCGGACTCGGTGGTCATGCGACCGGGGAAGGACACGGCGAGGTAAAAAGGCCTCCGGCCTCGAGAGCGGTCCGTCTCCCGAGCCGAGTCATTCGCCTGCTCGCCGGATTACTGATTCGCCGAACGAGCGTCGATCGCGACAGGGATCGACCGGCTCGCCACGTCGCCGGCGAACGCCTCGCCGTCGGCCGCCAGCGCCTCGAAAGTGTCGTAGTGGATCGGCACGACGAGGTCGGGGTCCATCGCCTCAGCCAGGTCGGCGGCCTCGCGCCGGTCGGCGACGATGCCGCCCCCGCCGATGTTCGCGAGGAAGACGGAGACGTCGAGCTCCGCGAACCCGTCGAGCGCGTCGGAGTCGCCGGGCCAGAAGACGGTGCGTCCGCCGAGCGAGAGCAGGTAGCCGCAGCCGAACCCGGGCGGGTGCGCGACCGAGCCGTCGGCGTCCGCGTTCGGCCCTTCGGGGTCGTTGTGGGCGGGGACGGACCACACCCGCACCTCACCGGCGGGCGTGTCGACGTCGACGCGGTCCTCCTCGCCGACGCGGACCACCTCGTAGTCGGCCGCGAGCGCGTCGATCGGCTCCACGTCGCGGTCGATGCCGGCCGGGTCGACCGCCTCGTAGATCACGAGCGTCGCGTCGTCGCTCGCGACCGACCGGATCCCGTCGCTGTCGTAGTGGTGGTCGTGGGTGACGACGACGAGGTCGCCGTCGCGCGCCCAGTAGTCGTCGAGGACGCCGTACCGGCCGGGATCGGTGTAGACGACCGGCCCCGCGTCCGTCTCCAGCCGCGCCGTCGCGTAACCGAGCCACTCCACCGAGAACTCTTCGTAGCGGACCGTCATGTCACCGGCTGCGGCCGCGGGCGCCTTGAGGGTGGCTATCGGTCGCGGTCGCGATCGGCGCCGCCGGTCGACTCGGCGTCCGCGTCGTCGATCACAGAGAGGTCCCACGCCGCAGCGAGCGAGTCGTCGTCGATCGACCGCCCCAGCGCGTGTTCCGGAACCAAGGGCATCGGAATCGGGACGTACCCCGCCTCGCGCATCGCGCCGAACCCGCCGATGGTCTCGACGACCGCCCCGTCGTCCCCCCGGCGGACGCGGAACCGCTTGTCCGTCGGATCGCGACGGTACGCGAACGGGAACACCGCGTCCGGCGGGGTCCGGAGGCTATCGGCGCCGGCGAGGACCGCGACGGGCGCCCCGTCGACCTCACAGACGAGTCGGGGGACGACCGGTCGCCCCTCGTCGTCGACCGCGGCGGCGTCGACGTCCGAGCGAGCCGTCACCGGGCCGACGGGGGTGTCTGTCTCGCGCCACGCGAACGTCGGCTCGTCAAGGCCGTCGGCGCGGACGCAGGCGTAGCCGCCGCCCGAGACCGGGATCCGGTCCGGGCCGAGGTGGAAGGTTCGCCGATCGTCGCGCCGGGCGGCGAGCAGCGGCGGGTCGGCGAGGAGGTCGCGCACGGCGGCCGCGGTGTCGGCGCCGCGGGCGACGAACAGGACGCGGCGGTCGCGGGCGAGCGCGTGGCCGAGCCGCGAGAGGATCACGGTGGGCGTGGCGTCGTCCGCGGCGAGCGGCTCCACCGCGACCCGGTCGTCGCCACGCGTCGCGACCGCCGGCGGCTCGGCGCCCGTCTCCGGGCGGTCGACCGCGAACCCCGCCGCCGCGAGCCGCTCCGCGGCCGCGTCGGTGAGGTCGCGCCGCGTGGCGTCGCCGAGCGGACCTGGCATGCGATCACCTAGGAGCCGGACCGTGAAGGGGCTTCGCGTGCCGGATCAGTCGTCGCCGGCGAGCCGGCGGACCCGGGCGAGCGAGTCGGCGTCGCCGACGTCCTTGTCCTCGCGGACGCCGACGAACCGGGGGAACCGGAGGGCGTAGCCGGCCGAGTACGTCGACGAGGTCTGGATCTCCTCGTAGCCGACCTCGACCACCAACTCGGGGTCGAACGCGACCGTCGTCCCCGTCTCGTCGACGACGTGCGGCTCCAGCCGCGCCGTGAGGTCTACGAGCGCCTCGTCGGTGATCCCCGTGGCGACCTTGCCGACCGTGGCGTAGCCCGCGGACGCGAGGGCATCGCCGTCGCGGTCGGAGGCGTCCCAGTCGGGGACCTCGCGGTCGGCCGCGCCGCCCGCGCGGTCCTCGTCGTGAACCGCGAGCAGGAACGTGCCGAACAGCTCCGCGCGGCGCCCCTCGCCCCACTCGGCGCCGACGACGACGGCGTCGATCGTCTCCACGTCCGGCTTGCGCTTCAGCCAGTCGCGACCGCGGTCGCCGGGCGTGTACGCCGCCTCGGGGTTCTTCAGCATGACGCCCTCGTGGCCCGCATCGAGGGCGTCCAGCTCCGCGGCCGCGATCGTTTCCGTGTCGGTCGCGAGCGTGAGGTCCGCGGTCGCGTCCGGGAGGACCGCCCGGAGTCGGTCGTGGCGGTCGCGGAGGGGCTCGTCGAGCAGGTCGTCGCTGTCGGCGTGGAGGCAGTCGAAGGCGTGGAGCCGCAGCGAGACGGTCTCGCGCATGCGCTCGACGTCGTGTTTGCGGCGGAACCGCCGCAGCACCTCCTGGAACGGGAGGGGGTCGCCGCCGTCGTCGACCGCGACGACCTCGCCGTCGAAGATGACCGGGTCGTCGACGCGCTCGGCGACGTACTCGACTATCTCCGGGAGCGCCGCGGTCACGTCGTCCATGTTCCGCGAGTAGAGCCGCGGGCCAAGTCCCTCGCCGTCCGTATCGTCCCCGTCAAGCCTAGCGCCGGCGTCTGTTGCGCTCGCCTCCGGCGCGTAGTGGACCTGGACGCGGGCGCCGTCGAACTTCGTCTCGACGGCGACCTCGCCGAACGCGTCGACCGCGTCGGTCGCGGTGCCCGCCTGCGCCAGCATCGCCTGGACCGGTCGGCCCACCCGAAGCGACTCCTCGCGAAGCCCCTCAATGCCCTCGTTGCGGGCGCGGACCGCGACCCGGCCGTAGTCGTTCGTCACCTGAAGCGCGCGCTCGACGGCCGCGACCGCCTCGTCGGGGGCAACGAGTCGGGGATCATCGGTCGCATCCGCGTCGGCTGATTCGGGCGTCTCGTTCGGCGCGAGGAATGCCTCGGCGATCGCGTCCCGAACCGTTCCCTCGCCGACGCCGAGCCGCATCTCGCCGAGGACGAGCCGCGAGAGGAACGCCGCCTCGCTGGGCGAACACCGGGTGAACAGCCCGAACAGCGCGTCCCGCTTTCGCGACTCGCTTCCGTCGCCGCTCGCGGCCGCGAGGCCGCGCAGTTCCGCGTCGAGCGCGGCCACCGTGAGCGCGTCGCGGCCGCTGCCGAACGCGGCGAGCCCCCGCTGGCCGCCGAAGTCGTAGTCGGCCGCGACGGCGCCGATTTCGCCCCGCTCCGCGAGGCGGTCCTCGACGTCGGCGGCGGAGACGTTCGGGCCCGCGGCGCGGGCGATGGCCTCGCGGCAGAGCGCGGGGCCGACGTCGAGGGTCCGGGTGTCGTGGGCGGGGAAGACGCGCCCGAGGAGGAACCGGACGACGACAGAGAGGTCGTCGGTCGAGGGGTCGCTCTCAGCGTCGCCTTCGGTACCGGCGCCGGCACCGGCGTCCGCGAGCAGGTCGGCGACGGCGAGCGTCGTCCCGATGTCGCCGGCGTTCGCGGCTACCCGTTCCGCCCGTTCCGCCAGCGCGGCGAATTCCATATGCGGCCGGTCGGCGGCCGGCGGGCAAAAGCGGCCCGTCTCAGGCCCGCGCGACGAGCGGACCGGCCGCGCGGTCGGGGAAACCGAGAGGGGCCGCCGGGGAACCGCTTTTTACCTCCGGTCTCGTACAACGCGTTATGTACGTCCGCGACGCCAAAAACCGTGACGAGGCGTGGTTGTTGGACGCGATCGAGCGGCTCGGGCTCGATGACGTCGCCTTCCGGTCGCGGGACTACGTGATCGCGGTCGACGAGGAGTCCGGCGACCGCGCCGGGTTCGGCCGGCTCCGGCTCCACCGCGGCGACGAGGGCGAGGAGAACCGGATCGAGCTCACCGGTATCGGCGTCCTGCCCGAGTGGCGCGACCGCGGGGTCGGGGCGCACGTCGTCGAGCGCCTCGTCGACACCGCGGCCGCGGACGGGTTCGAGACGGTGTACGTGCTCACCGACCAGCTGGAGTACCTCTCGCAGTTCGGCTTCGAGCGCGTCGACACGGACAATCTCCCGCCAGCGCTCGGAGCGCGCCTCACCGAGAAGCGGGAGTTTCTCGGCGGCGGGGTCGTTGGACTTCAGCTCGCGGTCGACGCGTTCGAGATGCCGAACAGCCTCCGCAAGGCGTTCAAGAACGCCGAGCCGACCGGCAACGACGAGCCGGAGGAGTCTGCTGAGGACTTCGGGATCGACCCGGACTCGGCGACGTACAAGTACGATACGGGCCGCTGAGCCGCGACGATCGCCTGTTTTCAGCAGTCGCGGTGGCGCGTGCCTGCGAGGCCGCTCCGCGGCCGAGCAGCACCGCGCGAGGGACGCCGCGAGCGATGTGGGCGACCGAAGGGAGCCCCGAGCGAGCGGCGAGGCTGGGGAGGCGTGAGGTGCGGAGCTGTGCGGGGCGGGAATCGAAGCCCCAGCCGCGAGGCCGCCGTAGGCGACGCAAGCACCGCAGGAACGAGCGAAGCGAGTGACGAGGAGCGCAGCGAGCGTACGGCGGCC
>JBNJEE010000023.1:0-20896 GCA_051745525.1 Methanobacteriota archaeon | reverse complement strand
CTGCCTCCCTTTTTCTTCCCCTCTGTGGCCGCCGGTGGCGCCCTCTCGCTGGCACGCGCCACCGCATCCCGTCTCGTTTATTTATAAACGATCCACCGCAGACGCGCACGATTTATGTCGGATGGCGGGGAGGCCTCGACATGGCCAGACGAAGCCTGCTGTTCTCGCCCGGCGACAGCCCCGACCTCATGCGGAAGGCGCCCGGCGCCGGCGCCGACGTGATCTGTTTCGACCTCGAAGACGCCGTCGCGCCCGGTCGGAAAGATGCGGCGAGGGCGGCAGTCGGCGAGGTCCTCGCGGACCCCGCCTTCGACCCGGACGCGGAGGTCTGCGTCCGGCTGACGGCCGAGGCGCCCGCAGCCGACCTCGACGGCGTGTTGGGGACGGACGAGGGAGGCGGGACCGACGACGAGACCGACGACGTCCGCCTCGACGCGGTGATGCTCCCGAAAGTCGAGGCCGCCGACCGGGTCGAGCGCGTCGCCGAGCTGTGCGCCGAGCGCGGTCGCGACCTGGCCGCCTTCGCGCTCGTCGAGACCGCGGCGGGGGTGCTCTCGGCGCAGTCGATCGCAGCCGCGGACGCGACCGACGCGCTCGCCTTCGGCGCCGAGGACCTCGCCGCCGACGTGGGCGCGACCCGGACCGACGAGGGGACGGAGGTGCTGTACGCCCGCGAACACGTCGTCCTCGCCGCGAGCGCGGCCGGCGTCGACGCGATCGACACGGTGTACACGGACTTCTCCGACGAGGCGGGGCTCCGCGAGGACGCGGCGTTCGCGCGGCGGCTCGGCTACGACGGGAAGCTCGCGATCCACCCGGCGCAGGTGGGACCGATCACCGAGGCGTTCACGCCCGACCCGGCGGACGTCGAGTGGGCCGAGGCCGTTCTCGACGCACGCGACGAGGCGGAGCGGGCGGGGCGAGCCGTCTTCCAGGTCGACGGCGAGATGATCGACGCGCCGCTAATCGCGCAGGCCGAGCGGATCCTCGACCGGGCGCCCGAGGCCGACCGCTGAGCCGGCGGGTCGCTCCGGCCTCCGCTCGGGTCGCCCGTCCGCGCTGCCGGCGACGGTGTCGACACGCACAATTTCCGTGCCGGTCGTCACAGTTAACCCCCGTCCACCAGCACGTCAGCGTATGTCTTCCGAGGCGAACCCGTTCGAGAGTCTGCGAGAGCAGGTGGACGACGCCGCGACGGTCGTCGACGCCGACCCGGGCGTCATCGAGCGCCTGAAGAACCCGGAACGGGTGTTAGAGACGAACCTCACGTTCGAGCTCAACGACGGTTCCTTGGAGACGGTCCGCGCGTACCGCTCGCAGTTCAACGGTGACCGTGGCCCGTACAAAGGCGGGATCCGCTATCACCCGGGCGTCACCCGCGACGAGGTGAAGGCGCTGTCGGGCTGGATGGCGTACAAGTGCGCCGTCGTCGACATCCCCTACGGCGGCGGGAAAGGCGGCATCGCGATCGATCCGGCCGACTACTCCAAGACCGAGCTGGAGCGTCTCACCCGGGCGTTCGCGACCGAGCTCCGACCGCTGATCGGCGAGGACCGCGACATCCCCGCGCCGGACGTCAACACCGGCCAGCGAGAGATGAACTGGATCAAAGACACTTACGAGACCCTCGAGAACACCACCGCGCCGGGCGTTATCACGGGGAAGGCGATCGACTCCGGCGGCAGCGAGGGGCGCGTCGAGGCGACCGGCCGCTCCGTGGCGCTGTCGGCCCGCGAGGCGTTCGACTGGCTCGGCCGCGACCTCGCGGGCGCGACAGTCGCTGTCCAGGGGTACGGGAACGCCGGCTCCGTCGCCGCCGCGCTGCTCGACGACCTGGGTGCGAGCGTGGTGGCGGTGTCCGACTCTTCCGGCGGAATCTATGACCCCGACAGGCTCGACCCGCGCGACGTGAAATCGCACAAGGCCGACACCGGCTCGGTGACCGGTTACCCCGGCGCCGACGCGCTCACGAACGACGAGCTGCTCACGCTCGACGTCGACTGCCTCGTCCCGGCCGCGCTGGAGAACGCGGTCGACGCCGACCTCGCGGCGGACGTCGACGCGGACCTGATCGTCGAGGCGGCCAACGGGCCGCTCACGCCCGACGCGGACGACGTGCTCGCCGAGCGCGACGTCCACGTCGTGCCAGACATCCTCGCGAACGCGGGCGGCGTCACCGTCTCGTACTTCGAGTGGGTCCAGAACCGACAGCGGTTCAGCTGGACCGAAGAGCGCGTCAACGAGGAGCTCGAACGCGTGATCACGGACGCGTTCGACACGCTCGTCGACACCTACGAGTCGAACGGCGTCCACAACCTGCGGACCGCTGCGTACGTCGTCGGCATCGGTCGGATCGTCGACGCGTACGATCAGGCCGGGAACTGGCCGTAGCGAGCGGCAGTTCGCCGGTTCGAGAAAAGACTCTATTTTCGGCGGACAATCTCACTCCAGCCGCGCGTCCCGGATCTCGACGTGGCCGCGGTCGCCCTCCCAGACGGCGTCGTACGTGAGGTCGATGCGGCGGTTCATGTGCGGGCCGTCGACGACGTACGTCTCGAACTCCCCGCCCTCGCCGAGCGGGTGGACACCGTACTCCTCGCGGAGCGCGAGCAGGTCCGCAAGCGCGTCGGCGTCGTACCGCCGCCCCAGCCACGACTCGTCGAGCCCGTACGCCGCCACCTGAACGATACGGATCTCGAAGCCGGCGTCGAACATCGCCTCGGCGAGTTCGACCGGGTCCCGCTGCCACAGCGGCGCGAACAGGTCGATGCCGAGCCGGTCGCACATCGCCTGGATCCGGCTCGTCTGGAACTCGCTCTCGACCGCGCCGGCCGTGACCCCCGCGAGGTCGACGCCGTCCGCGGCGGCGATCTCTCGGAGCGCGGCCTCCATCGGTTCCAGCTCGGCGTCGCCCTGTGCGCCCGCGTCGTCGACGTCGTCCGCGCCGAAGTCAGCGGGCGACACCTCGACGAGTTCGATACCGACGCTCTCGGCCGCGAGCTCGGCCAGCTCGGTCGCCGGCGTGTGGTACATGTACGAGTCGCCCGCGGGGTGGACCGTTAGGAGCCGCGAGACGTCGAGTCCCTCCTCCAGCGCGCGGTGCAGCGCCCACGAAGAGTCCTTTCCGCCCGAAAAGAGGCTCACCCAGTGGTTGGTCATTGGGGGAAGGAACGCTCGGCCCACGTAAATTGTCGACGGTCCCGGTTGACGAGCGTCGACTAACGGAGACCGGACGCGACGATCCGTCGATCCATCGCTGATATCCCCGCGAGTTATCTGGTAATTCAGTATTATTAATGAAAAATGATAAACTATTAGCGACGGTGCGTCGGAGTCCGCGTATGGAAGACCGATCGGAGCCGACGTTCGAGACGCTCACCGTTTCCGAGGGCGAAGAGCCGTTCGGGAACGGCAGCGAGGCGGGCGACGTCGTCTCGCCGATTCACCTCGCGTCGACGTTCGCCCTGCCGGGCCTCGACACCGAGATGCGACTGGATGACGTCGACCCGGCCGCAGGCGAGTTCGTCTACGGCCGGCTGTCGAACCCGACCCGACACGCGCTGGAGACTCGAATCGCCGCGCTCGAAGGCGGCGCTCACGGGGCCGCGTTCGCCTCGGGCACGGCGGCGATCTTCACGACGCTGCTCGCACGGCTGACCCCCGGCGACCACGTCGTCGCCTTCGAGGACCTGTACGCCGGCACCCGGCGGATGCTCGACGACGTGTTCCGGTCCCGTCTCGGCGTCGACGTCACGTACGTCGACGCGACGGACACGGCGAACGTGGCGGCCGCGCTCCGCGAGGAGACCGCCGTCGTCTGGATGGAGTCGCCGACGA
The DNA here is from genome assembly GCA_051745525.1 of Methanobacteriota archaeon. Classification (GTDB taxonomy): domain Archaea; phylum Halobacteriota; class Halobacteria; order Halobacteriales; family Haloferacaceae; genus Halorubrum. The sequence goes on along the minus strand of JBNJEE010000023.1, from coordinate 17,059 downwards.
ACCCCAAGCTCGCGCTGTGTGACGTCGCCGGTATCGCCGACTCGGTCGCGGACCGAGACGTGCTGTTCGGCGTGGACAACACGTTCGCGAGCCCGTACTTCCAGCGCCCGCTCGAACTGGGCGCCGACGTCGTCGTGCACAGCACGACGAAGTACCTCAACGGCCACTCCGACGCGATCGCCGGCGCGGTCGTCACCGACGACGACGCGCTGGCCGAGGAGATCCGGTTCCTCCAGCAGGTCGGCGTGGGCGCCGTGAGCGGGCCGTTGGACAGCTACCTCGTGTTACGCGGCACCAAAACGCTCGCCGCGCGAATGGAGCGGCATGAGGCGAACGCGACGGCGGTCGCCGAGTTCCTCGACGAACGGCCGGAGGTGACTGACGTGTACTACCCGGGGCTGTCGAGTCATCCCGACCACGAGCTTGCCCGCGCGCAGATGTCCGGGTTCGGCGGGATCCTCTCGTTCGAACTCGACGGGACGATAGACGACGCGAAGCGGTTCGTCGAGGCGCTGACGGAGTTCAGGCTCGCGGTCTCCGTCGGCGGCGTCGAGAGCCTGATCGAGCTACCGGCCGCGATGACCCACGAACCGCTCTCGCCCGCGGAGCGGGAAGCGCTCGGAATCTCGGACACGTTGCTCCGCGCGTCGGTCGGTATCGAAGGGATCGACGACCTGATCGCGGATTTAAAAATCGGGTTCGACGCGATGAACCGTCGCACGACGACGCCGTCGACCGACCGCTGACGCGGACGACGCCGCAACGGCGGTCTCAGTCCGAGATGAACTCGTTGTCGCGCCAGTTGACGCCGCCGTCGCCCTCGCCGGCGCCCTGCGGGCTCTCGACGACCTCGATGCTTGCCGGGCGCGGCTCGCCCTCGACGATCCGCGTCGCCTCGAGTTCGCCATCCTCCTCGGTGATCGCGGTCAGCGTCCCCTTCTCAGAGAGCGTCGCGATCTTGCGGAGGACGAGGAACATCGGGTACTGGAGCGCGGAGTTCTGGAGGACGGTCTCGCGGTCGCCCTTGAAGCAGGCGAACTCGACGAGCTCGGAGGGGATCTCCTCCTCCTCGTCGTCCATCCACTGGGGGCCGCCGGCGCGGGGCGGCTCCTCCTCCCAGACGCGGGTCTCCGTGACCGACGCCTTCAGCTGGGCCGTGGGCGTGTACTTGCTGATCGATTCGTCGTCGGACAGGGCCTTGATGATCAGTGTGTTGTTTCGACGCGTGATGTCGATGTCGTCGATCTCCTTCGGGAGATCGGGGTCTTCGTCGAAGTACGTCTCTACGTCTTCGAGGGGCAGTTCAAGCGTCGAATGAAGTCGGAACACGCGGCCTGTCATTGTTTGTGGAATGCGGTGGGGTGGAACCGGTGGTCACGGCGGCAACGGCTGCTTCTACTCGATATACGCACCGTGGGTTTATATGGACTGCCCTTCGAGATGTGAAGATCGGCGCGGCGAGCGCACCGGACGGGGATCTGACTTGGGTCGGCGTCCGAGGGGAGTCCCGGCCTCACTCGGCGCCCAGTTCGGCGGCGAGCTCGCCGCGCTCGTCCAGTTCAGCGAGCACGTCGCTGCCGCCAACGAACTCGCCGTCGACGAACGTTTGCGGGATCGTCTCCCAGCCGCTGTGCGACTCCAGTGCCTCGCGGTACTGCGGGAGCGCGGGCAGCACGTCGACGGTCTCGAACTCCTCAACGTGCTGGGAGATGAGTTCGACGGCGCGCTGCGAGTAGCCGCACTGCGGCATCAGGCGGTTCCCCTTCATGAACAGCACCACGTCGTTGTCGGCGAGGGTCGTCTCGACGCGCTCGTCGATCTCCGCTGCGTCGGCGTCCGTTTCGGGGCTGAACGTCATACGGTAGGGTACGCGTTGCCGAGTCAAATGGGTTCCGCACGGGACGTGTGCCGATCGTGAGGGGAGCGGTTGATCGTTTATATGTCATCGACGGTTCGGGCGCCGGTTCGGACGTCGGGCCGCTCGAATAGAAATACGACGCTGCCGAAACCCCAGCCGCTCGGTTATAAATCGCTACCGGGGATCCCGTGACGAGCTCCCTTCAAAGCCCCAGTCGCGAGGCGGTCGCACGCTCGCAGTGGCCCTCAGTCGGTCGCTCAGTGCGTTCGCTCCCTCCTTGCGGTCCTTGCGTCACCTGCGACCGCCTCGCCACTGCCCCTTTGAGTCCCCCCGCCCAGCACAGCACCGCAGCCTCACGCCTCCACAGCCTCGCGGCTCACGACTCGCGGCTTCGCCGCTCGCGTTCGCCGCGTCCCTCGCGCGGTGGGTTCGCGGCCCTGCGGGCCGCTCACCGGCGCACGCCTCCGTAACGTGTCACTCTGCGAGTCGGATTTATAAATAAAAAGGTCATAACCGCCGCAACCCTACTCGTCGCGGTCGACGCGAACGACGTCGACGAGCGAGTAGACGGGGACGCCGTCGATGTCGTCGTATCCCATCTTGTCGACGAGGACGACGCAGGCGACCGGCTCGCCGCCCTGCTCGCGGATCGCGTCGATCGACTCGCGCATCGTCGTCCCCGAGGTGATGATGTCGTCGACGACGTAGCAGTCGCGGTTTCGGATCGCGGCGAAGTTCCGCGAGAAGCCGCCCCCGTGCTCGTCGATATCGCCCTCCTCCCACTGGTGTTTCGCGGGCGCGTACGTGCCAAGGTCGGTGTCGAGCCGGTCGGCGACCGCGGTCGCGAGCGGCGCACCTGCCTTCTCGATCCCGACCGTCAGGTCGACCGCCTCGCCCTGCTTGGCGAGCAGGTCCGCCATCGCGCTCGCCGCGTAGCCGAGGCGGGTCGAGTCGCGCCCGAGCGCCGACCAGTCGACGTGGATGTCGGCCGACGCCGTCGCGTCCGCGGCCGCCTCGTCCGACTCGGTCCCGCCGCCGCGCTCGACCAGCCAGCTCGCCGTCTCGCGGGAGACGTTCAGCTCGTCCGCGATCTCGCCCTTCGAGAGCCCCCGCTCCGCGAGCTCGGCAGCGCTGTCTATCAGGTCGTCAACGTTCTTCATACGCGGCGAATTCGACCGCCGTTTTAATAGTCGTGTCGTCATCCGCGAACGCGGCCTCGAAGTCGTCGAGCCCGTGGACGCCCGTCACGAGATCGCCTAAGAACCCGTCGGAGAGCCCCGCGAGCGACTCGACGGCCGACTCGAAGTGGCCGTACCCGGAGTTGACGCTGCCGACGAGCGCCTTGTTGTGGAGGACGAACTCGCGGTGGAGCCGGCCACCGTCGATCTCGAACTCCCAGTCGCCCGGGACACCGAGGAGCGCGCCGACCCCGTTCGGGGCGAGCGCCTCGATCGTCTCGAAGGCGTGGGGCGCGTAGCCGGTCGCCTCGAAGACGAGGTCCATCGGCTCGTACGCCTCCGGGACCTCGGGGATCGAGGTGTCGTTCGAGTTCACGTACGTCGCGCCCAGCGACTCGATGATCTCGATCGTCGGGTCCGGGCGCTCGCGCCGACCCAGACAGTAGATCCGGTCGAACGACTCGTCGAGCGTCGCGACCGTCAACAGGCCGAGCGACCCGTTGCCCAGCACGAGCGCAGACTCGGGCTCCCAGTGGAACGCCGACCGGCTGGCGTACGCGTGCTCGATCGCCTTCTCCGCGATCGAGACCGGCTCGACGAGGAAACCCCACTCGGCGAGCGCCGACGGGATCTCGACGAGGAACTCCGCGGGGCTGGTGAAGTACTCCGCCATGAACCCGTGGGCGCCGACGATGCCGCGCTCGTGGTACTCGCCCTCCGGCGCCATGTCGGGCTCACCGCGCGCGAAGTACTCGTTGGCACCGTTCGGCGGCCGTCGGACCGTCGGGACGACGACGTCGCCGACCTCGAACGGCGTGTCGTTCGGGTCCTCGACCACGCCGACCGCCTCGTGACCCAACACGAGATGGTCCTCGCCTGCGGGCGTGCCCCCATGCCCGCCCGCGATGACCTCGTGGTCGGTCCCGTCCACGCCGACCCGCAGGGTCCGAACCAGCGCCTCGCCGGGCGCGGGTTCCGGTCGCGGCTTCGCTGTCACGACCGGTTCGTCGGCTCCCTCGTAGACGGCAATCGCGTTCATATCTGGACTCTAGCGGTCAGTCACCAAAAGATTTCTTTTATTGCGAGTAAACGCGTGCGGCGGATCCCCCGTGGAGTTTTCTGTCGCTCGAGCGTATTCGGATGCGTGTGTACACTCACCCTCGCGTGGCGGGCGTTCGGCGACGCCTCCGTCGCGCTCGCGGCCACCCGTGACGAGGCGCTCCACCGCCCGAGCGAGCCCCCTGCTCTTCGAGACGGCGACGTCCGGCACGTGGCCCCACGTGACGTCGAGGCCGGCGGGACGTGGATCGGCGTCTCGGAGGGGGGTCTCGCCGTCGCCGTCACGAACCGATGGCTCGACGCCGACCGCGAGGGCGACCGCTCGCGGGGGCTGCTCGTCCACGACTGCCTGACGGCCGAGTCCGCGGAGGACGCGGTCAGGGCGGTCGAGCGCGAACTCGACGAGCGCGCCTACGACGGCTTCAACCTCGTCCTCGCCGACGACCACGCGGCGTTCCTGCTGGCGTACGACGGCGGCCTCGTCGTGACCCGACTTGACCCGGGCGTCCACGTTGTCGGCAACGTCGGCGGCGTGGTCAACGGCGCGGAGCGCTTCGTGGTCCCCGAGCGCCGACGGGCGTTCGGCGAGGAGCGCGCGGACAGCGCCAGGCGGATCGCGGCCGCGCTCGTCCCGGAGCCGGGCGAATCGGGCGCGTCGTGGCTCGACCGCGCCAGCGGCGTCCTCGCCGACCACGAGTACGGCGCCTGCCTCCACGGCGACGAGTTCGGGACTCGGTCGTTCACCCGGATCAGGACCGGTGACGATCCCGCAGTCGCGTACGCCGACGGCCCGCCCTGCGAGACGCCCGCCGAACCGGTGTCGCTTCCGCCCGACTTCGCATTCGCCCGCCGGTGAGACGGGGGACGTGCGGCCGCGGCGCGTGCGACCGGAAAGCCAGTTTTAAGCGATTCGGGAGGCGTGTGAGACTATGAGCGCGTCCGAAATCGAGTCCGACCTGTCGGCGGACGAGCGGGCCGGCCTCGAACTCATCCGCGAGACCGGCGGCATCCACCAGAGCGACTTCTGGAAGGAACTCGACGTCTCCTCGCGGAAGGGGAGCCGCATCGCCGAGGCGTTAGAGGAGTCGGGACTCATCCAGCGGGAGGACACCGTCTACGACGGCCACAACACCTACTACTTAGAGCCCGCGCCGCGAGACCTCGAATTCTCGCTTCTGATGGCCGACGACATGCTCTCCCCGTTCATCGGCGAGGAGGAGGTCGACCCGCAGGCCGACGCCTTCTCGCAGTGGATGATGAACCTCGCGTACGAGGAGTACTGACCGCGACCCGCTCACCGACCGACGCCTACTCGTTCGCCGCCCGACGCGGCCGACAGTATCGGGCCGACATTTTGAACTGACGCGAATCTCGTTCTGACGCATCACCCGCGGGAACGGACGAAGCGCCGCGGCGATGGCCTCGGGTGAGCCCGGGGCCGCAGCGGCGACGGCTCGACCCGGTCAGACCAAGAGGACGGCGAACAGCGCGATTCCGGCCGCGAGCGTCAGGAACAGCACGCTCCGACCGATCCCGGCGCGGATTTCGACGTCGACGCCGGCGCGCGAGAGTGCCTCTCGCGGGCGGCTCGCGGTCCGCATCGTCGCGCCCGCCAGCGCCATCGTCGCGCGGTCGACCGCCGCCCACAGCTCCGTGACGCCCCACACCGAGCCGCGCCCGAGGTAGAAGACGGCCGGGAAGAGGACGGCGTCGACGTCGGGCATCCGGTGAGCGAGCCAGCCGAGCGGGCGCTTCAGCGCGAAGAAGCCGGCGAAGCCGGCGACCAGCAGCGCAGCGCTCTCCGTGAGGTGGCTCTCACTGTACGGGTTGAAATACACCTCCCCGCTACGGATGGTCTCCGTGAACGGCATCAGCTCGATCAGCTGGCCGTAGAAGACGCCGAAGAAGACGCACGCCCCCGCCGCCAGCAGCATCCCCGCCGTCTGGAACGGCGTAGCGTCGTCCGGCGACAGCGTCGCCGAGCCGTGGAAGAACACGTAGTAGCCGAGCTTGATGAACGACATGAACGTCCCCACGCCGCCGAGGACGAGGAGCCACCAGAGCAGCCCGCTGTCTAAGAGGAGGACGTACTCGTGGACCTCGTGGGCGGAGTCGAGCACCATCCCCTTCGAGATGAACCCGTTGAACCCCGGCACCGCCGTAATCGAGGCCGCGCCGACGAGGTAGACGAGGAACGTGACCGGCATCACCCGCCAGAGCCCGCCCATCTCGCGGATGTCCTCGACGCCGGTCCGGTACACCACGACGCCGACCGTCATGAACAGGAGGCTCTTGTAGAGGACGTTGTTGAACAGGTGCGCGAAGCCGCCGATGACGGCGAACTCACCGAACCCGTTCGAGAGCGTCGCCAGCCCGAACCCAGCGAGCATGTAGCCCAACTGGGCCTGAATGTGGTACGACAGCAGCCGACGCGGGTCGTACTGGAGCAGCGCGAAAAAGGCGCCGTACACCGCCATGAACCCGCCGAGGTACGCGAGCCACATGCCGCCCTCGGGGAACGCGCGGTACATCACGTACGCCGCGGTCTTCGTCGTGAACACCGAGAGGAACACCGACGCCGCGACGTGCGGGCGCGGGTAGGTGTCCGGCAGCCAGCTGTGGAGGAAGATGAACCCGCAGTTGATCCCGATGCCGATGGCCGCGAGCACCGTCGCGGCCGGGTGGATCCCGGTTGTCGCCGAGAACAGGAAGATCTCGCCGGCCGGCACGCTTCCGAGCATCGACACGCCGTGAACGACGACGGCAGCGAGCAGGATCGTCCCGCCGGTGCCGTGGAACAGCGCGTAGCGGTAGCCCGCCCGCACCGCCTCGCCGCCGTGCTGCCAGACGAGCAGCGTCGAGGTGACGGCCATCAGCTCCCAGAAGAAGATCAGGGTGAGCCAGTCGCCCGCGTATATCGTCCCCACGGTCGTGGCGACGTACGTCAGCGCGAACGCGGTCACCCACGTGGGCGCGTCGCTGCCGTAGGCGTACAGCACCGCGGCGGTCGCGAGGAAGCCGACGACGACCCCCATCAGCAGCGAGAACTGATCGACGTTGAAGAACACCACGTCGAACCCGAGGAACTGCGTCGCGAGGTGCGCGCCGGTCCCGCCGTCGCCGAGCAGCACCGCCTGAACGAAGGTGAACGCCGTCGCCAGCGCGGCGACCGCGTGCCCGGCCCGCCGCGGCAGCGCCAGCACCGCGAGCGCCGCGAGCGCGATCAGGACGTACGGCGGAATCGACGCCAGCAGGCTCGTGGGAACCGTCACGGGCGCATCACCCCCTCGGGGAGCCGCGTGTCGACGATGAGCTCGATCAGCTCCAGGAAGCCCATCTCGTAGGGGATCACCCCGAGCAACACCGCGAGCGTCATCGCGGTGAGGATCGGGCCGAGGGTGAACCACGTCGACTCGCGCCCGCGGAGCGCGTCAAGGCCGGCGATGTGCTCCCAGCCGCCCGGCGGCGGCCCGCCGTGGTGGTCGTCGTGAGCGTCGTGAGCGTCGCCCTCGTCGCCGTGGGCGTCACCCCCGTCGTCGTCGTGGGCGTCGGCGGTCTCGGGCGACGCCTCGTCGTTCGCGTCGCCGCGTCCAGGCCCGAACGGCACGTCCGCGTCGGAGGGGCGCTGGTCGACCGCGTAGTCGCCAGTGTCGACGCGCTCGGCCGGCTCCGAGAAGTCGCGGTCGCTCGCCACGAAGTCCGGCCGGACGACGCCCTCCTCGTCGGTCGGCAGGTCGTCGAGGTCGGCGTCCGGGATGTCCGACTCATCGACGCCGTCAGCGGCGTCGGTCGAGGAGTCGTCTCCGTCGTCAGCGTCCGCGACGATATCGTCTACGTCGTCGACGTCGTCGCTCTCATCGCTCTCGTCGGCGTCGTCGTCTGCGCGGCCACCGTTCGTCGCCGCGTCGTCGTCTGTACGGCCACCATCGGTCGCCGCCACGATCGACCGTGACTCGCCGCCGAGCGGGAAGTCGACGAGGGGCTTGGCGTCGTGGGCGTCCTCCGCCTCAAAGAAGGCGGTGTAGATTACCGGCCAGAAGTACGCCACGTTGAGCACGCCGGATAAGAGTAGCGCGCCGGCGAGGTAGTACGCGACCGGGGTGAAGTTCATCCCCATCCGCACTCCGCCGATCAGCATGTAGTACTTGCTGACGAAGCCGGCGAGCAGCGGGATCCCGGCCATGCCGAGGGAGGCTATCGTGAACGCCCCCATCGTCAGGGGCATCCGCTTGCCGATCCCCGCCATCTGCGAGATGTAGTCCGTGTGGGTCGACACGTGGATGTTGCCCGCACAGAAGAACAGGGTGAGCTTCATGAACGCGTGCGCCGGGATGTGGAGGAGCGCCCCCACGAGCCCGTACCAGCCGAAGAGGCCGAGCCCGAGGATGATGTAGCTCAGCTGGCTGATCGTCGAGTAGGCGAGCCGGCGCTTCAGGTGGTCCTTCCGCAGGGCGATGAGGGAGGCGGCGGTGAGCGTGATCGCCCCGATAGTCGAGAGAACCAGCCCGGCGGTGAAGCCGAACGGCAGCGAGAGGTCGAAGACCAACTCGGGGCCGAACACGTCGAGGACGACCCGCGAGACGCCGAAGGCGCCGGACTTGACGACCGCGACCGCGTGGAGCAGCCCGGAGACCGGCGTCGGTGCCACCATCGCCTCGGGGAGCCACTGGTGGAGCGGCATGATCCCCGCCTTCACCCCGAACCCGACGGCGAGCAGGAAGAAGGCGAGCATCGCGAGCCCGGGGTCGGCGTTCGCCAGTTCCGCGATACCGCCTGCGGTGAAGTCGACGGAACCCGCGAGCAGGTAGACGAGGACGGTGCCCGCCAACACGAGCACGCCGCCGCCGAACATCGTGTACGCGAGGTACTTCCGGCCGGCCGAGCGCGCCTCGGCCGTCTCGTCGTGCGCGACGAGCGGGTACGTCGCGATCGACAGCAGCTCGTAGAAGATGAATATCGTCACGAGGTTGCCCGCGAACGCGATCCCCATCGTTGCGGCGAGCGACACCGCGAACGCCGCGAAGTACCGGGTCTGGTTCGGCTCGTCGAGGCCGCGCATGTAGCCGATGCTGTAGAAGGAGGTGATGATCCACAGCCCGCTCGCGAGGAACGCGAACAGCATGCCGAGCGCGTCGGCGCGCAGGACGAACTCGATCGGCGCGCCGATCCCGGGGAGGAACGCCCCGGCCGACCACTCGAAGGTCCGGCCGTCGAGGACCGCCGGCAGCATCGACGCGACGATGCCGAACTTCGCGAGCGACGCGACGAGCGTCCACCCCTCGCGGACGTTCGGCGAGCGGTACGACGCGACGATGAAGAACGCCGCGACGAACGAGACGAGGACCGCCAGCAGGGGTCGTGGGTCTGAGAGTACAACGTCAGTCATGCGAACACCTCCGCGAGGAACGGGTCGAACCACGCCGCAAGCGCGAACCCGCCGAAGCCGAGCGCGACCGTCGCCAGCACCGCCAGCCCGAGCGCGAGCAGTGACGCCGTCGGCACTCGGTCGGGAACGATCGACGACCGCGGCGCGCCCTCGACGGGCGCCGGGAGGCCCTCAGCGGTCTTCGCGGGGGACGAGTCTCTCGCCTCGGCCGATGCGGCGTCGCCGCCGTCGGTCGCGGCCGCAGCCGTACCGCCATCGCCGCTTCCGGGCACCTCACCGTGGTCGCCGGGGAGCCCGGCGCCGGCGAAGTAGAACCGCTCCAGCAGCCGCGCGACGTACGACAGCGTGAACAGCGTGCTGACGAATATCGCTGCGGCGACCGCGATCCCGACCGCGCCGCCGCCGGCGAGGCCGGCGTCGACCGCCCCGACGCCGATGTACCACTTGCCGAGAAAGCCGACCGACGGCGGAATCCCGACGAGTCCGAGGCCGAGGACGGCGAGCGCGCCGGACGTGTACGGCGCCGCGCGCGCGGCGCTCGCGAGGTCCTCCATCCGCCGGCTGCCGTAGCCGAGCGCCAGCAAGCCGATCCCGAGGAACAGCCCGAACTTCATGATCCCGTGGCCGACCAGGTGGACGATCCCGCCGAGCAGCGCCGTCTCGTTCGCGAGCGCGACGGCCGCGCCGATCATCCCGAACTGCGCGACCGAGGAGTACGCGAACATCCGCTTGACGTTCGACTGCATCGCGGCGAGCGCGGAGCCGGCGACGATAGAGACGGTCGAGACGACGAGCAGCGCGGTCGCGATCCCCTCGTTCGCGGCGAGGAAGTCGACCGTGAACACGGTGTAAGTCACGCGGATCAGCGCGTACGCGCTCGTCGTCGACACCAGCGCGGCGACGATCGTCGTGACCGAGTCCGGCGCGCGCTGGTAGGCGTCGGGCTGCCAGGAGTGGACCGGGTAGATGGCGATCTTCAGCGCGAGCCCGGTCGCGATGAACGCGTAGCTCGCGCGGACCAGCGGGTCGCCGTAGCCGGCCTGCGCGACGATCTGCGCCTGGAGGTCGAGCATGTTCAGCGTCCCCGTCGCGAGGAAGGCGTAGCCGACGCCGAGCAGGTACAGCGAGGCGCCGACGGTGCCGACGACGAGGTACTTCAGCGAGGCGTACGCGCTCGCGCCCGACCGGTCCGAGGCGATGAGCGCGTACGTCGTCAGGCCAGTGATCTCGAGGAACACGAACAGGTTGAACATGTCCCCGGTGAGTGTCATCCCGACGAGCCCGCCGACCAGCAGGAGGTAGGCGCTGTAGAAGGGGTTCCCCCGCGGCCCGGCGACGCGCGCGAACGCGAGCGTCGCGACCGAGACCGCGGCGACGAGCAGCAGCACCGCCACCGACAGCTGGTCGGCGACGAGTTCGATCCCCACCGGCGGAGCGAAGCCGCCGAGCTCGTGTACGAAGGGACCGTCGACGACCACCCTCGCGGCGATTGCGGCCGCGATTCCGGCCACGGCCGTCGTGCCGACCGCGGCGATCGGCCAGCCGACGCGGTCGTATCGGAGGCCGAGCGCCAGCGGGAGCGTCGCCGCCACGATGGGCACGACGACCGCGAGCGGCAGGAGGACGTCAGTCATCGCTCTCACCTCCCGCGTCGGTCGCGCCCGATGCGCCGTCGGCGGCGGGTGCCCCGTCGACGCCCGACGCCTCCGCCGAGCGCCGCGACGGGATCGACCCCTCGTCGCGGAGCAGCTCGCGGAGGGTGTCGGCCCGCAGCGTGCCGTACTCGTCGTAGATCCGGATACAAAGCGCGAGCGCGACCGCGGTGAGGCTCACGCCGACGACGATGGCGGTGAGCACCAGCACGTGCGGCAGCGGGCTTACGTAGAGCCCGCCGTCCGGGCCGCCGGTAGGGACGATCGGAATCGACCCGCCGTCGACGTACGCCGAGGCGATGAACAGCAGGAATATCGCCGTTTGGAACAGGTTGAGTCCGATGATCTTCTTCACGAGGTTCGGGTTCGCGATCATCATGTACAGGCCGATGCACAACAGCAGCGCGAACGCGACGTACGCGTGTCGCGTCGCGAGGACGTCGACGGCGCCGCCGGTCGAGGCGAGCGCCGAGGCGGCGGTCCCGGCGGCGTCGGCCGCGTCGACGAGCGCGGACACTACCGCTCACCCCCGTCGGTTGCGGCCGGCCCGGGCGCGCCCGGATCGGTCCGACCGTCGTCTGTCGCGCCGGACGTGTCGTCCGCCGTGTCGTCGTCTGTCGCGTCGTCGCTGTCAGTCGGGTTTTCGCCCTCCTCGGTGCCGGGGTCGTCCCCGACCTCGTCGTCGAAGGCGTCCGCGTCGGCGAAGCCGCCGGCCTCGCTGAACCCCTTCGCGAGGACGAAGAAGAGCCCGATGAGGACCCCGGCGACGATGGTGCCGATCCCGAGGATCTCGACACCCTCCATCCCGTACTTGACGGGGTCCGGGATCGGGAGCAGTTCGTACTGGAGGAACGCGCCGCCGAGCGCGACCGGGACCAGCCCGATCCCGGCGAACACGAGCGTGCCGCCGACAGCGAGCGCGACGACGACGGTATTCGCGAGCCACTGCCGAGTGGCCTCGATGCCGAACGCAAACGCGATCATGAACACGACCGCGGCCACGATCGCGCCGCCCTGGAAGCCGCCGCCCGGGGAGCCGCCGCCGTGGAAGGTGACGAAGAGCCCGTAGGTGAACGCGAACGGCGTGACGATCTTCACCGTCGGCATGATCACCTGACTCTCCGTGTAGGGGGTTCCCTGCCGACGCTCCGAGTCGAGGCGACCGTCGCTGCGCGGCGGCCGATCCCGGCCGAACCCGCCGCCGGAAGCGAACTCGGAATCGGCAGTTTCGGTGTCGTCGGCGTCGGTGTCGGTGTCGCCGGATTCGACGCCGGAGTCGGAGCCACTCATGCGAACACCTCCCTGTGGAGGACGATGAGGGCGGCGATCCCGGCCGCGAACACGACGACCGCCTCGCCGAAGGTGTCGAACCCGCGGAACGCCGCCAACACGGCCATCACGGAGTTCTCGACGTGCGTCTCCGCGTACGTCTCCGCGATGTACCACTGGCTCACGTCCGGGTTCGACCAGATCGGTGCGTCAGCGGAACCCACCGCCGGGATGTCGCCCATCGTGAGCATGAGGCCGGCGAACAGCAGGCCGGCCGCGCCCGCCGCGGGCAGGTTCACCGACTCGAAGGCGGCCTCGTGGTCGAGCCGTGTCGTCTTCGCGAGGGTGAGCAGCAGCAGGACGGTCGTGACGCCGGCAGAGATGGCCGCCTCCGTCATCGCCACGTCCGGCGCGCGGTAGAACGTGTACAGCGCCGCCATCCCGAGGCTGTACGCGCCGAAGATGATCACCGCCGCGAGCACGTCGCGCGCCAGCGCCGTGAACAGCGCGGTCAGCACCACGAAGGCGAACAGGCTCGCCTCGATGGCGGTGACCTGCGCGACCACCGGCGCGCCGAGGGGGCCGGCCGACGCGAGCGCGCCGGTCATCGGCGGTCGTCCCCCTCTATCCACGGCACGATTCCCTCCTCGAAGGCGGCCCGGGCGATGGCGTGAGCCGCGGTCGGGTTCGTCACGAAGATGAAGAACAAAAGGAGGACCGACTTGAACCCGGCCCCCGCCAGTCCTACGGTGAGCGCGACGGCCGCGAGCCCGAACCCCGCGCCGAGCGTGTCGGCCTGCGAGGCGGTGTGCGCCCGCGAGTAGACGTCCGGCAGCCGGAGCACTCCCACCATCGAGACGAACGAGAAGAACAGCCCGAGCAGCGTGAGCGCCACCACCAGCCACACGCGGGCCGTCTCCGTCATGGCGGCGGCGGTCACAGCACGCCACCCCGCTCGACGGTGAACTTCGAGATGGCGATGGCCATCAGGAAGTTGAGCAGCGCGTACACCAAGGCGATGTCGAGGAACGTCGGCTCGCCGAGCGCCGCGCCGAGGATGGCGAGGATGACGACGGTGTTCGTCCCGAGGACGTTCACCGCCAGCACCCGGTCTTGCATCGTCGGCCCGACGACCGCGCGGTACAGCATGCCGACCGCGAGGACGGCGAAGCCGGCGGCCGCGACGAGCAGGAAGTCGCCGAGGGTGTAGCCGGCCGCGAGCGTGGCGTCGACGAGGCTCATCGCTCGGTCACCTCGGCGGTGTCGCCCTCGTTGCGCGCATCACTCGGGTCGACCGCGCTGCCGTCGTCGGCCGCGTCGCGCTCGCCGTGGATCGCCCCGCCGTCGGCGGCGGCGATCGGTAGTTCCTCCGTGGCGTCGTCGCCCTGGAGGATCGCGACGTCGTCGCGCTCGCGCGGGGTCGGCAGCCGCGCCGACCGCCGGCCGTAGTAGACGAATCGCGTCCACCGTTCGAGGGAGCCGTCGAACAGCCCCTCGCGGGCCCACGGGACGAGCGAGTGGACGTAGAGGTCGCTGTCGCGGGCGCGGACGGTGAGCGTCCCGGGCGTCAGCGTGATCGAGTTCGCGAGCGTCATCAGCGGGAGGCCGCTCCCGACGATCACCCGCATCCGGTTCATCGTCGGCTCGATCGGGAGCCGGGGGTCGAGGATGACGCGGGCGACGACGAGGTTCGCCTTCACGATCTCGAACAGCAGCACGGGGACGTACACCAGCCCGCGGGCGATCCGCAGCGGCGTCCGCGGGAACGCCGGGTTCGAGTCGAGGCTCACCCGGGAGAGGGTGATCGACACGACCGCGGCCGACGCGATACCGGTCACCGCGTCGAACCAGTAGGTCGGGTCGCCCAACAGGAGGTAAAACGCCAGCGACAGCCCGAAAAGCGCCACGAATCGGCCGGTGGTGGCCTCGGTGCGGAACCGCTCGCGGCGCGTCGGCCGGTCGACCGGGGCGGTCTCGACCGATAGCGACGTGTTCGAGAGCGCGAACTCCAGCGGCTGGAGCAGCGTCGTGTTGCCCACCGGTGTGTACTCGGGGTCCAAGACGACGCGGTCGGCGCCCTTCGCCTCGGCGTACTCGGCGAGGACGCGGACGTAGTCGTCGGCGCCGAACAGGTAGTCGTCTGCGCCGAGCACCGTCGTGAGGACGTCGACGTCCGCGGCGCCGGGCGCCTCGGAATCGTCGAGGTCGGCGGTCGCCCACGACGAGACGCGGTCGAGCACGCGCTCGGCCGCGGCCGCTCGCTCGTCGCTCTCCGGGTCACCGTTCCGCCACGAGGCGATCTCGACGAGGTGGATCGCGGGGGCGCCGTCGGCCGCCGCGGTCTCCGCCACGTGCGCGACCGTCGACCGAAGCGTCGAGGTCGGCTCGACCGGAACGATGACCGCGCCGGGCGCCGCCGATTCGGTCGACGCGTCTCCCTCCGACGTCTCGTCGGGATCGACCGTCGCGTCCGCGTCGGGATCGGCGCCGCCGGCGGGAGGATCGGTGTCAGCCACCCACCACACCTCCCACGGGGTCGTGCGTGACCGTCTCGTTGCACATGAGTGGTTCTATCCGTGTGGTTACTCTACCGCCCCAAAACAGTTTGTATCCGCAGTAACCCTGCCGGGGGCGGGCGATACCGGCGGTTCGAACCCCCGGCCTTTCGGGGCCTCGCGGGACGCGTCGAGCGCAGCCGCGAGGTGGTCAGCGCTCACGCCGACGCGCCGAGCGTCGCCGCGAGACGGTCGGCGATGCGGCCAGCGACCGCGTCCTTCGACCCCACCGCCTCCTCGGGCTCGGTCCCGTCCTCGCCGACGAGGAGGACGCGCGTCTCGTCGTCACCCATCACGCTGGCGTCGTTCGCGACGACGAACGCGAGGCCGACGCGGTCACGGATGCCCTCGGCCTCCGCGACCATCCCCGCGTCGTCGCCCGACGTCTCCGCTTTGAACCCGACGATCGGGAGGTCGGGATACGCCTCGCGCACCGAGTCGATGAGCTTCGGCGTCGGCTCCAACTCGACCGACAGCGGCGACCCGGACCGGATCTTCTCGTCGACCGCGTCGGCGGTGAAATCGGAGATGGCGGCCGCGGAGATCAGCGCGTCCGCGGTCGCCGCGGTCCGCCGGCAGGCAGCCATCATCTCGTCGGCCGTCTCGACCGCGACCACATCGGCGTAGGGGACGTCGGGGCCGTCTTGGACGAGCGTCACCCGCGCGCCGCGGACGTAGAGGGCCCGCGCGACCGCCCGGCCGGTCTTCCCCGACGCGCGGTTCGTTAAGATCCGGATCGGGTCGATCCGCTCCTTCGTCGCGCCGGCGGTGACGACGACGTGCGTCCCGGCCAGCGTCTGGGGGGTCGTCGCGCGGGCGACCTCCGTGACGATGTCGTCCTCGGCCGCGATCTTCGCTTTCCCCTCCTCGATCCGCGGGTCGGCGAAGCGGACGCCCCACGACTCCAGGCGGTCGAGCGCGTCGAGGACGCCCGGGTGGTCGTACATCGGCTCGTGCATCGCCGGCGCCATCACGACCGGCACGTCCGCGCCCAGGGCCGTCGTCGCGCAGGTGGTCACGGGCGTGTCGTCGACCGCGGCCGCGACCTTCCCCGCGGTGTTCGCCGTCGCGGGCGCTAAGAGGAAGACGTCGGCCCACCCCTCGCGGCCGCAGAGCTCGACGTGTTCCACGTTCCCGGTAATCTCCGTGACGACCGGCTCGTCGCTCGCGAAGTCGACCGCCCACGGGTGAACGATGTTCGTCGCCGCCGGGGACATGACGGCGCGAACGCTCGCCCCGTGGCGGCGCAGTTCGTGCGCGAGTTCGACGACCTTCACCGCCGCGATGCTCCCCGAGACTCCGAGCGCGACGTTGACACCGTCCAGCATTACCCGTAGGGTTGGCCCGGGACGATTTATAATATCGCGTTGCGGTCGAGACCGGAGGGCGATCGATCGGGAAACCGGAGGGCGATCGATCGGGAGACCGAAGGCCGAAAAGAGCGTTTCGCCGGCTTAGGAGTCGTTCTGCTGTCCGCTCTCTTGCGGTTCGGGGAAGTCGGCCGCGGACAGCAGCGCGTTCACCGGGTCGGCCTCCAGCGTATCCAGCACCGCCGCGGCCGGCCCGCTCAGCAGGGCCGCGCCCGCCTGCTCGTTGGCGTCCTCCACGGCGAGCCCGTCCACGTCGGCCGCGTACGACTCGAGGTCGTCGATCGCGGCCGAGATGATCTCTGTCTGCGCGTCGATCAGTTCCGCCTGCGCGTCTTCCTGCGAGAGGTTCTCCTCCTCGACCCGCGTGCTGACGTCTTCTTGGGCGGCCTGGATCTCTTCTTGAACGTCGAGCGCGACCGTCGCACTGGCGTCCTCGTCGGCGCCGCTCCCGCCGTCTTCGCCGTCGTCGCCGGAATCGCTCTCGTCAGTTCCGTCGTCCGTCTGTCTGGCGGCGTCGCCGTCCGATCCGCCGATGCCGCCGCAGCCGGCGAGCCCGAGCGTCGATCCCGTCGCCGCGGCCGCCAGCACGCGTCGTCGCGGTGTGTCCATCACGGTCCTGCTCGGCGCTCGGCCCACTTGTCGGTTCCGTATGCGCCCGCGCCGAGCGGCGGACCGCACGGCCTCGCGCCTCCCCAGCCTCGGCGGGCGGGCCGCGGGGCGCCACCCGCGCGG
>JBNJEE010000139.1:0-6691 GCA_051745525.1 Methanobacteriota archaeon | reverse complement strand
ACCGCACCTCATGCCTCCCCAGCCTCGTCGCTGGCGGCTGGCGCCGCCAGCGACTCCCTCGCGCGTGCGATTCGCGCCCTACGGGCGCTCATCGGCACGCGCCACCGCATTTATAAATCACGTCGGTGCTGGCGGTTCGTCAGGTTCTTGAGTCGGTTTCGCGTACTCGGGTTTGCGCGCGGGTTGCCGAGCCAGGCCAAAGGCGTAGCGCTTAGGACGCTATCCCGTAGGGGTCCGCCGGTTCGAATCCGGTCCCGCGCACTGAGCGAAGGAACGTAGCGACTGAGCGAGGGAGCAGGAGCGGATTTGAGCCCAGCGAGAAAGGCGCAGCGAACGGAGAGAGCGAGCATTTCTCGACTCGGTTCGAATCCGGTCCCGCGCAGCCTATTTATAAATAGAGTCGAGGTCGCACGCCGGCCGTTACTCCGCGTCCCCTGTCGACACCCGCACCACCTGCTTGCCGATGTTGTCGCCGGCAAACAGCCCGAGGAAGGCGTCGGGCGCGTTCTCTAACCCCTCAACGACCGTCTCGCGGTGTTCCAGCTCGCCGCTCGCGACCCACCGGCCCAGGCGCTCGCTCGCCTCGCCGAACCGAGTCGCGAAGTCGGCGATGAGCAGGCCCTGAACTTTCGCTCGCACCGGGATCAGCTGCGGGAGCTTGCGGGGGCCGGTCGGGACCTCCTCGTCGTTGTAGTGGGCGATCTGGCCGCAGACCGCGACCCGCGCGTCGAGGTTCAGCTGCGTGAACACGGCGTCCGTGATGGGGCCGCCGACGTTGTCGAAGTACACGTCGACGCCGTCGGGCGCCGCCTCGTCGAGCGCGGCGCGGTAGTCGTCCGTCGTCTTGTAGTTGATCGCGGCGTCGAAGCCGAGGTCGTCGGTGAGCCAGTCGGTCTTCTCGTCGCTGCCGGCGAAGCCGACCACGCGGCAACCGTTGCGCTTCGCGATCTGGCCGACGACGGAGCCGACCGCGCCCGCCGCGCCGGAGACGACGACCGTGTCGCCGGGCTTCGGCTCGCCGACTTCGAGGAGCCCGAAGTAGGCGGTGCGGCCGGGCATGCCGAGCGCGCCGAGGTAGGCCTCGGGGTCGGCGACGCTCGGATCGACGGGCGCGACGTCGTCGGCGTCGAGCGTTGCGTAGTCGGCCCACTTCCCCTCGCCGGTCACGAGGTCGCCGGCGTCGTACGCGTCGCTCTCGCTCTCGACCACTTCGCCGACCACGCCGCCCCTGAGCGCGTCGCCCACGTCCCACGGCTCGGCGTACGACTCGGCGTCGCGCATCCGGCCGCGCATGTACGGGTCGACAGAGAGGAACCGGGTGCGAACGAGGAGTTCGTCCGGCGCGGGGGAGGGAACGTCCGTCTCGCGCAGTTCGAAGCTGTCCTGGTCGGGTTCGCCCGTCGGCCGCTCGGCGAGAAGCCACTCGCGGTTAGTGTTCGTCACGGTCCCCATTGGGGGATGAAACGCAATAGGGTTTGGACCCCAGCAGCCGTCGTGGGGATCCGGAAGCCGCGACCGCCTTTGTCGGTACCCGTCGCGTACTACCCGCCTTCCAGCGGGATCCGCAGTCGTCCGCCGTCGCGCTCGCCGTCGACGCCATCGACCGCGGTGCCGAACGCCGCGGAACGCTCGGCGAGGGTGTCGCGCACCCACTGGGCGACCTCGCTGTCGGCCAGCGTCGCGGTCTCGTCGGCTATCTCGGTCGGGAGGACGTCGAGGGCGGCGAGATCGCCGTCGTGGACGACGAGCTCGAACAGCGCGCTCCGCTTGTTACGGACGCCCTCGCGGTCGCGGTAGCTGACGTAGTCGTCGACGAAGTCGCCCGCGTCGTAGATGATCGGGCGCCCCTCGTACACCTCGACGCCCTGGAGGACGTGCGCGCTGTGGCCGTGGACGACGTCGACGCCGCGCTCGACGAGCCACCGGCCGAACCGCTCGTGGACCCCGCGCGGCTCGGTCTCCCAGTTTGCCCCCCAGTGGAGCGAGGCGACGACGAGGTCCGGATCGCGGTCTGCGACGCGGTCGAGGGCGTCGTCGACGACCGTCCGAGTCTCGCGGGCGGCCGGGTCGAGGCGCGCGAACGCGGTGCCCGGCCCGTCGTCGGTCGCCGCGAACGCCATCGACTGGTCGGTGAGCCCGAACGCGGCGACGGTGAGATCGCCCGCCGCGAACGTCGCGGGTTCGAGCGCCTCGTCGGCGTTCTCGCCGGCGCCGGCCCGAGCGATTCCGGCCTCCGCGAGCTGGGTCCGCGTGTCGCGGAGCGCGGGCTCCTGATAGTCGAGGACGTGGTTGTTGGCGAGCGAGACGAAGGAGGCGCCCGCCGCCTCCAGCGCGGGGACCGAGAACGACGGCGGCGACCGGAAGTAGTACACCTTGTCGGGCCAGCGCTCGCCGCGGTCGGAGACGCAACACTCGAGATTCCCGACGAGCGCGTCGAGCTCGCGGAGCCGCGGGAGCGTCGTCCCCCAGACGCCCGCCGGGTCGTCGGCGTCGGCCCAGCGCTCGGCGACGCTGCGGCCGAGCATCAAGTCGCCGACGAAGCCGATCCGCGTCGCGTCCGCGTTCCCGTCGTCGTCCGCGTTCCCGTCGTCGTCCGCGTTCCTGTCGTCGTCCGCGTCGTCGCCGTCCGCGGTGCGGTCTCCGGCGTCGAGCCCGGACGGGGCGGCGGCACAGCCGGCGGTCCCGCCGAGACCGGCGACGCCCGAGGCGAGCAGCGACCGACGAGTGACCATCGTCACGTGGACTCGGCGAGCGGCGACTTCAACGCTCCGGACGGCGAGCGGCGGGCGGCAAGAGAAGCGTGGCGCAGCGAGAGGAAACGACGCTACGCGACGGGGACGCCGTTGCGGGCGAGGTAGTTGCTTGCGGCCTTGATCTCGACCGGACTCCCGATGATCCGGTACCGTTCGGCCGTCTCGACGACGGTGACAGTGAACCGGTCTTCGAGGCACTCCCGATGCCCGTCGAGCGCGTGGCGCGGGAGGACGATCTGCGTACTGTCGCGAAGGCTCGACGGATCTGGCATTCGGCGTGAGTGGAAATTATTCGGGGCCGATATAACCGTGTCGAAGTATCGGCGGTCCAACCACTCCTCCGGCGGCGATACGCCGGTTCGCGGGGCGCCGCCGGCCGATATTTCGGGGCGCGTCTCGGCGGGCTTCGACGGCTCTTTCCCCACCGGCCGGCCGGGCGATTCGAAGGAACACCTTTAACGAGCCGACCGGCCGAGAAACGGGTAATGGGACTGGAGGAGGAGATCGAAGACCTCCGCGAGGAGATCGCCAACACGCCCTACAACAAGGCCACGGAGGCTCACATCGGGCGCCTGAAGGCGAAGCTCGCGGAGAAGAAAGAGAAGCTGGAGAACCAGTCCTCCGCTGGCGGCGGCCACGGCTACGCGGTCGAGAAACACGGCGACGCCACGGTCGCGTTGGTCGGGTTCCCGAGCGTCGGCAAGTCGACCCTGATCAACGCCCTCACCAATGCCGACAGCGAGGTGGGGTCCTACGAGTTCACCACCCTCGACGTCAACCCCGGCATGCTGCAGTACCGCGGCGCGAACATCCAGATCCTCGACGTGCCGGGTCTGATCGAGGGTGCCGCGGGCGGCCGCGGCGGCGGCAAGGAGGTCCTCTCGGTCGTCCGGACCGCGGACCTCGTCGTGTTCATGCTCTCGGTCTTCGAGATCGAGCAGTACGACCGGCTGCGCGAGGAGCTGTACAACACGAACATCCGGCTCGACACCGAGCCGCCGAACATCAACATCCGGAAGACGCACAAGGACGGCCTCGGCGTGACGATGAGCGACGAGGTGAGCTTAGACGAGGAGACGGTCAAGCAGGTCCTCCGCGAGTACGGCTACGTCAACGCGAAGGTGACCATCCCGCACGACCTCACCATCGACGAGCTCGTCGACGCCGTGATGGACAACCGCGAGTACCTCCCCTCGATGGTCTCCGTCAACAAGGCGGACCTCATCGACAAGAGCTACCTCCCGACCGTGAAGGAGGAACTCCGCGAGCGCGACCTGGACCCCGACGACGTCATCTTCATCTCCGCCGAGGAGGGGCTCGGTCTCGACGGGCTCAAGGAGCGCCTCTGGGAGGAGCTGGGCGTGATTCGCATTTATATGGACAAGCCGGGGCGCGGCGTCGACTACGAGGAGCCCCTAATCTTGTTCGAGGGTGACACCGTCGGCGACGCCTGTACGAAGCTCGGCGGGGAGCTCGACGAGCGGTTCAAATTTGCGCGCGTCTCCGGCGAGAGCGCGAAACACGACGACCAGCAGGTCGGCAAGGGCCACGAGTTGGCCGACGAGGACGTGTTGCGGATCGTCGCGCGGAAGTAGACTTTTGCCGCTGCCCGACGGAACGGCTGCGTCAGCCCTGAACGAAGTGACTCGATCGGCGTTCGCCGGATCCGACTAAACTCTTTTATAAACTCATCCGAACGTATTTCCATGGAATGGTCCCCAGATAGGCGGTTACAGTTGTGGATCGTGGTTTCGCTGTCGGCGTTGGTCCTGACGACGCTCGCGGCTGCGCTTGCCGGCGGAATCGTCGTGTTCTTCGTTGCGGCCACTCTGTTGACCTTCGCCGGCAGCGGAGCCGACCACCTCACCGGGGGCATACGTACTGTGTTGGTCGTCTCCGCATCGGGCGTTATTCTGAGCCTCGTGTTGTGGGGTGAGCGTAACGCACCCGAGCACGCAATCGCGATTACCGGTGCGCAGCGAGTGTCGGAGGGTGAGTATCCGGAGCTGCGTTCGACGGTTCGCAACATCGCACACCAGGTGGCCATCCCGATCCCCGCGATCTACGTAGCACCGACGGAGACACCAATCTCGCTGACCACGGGGTTCACCGCCCACACGTCTCGGTTAGTGGTCAGCGAGGGACTACTGGACGCGCTCGAGGAGCCGGAGTTACGCGCGGTCGTCGCGCACGAAGTCGCGCACGTCAAGAATCACGACGCGGCGGTCATGACTTCCGCAACCCAACCGGTAGCCGCCGCGGAACGCGTCAAAGAGCTACTCGGCGGTCCGACGGCCGGAATCAAACACGGCGTCGTCAGCCGTGCGGATTCTACTGACGCCGTCCTCTCTGTCGGTCTCGCGCTCGTTTTTCCGCTCTGGATACTCTCCCGGTCGCTGTCGGCCTCGTTCGCCCGTACCCGCGAGTTCGCAGCCGACCGCGGGGCGGTCGCGATCACCGGTGAGCCGGCGGCCCTCGCGTCGGCGCTCAAGACGATCGATAGCTCGCTCGACGAGCGCCCGACCACCGATTTCCGACGAACGTCTATCGCTGCGTTCGCAATTGTGGAGCCGGACGCGGCTGATCCGACAGGGCGTCTCGGACCGGTTACGAGAGTCAAGCGTCGACTGTTTTCGACACATCCACCGACGAAGGCACGAATCGAACGGCTCGAAGCGGAGTACGAGAGCCGCGTCCGCTGAGATGCCTTTTATAAAGGCGTTCAGCAAAGCCGAATAACTGACGGCAGATCGGCGGAACGCCTTCGAAGACCAAGACGTTCAGTTATAAATGGTGGTCAGTAGACAGGCTGTGGACACCGCCAAATCCCCAGCCGCTCATTTATAAACAATCTATCGCGGACCGACGGGGACTCGCTCCAAAGCCCCAGGCGCGGGGACTCGCGACTGCCCCTTTGAGTCCTGCCCCCCACGGCCCCGCACCGCGCCTCACGCCTCCCCAGCCTCGTCGCTCGCGCGTAACCGCGCTCGCGACTCCCTCGCACGTGCTCCTCGTGGCCGCCGCCGGCGGCTACTCGGAGACGCGCGCCACCGCACAGCCCCGCTCGTCCGTTTATCCGTCACTCGAATCCCTCACATGTCCCCACGTCCGACCGAAAGGCGCTTTTCGCGGGGCCGCGACCGTCGGGTATGCTCACGGTCGCGCTCGCGGGCAAGCCGAACGCCGGCAAGTCCACCTTTTATACTGCCGCCACGATGGCCGACGTCGACGTCGCGAACTACCCGTTCACGACCATCGACGCCAACCGCGGGGTGACCCACGTCCGCACCGAGTGCCCGTGTCTCGACCGCGACGAGCGATGCGGCAACGAGAACTGTCACGACGGGAAACGCTACGTCCCGGTCGAGTTGCTCGACGTCGCCGGGCTCGTGCCGGGGGCCCACGAGGGCAAAGGGCTCGGCAACCAGTTCCTCGACGAGCTGACGAACGCCGACGTCGTCCTGAACGTCGTCGACGCTTCGGGCGCCACGAACGCCGAGGGCGAACCGGTCGAGGTCGGGAGCCACGACCCCCTCGACGACGTGGACTTCATCGAGGAGGAGATGGACCTCTGGCTCGCGGGCATCGTCGACCGCAACTGGGAGGGCATCGAGCGTAAGTCCCGGGCACCCGACTTCGACCTCGAGGCCGCGCTCTCGGACATGCTCACGGGCTTCGGTGCGACCGAGCGCGACGTGACCGCGGTCCTGCGCGGGCTGGAGTACCCCGCCGACCCGAAGGCGTGGACCGAGGGCGACCGCGAGGCCCTCGCCCGGGCGG
Organism: Methanobacteriota archaeon; assembly: GCA_051745525.1. Taxonomy (GTDB): domain Archaea; phylum Halobacteriota; class Halobacteria; order Halobacteriales; family Haloferacaceae; genus Halorubrum. Next base: position 158 of record JBNJEE010000139.1, on the reverse strand, counting down.
TCCGCCGCCGCACCAAGCCCATCGTCGTCGTCGCGAACAAGGTCGACGCGGCGCCGGCGGGCGCGGTCGAGCGGGTCCGCGAGGGGACCGACAAGCCCGTGATCCCGGCCACCGCCGACGGCGAGCTCGCCCTCCGCCGCGCCGCCGAGGCGGGCGTC
>JBNJEE010000138.1:0-6698 GCA_051745525.1 Methanobacteriota archaeon | reverse complement strand
GGGACGTATCCGCGAGCGGCGGGAGCGGACGCCGTCGAAGCAGATCACACTGACGGCAGCGACTAGATACTTAAATAACGACGGACAGCAGCGGCGATTATATATAAATGAACGATGCGGTGGCGCGTGCCGGTGAGCGGCCGATAGGCCGCGAACTGCCCGCGCGAGGGAGTCGGCCGGCCGGAGCGAAGCGGAGGCCGGCCGACGAGGCTGGGGAGGTGTGAGGTGCGGTTGCGGTGTGGGGCGGGACTCAAAGGGGCAGCCGTGAGGTCGCAGTAGGCGACGTAAGCACCGCAGAAACGAGCGAAGCGAGTGACGAGGAGCGCAACGAGCGTACTGCGACCTCACGGCTGGGGCTTTGGAAGTGTTCGCGGCCTATCCGTAATCGTCCATTTATAAAAGATCAACAGCGCACTACTCGGGTATTTATAAATAGCCGACCCATCAGCATCGCCGACACCGAACTCGCTCATCGCTAGCGCTCTTCGCTCGTAGTCGGCGTCGACAGAACGCCAGGAGAGGGATTTGAACCCCAGTCGTTCCGCTCGCTACGCTCGCTCCACTCCCTGGTTCAAATCCCTTCGTCAGGGTTTTCGACGAACGGCTCGCTCCGCTCGCCGTGTTGTTCGTCGAAAACGCCAGGAGAGGGATTTGAACCCCCGATCCCGGATGGGAACACGCTTTCCAGGCGTGCGCCTTACCACTCGGCCATCCTGGCTCACGCGGAGATAATCCGGTGTGACTGTTAAGTCCTTCTTTTCGCCCGGAGGCGCGCCTCGGCGAGGTAGGAGAGACCGCCCGAGGCGACGCCGACGCCCAACGCGACGAGCGCCAGTCCCCCGAGGCCGACCGGCAGCGACCCGGACCCGAGGAGCCGGTACCCCTGCGCGAGCACGAGGAAGGCGAACCCGCCGACGACGCCCCACAGCGCCGCGGACCGCGCTCTGGCGCGCGGCGTCGCAAGCGCGCCGGGAGGCTCGGCCGGTTCCACCCCGCTGTCGGCCATCTACTCGACGACAGCGACCGCCTCGATCTCGACGCCCGCGCCCTTCGGGAGCGCGCCAGCCTGAACCGCGGAGCGGGCCGGCGGCGACTCGTCGAAGTAGTCGGCGTACGTCTCGTTCATCTCGTCGAAATCGTCGATGTCGGCGAGGAACACCGTCGTCTTGAGCACGTCCTCGGGCCCGGCGTCCGCCTCCTCCAGTACTGCGAGGAGGTTGTCGAGCGCCTGCTCGGTCTGAACCGCGATCGGCGCGTCGTCGAGGAGGTCGCCGTCGGGCGTCAGCGGGATCTGCCCCGCCGTGAACACGAGGTCGCCATTGGTCGTCGCCTGACTGTACGCGCCCACCGCCGCCGGCGCGTCGTCCGTGTGAATCGTCTCCTTCATGCGGGTGCGCCTTCGACCGGCGGCCTCAAGAGTACTCTGGAGGGGAGTCGTCGGATCCGTCCAAGCCAAGCCGCCGAACCGGACCGATCCCACCGCCAGACACAAGCGGCTGGGATGATAACATTACGCATATGACGGGTGATCAGCTCCTCCCGCTCGCCGCGGTCTTCGCCGGCGTGGCCGCGCTCAACCTCGCGGTGACGTGGCTGCTGGTCCGGCGGAACCGCGACCCCGCCAAGCTGTTCGGCTCGGTCGCGACCCGGTCGTCGGACGCGGACGGCGACGAGGAGGGCGTTGGGCCGGCGCTCGCGCTCGACCGCGACCCGGACGCCGACCGGGCGGACGGGACGAGCGAGGGGAGCGACGAAGGCGGCGGGGACGGCCCCCCGGCGCTCGACGCCGACGGGGAGACGGTCGTCTGCCGCCACTGCGGCGCGGAGAACCGGACCGGCTACCGGTACTGCCGGTGGTGCGTCCGGTCGGGATTCGTCGACGACGAAGCCGGGGTCACCGCGGGGACCGCGATGGCCGACCGGTCGCTGTGAGCGTTCGCGGCAGTTCGACGAGACAGGGACGGTCCAGCCGAGTTAGACCGCGTCGATCTGACAGCCCGCCGCGTAGTCGATCCCCTCGATGGTGTCGATACCGTCGTCGCCGCACACCGGACAGTCCGGGTTGCGCGCGTACGGCACCGTCTCGAACGAGAGGTCCATCGCGTCGTAAAACAGCATGCGCCCGACGAGCGGGTCGCCCACGTCCATGACCAGTTTCACCGTCTCCGTCGCCTGAAGGCAGCCGACCGTCCCCGGGAGGACGCCGAGGACGCCGGTGCTGGCGCAGTCGGGCACCGTCCCCGGCTCCGGGGGCTCCGGGAACAGACACCGGTAACACGGGCCGTCGGGCGAGAGGGTCGTCACCTGCCCCTCGAACTTGTAGATGGCGCCGTGCGAGACCGGAACCCCCTCGATCCGGGCGGCGTCGTTCACCACGTAGCGGGTGGCGAAGTTGTCAGAGCAGTCGACGACGACGTCGTACTCCGCGATCAGGTCGCGGGCGTTGCTCGCGTCGAGCCGCAGTTCGTGGCGCTCCACGTCGACGTCGGGGTTGAGGTCGGCGACGAACGCGGCCGCCGAGTCGACCTTCTTGCGCCCCACGTCGCCGTCGCCGTGGATGACCTGTCGCTGGAGGTTCGAGCGCTCGACGACGTCGTCGTCGACGATACCGATCGTTCCCACGCCCGCAGCCGCGAGGTACTGGATCGCCGGGGCGCCGAGCCCGCCCGCGCCGACGACGAGGACGCGGGCGTCGAGCAGCCGCTTTTGCCCCTCCGGGCCGACGTCGTCTAAGATGACGTGCCGGGAGTAGCGGTCGAGTTGGGTCGCGTCGAGCGAGAGGCTCATGTCCGTGCCCAGTGCCGGCGCGGATATAATCGTGTTCCCGGGCGGCGGCGCGTACTCCGTCGACGCTGCTCACTCCGTCGACGCCGCTCACTCCGTCGGCGCCCCCACGGCGTCGGTCATCCAGCAGTCGTCTACGTCGCCGAGGGAGGTGTCCGTCGCTCCGGTCCCGCCGCCGACCCGGACGAGGCGGAACTCGTAGCGGCCAGTCACGCTGCCGTTCTCGCGCGTGACGACCTCAACCTCGGCGGCGCCGTCGGCACTCTCCGGCACCGAGTACCGTGCGGTGTCGTACGTGAGCATCGGCGCGTACCGCTCCGTCTCGAACAGCTCGACGTACTGCCCGGTCGAGCCGACGATCTCCCTGTTCTCCGGCGACGCGAACGCCCGCAGGGTCCGGATGCCGTCGTTCGTCTCGGCGTCGTTGTAGCGGAGCGCGTTCATCTGGATCTGGACGACCTGAAGCGCGGACCGCTCGCAGGTGGGAGAGAGCGCCGTGTTCCGGGCGGCCTCGCCGGTCGGATCGCCGTCCGCGACCGCGACAGTGTCCCCGGGGTCACCGCCCCCGGTCGACCCGTCGCTCCCGCCGTCGCTACCGTTCGTCGACCCGCCTTCGTCCGCGTCCGTCGCCGGCTGGTCGGTCGGTCCGTCGCCGCCGCCGGCGAGCGCGTCCGGACCGCCGAGTCCTGCGCTACCGGCGGCGAATCCGGCGCCGGCGGCCGCGACGAGGAGCGCGGCGACGGCGACCGCCGCGAGGGCGGTGCGCGGAGACCGCCGATCGCCCGGCGCGCCGGGATCGGCAGACTCGGTCGTCGTCGTCCCGTCGTTCGGGCGACTCGCGTCGGTGGAATCGGTCGGTCGACTGCGAGGCCGCGAGTCGGCGCTCGTCACCGGGACTTCGTCCGTCTCGTCGCGGTCGGCCGGCGCGTCGGCGTCCGTCTCGTCGCGGTCGGCCGGCGCGTCGGCGTCCGTCTCGTCGCGCTCGCCGTCGTCCCCCCCGTCGGCGGCGGAACCGGCCGCACCCTCGTACGCCGCGGATCGGACGGGGACGCCGAGGATCCGGTCGGCGATCGCGTTGGCTTCCGCCGGCGGGACGGCGTAGAGGAGGCGCTCCCGGAGGTCCGCCGGGGTGACGACCTCGGCGTCGAGCCCGGAATCGAGGCCGTCGAGCAGCGCGTCGCTCGCGACGGCGACCGCGTCGACCGAGTCGGCGGGGAAGCCCTCGGTCGCGGCCGAGACGACGAGCAGGTCGGTCCGGCGGTCCCCCTGCCGCACCGTGACGCGCGGCGGATCGACGTCGACGCCCTCGGCGGTCGCCGCGTACGTCTCGCCGACGAGCGTCGCGAACGCATCGCTATCGAGGGACTCGAGTTCGGTCAGAAACGCGTCGAGGGGGATGGGGCTGCTCGCGGTCACTTGGCGATCGCCACGTACTATTGGTAGTATGTGACGCGGTCTCTTTGCTCTTGCGTCGACGCCGCACGGCGCCGTCGCTCACCGGGAAAGCGGGGTCGGAGATAAAATCTCGGAGCGGTCGAGGGCGCTACTTGCCCTGCCGGTCGTTCGAGGTGACGCTCGGGCGCGTCTTCTCGGTGCCCTTGCCGCGCTTGCGCTGGCCGCGGCCCTTGGTCCCGGCGGAGGTGAGCCCGCGGTACGCGCGGCCCTTGTGGTCGTCCGAGCAGATCCAGTTCAGCTGGTCGTCGTTCTCGATCGCGGGGTGGGCGGGGTCCACGAGGATGACCTCGTGCCACTTCTGGGAACCGTCTTCACCGACCCAGTAGGAGTTGAGCACGCGGAGGTTGCGGTACTTCCGCGAGGCGCGCTCCTCGGCGATGCGCTGGATCGACTTGCGACGCGAGACGCGGTTGACGCCCTGGCGCTTCGAGCGGCGACCCGCCTTGAAGCGCTGCTTGCGCGAGCCGCCCTTGCGGACGCTCACGCGGGCGACGATGACGCCCTGCTTGGCCTTGTAGCCCAGTTCGCGGGCCTTGTCCAGCCGGGTGGGCCGCTCGATTCGCTCGATTGCGCCCTGGTCGCGCCACTCCTGTTTGCGCTGCCACTGCAGCTCAGCCAGTTTCCCCTCCTTGGGGGACCGCCACGCCTCCTTGATGTGCGAGTAGAAGCTTCGTGCCATTGTGTGTCCGCGGACGGTTGCGATTCAGCCGCGAGGGGCCACATGTCGTCTCGTCCCGAGGCGCGCGGCGGTCAGTCCGACCGCGCTCCCGGCGGCGAGTGCCCGCTGTGTCCGCACCAGCGAGTTGGCGAATATACCGATGGTTCGCCCTTAACCGCTTCGCTCCGCGGGTCGCGTGGGGAGCCGTGTCACGAGCCGCGGCCCGCACGCCCCCGACCGCCGCGCGTCGATCGATTAAAGTCCACTTGTATCGATGAACCGCCAGTGGTACACATCGACGCCGCGCCGGGAAGCCGCGGGTTCGGCCGAGGGGGGTCCGAATGGGCGACGTGAGGCTCGTCGTCGTCGCGGGGACGACCGAGACGGCCGCGATCGACGGCATCAGCGCCGCGGGCGCCGACCCGGAGCTGCGCGTCCACACGCCGAGCGCAGATCTCGAGATCGTCGAGGCGGGCCGACCCGCGCTGGGCTCGCCCGTGCCGGTGAGCCCGAGCGGCTGCCCGACCCCCGCGGTCGTCACCCGCGCGGTCCGCGAACTGCTCGGCTCCAAGTCGCTCCCCGTCGAGTTCCTCGACGCCGGGCTCGGCGCGCCGACCGCGGCAACCGTCCGCGACGTCTGCGCCTCGCCGGGCGGCGACGTTCGCGACCCGGAACCGGTCCCCGAAGCGGCGACCGTCTTCGAGCGCGCGCGCTCGCTGGCGCCGGAACTCGCCGGGGCGAGTGACGAGGGCGGCTCCGAGCGCGGCGGCGAAGCGGCCGAACTGCTCGTCGCCGAGACGATCCCCGGCGGGACGACAACCGCGCTCGGCACGCTGACCGCGCTTGGAGAGCGCGCCGCGGTCTCCTCCTCGCTTCCCGCGAACCCGATCGAGCGCAAGCGCCGCGTCGTCGCAGAGGGGCTGGACGCGAGCGGCCTCGACCCGGGCGACGTGGCCGGCGGTCCGATCGAGGCGGTCCGACTGGCGGGCGACCCCGTCCTCGCCGCCGTCGCCGGCCTGATCGTCGGCTGCGCGGACGCCGGGGTCGACATCACCCTCGCGGGCGGTACCCAGCTCGCGGCCGCGGCGGCGCTCGCCCGGCACGCCGGCGTCGACCGCCCGCTCCCGCTGGCGACCACGTCGCTCGTCGCCGGCGACCCCACCGCGGACCTCCCGGCGCTCGCCACCGACCTCGACCTGACGCTCTCGGCCGCCGACCCCGGGTTCGGCGAGAGCGACCACCCCGCGATGGCGGCGTACGCCCGCGGCGAGGCGAAAGAGGGCGTCGGCATGGGCGGCGCGCTCGCGCTCGCGGACCGCGTCGGGGTCGCCGACGCCGCGGTCCGCGAACGGATCGCGGCCGTGACCGACCGCCTGCTCGCCGACCGCGCGGGGACCGACGGAGAGGGCGGACACGCAGCCGCAAACGGGGGCGACGCGCCGTGAGGGGGCTCGTCCTCGCCGGCACGGCCTCCGGCGTCGGGAAGACGGTTGCGACGCTCGCGACCCTGCGCGCGGTCGAGAACGCGGGGCGGACCGTCCAACCGGCGAAGGCGGGCCCCGACTTCATCGACCCGAGCCACCACGCGCACGTCGCGGGGCGCCCGTCGCGGACCCTCGACCCGTGGCTCCAAGGCGAGGACGGGCTCCGGCGCAACTATGCCCGCGGCGAGGGCGACGTCTGCGTGGTCGAGGGGATGATGGGGCTGTACGACGGCAGCGCCGCCAGCACGGCGGGGGTCGCCGCGACGCTCGACCTCCCGGTCGTCCTCGTCGTCGACGCGAGCGCCGGGATGGAGAGC
>JBNJEE010000137.1:0-6728 GCA_051745525.1 Methanobacteriota archaeon | reverse complement strand
GCCCGCCGGGGGCGGCCGCTCGCAGGCACGCGCCACCGCAGTTGTTTTTAATATGGATTATATCGTCTGCGCGGGCAGTCGGGTTCGTAACCTCTTACCGCGCTCGCCGCCGATTTCGCATCGATGAACACCATCCACGTCGCCGGCGGCGTCGGGGTCGCCGACACGGCGATGGCCTCCTACGACGCCGCGCTCGCGGACGCGAACCTCCACAACTACAACCTCGTGGCGGTCTCCTCCGTTGTCCCCGCCGAGGCGACCGTCGAAGCGGTGTCGGAGGCGCCGGAGTTGGGCCCCGCCGGCAACCGACTCACGGTCGTCGAAGCGCGCCGGACGGTCGGACCGGGTGACGAGGTCGACTTTCGGGAAGGCGGGCGGTCGGGCGCCGAGGACGCCGAGTCGAAGCGCGCGCCGCGCCGACACCCGGACGCGGTCGCGGGGCTGGGCTGGGCGACGGGCCCCGGTCCGGGGCTCTTTTATGAGGTGACCGGGGAGGACTCCGAGGGCGTCCGCGAGCGGATCCACACGGGGCTCGACGCCGGCGCCGACCTCCGCGACTGGGAGCTTCCGGACCGCGAGACGCGCGTCGAGACGGTACCTGCCGAGCCGGACCGGTACGCGACCGCGGTCGTCATCGCCGCCTACGGGGAGTCCGAGCCGATACGCTAACCGGCCGAGCGGACGAGAGCCGGTCCGGCCGGGACCGCGGTCGCCGCCGCCGACGCCTTTTTGACTCGGCTCCGCGTACGAGACGTGTCTCCGAATGAACGGCAACAACCCGTACGCCGGGGCACCGGGTGTGACGAACGCGGGCTCGCCCGCCGCCGTCGACCTCTCTCCGGACCAGGAACGGCAGCTCCGGCGCGCGGTCGCCGGAATCGTATCGCGCACGGAATCGTATCTCCCCGACAGCTACGCCGTCGGCTCCGAGCTGTCCGTCGGCGCGGACGGCCCGCAGGCGACCGTCGCGGTGAACCCCCCGGCCGGCCACCCCGTCTCGGCCGGCTTCACGCCCGACCCCGAGGACCTCGACGCTGGCATCGCCGAGTCCGACACCGACGAGGTCGCCCGCGGCCTCGCCGCCAGCGCGGCGGTCCAGGTGATGGACGCCGTCGGCGACATCACGCCGACCGCGAAGTGACGTTCCGCGCCGAGACGTAGCCCATCCAGTCAGTCCGACCGTTCAGATCGGTCCGCGCTGTTCGATTCTCCGTCGATTCACTCCGCTTCCGAGTCGCGACGCTCGTCCCGTTCTCCGTCGCGCTCATTTCCTTCGGCGCGCTCGTCGCGCGGGTACACCCGCACATCCCCCTCGCCCGGCGGTTTCATGACGCCCGTGACGCGACCGTACATGCCGAAGATGTCGTCGTACCCCCGCTCACTCGCGAGGATCGGGACCAGCCCCGGCTCCTCCACCCGGTGGGTGTACACGTCGTCCTCGGCGAACACCGCGCCCGCCGGGATCTCCTCGAAATTCCGGTAGTTGACGCGCGGCTCTCCGCCGCCCTTCGGCACCTCCTCGCTGCCTTTCACCACGGTCGTCTCCGAGAACGTCGGCGGCTCCTCCGCGAGCGCGCCGTGGACCCGGAGGAACGCGAGACACGCCTCGTGGCCGAACTCGACTGCCTCCTCGCTCCCCTGCCGGCCGACCTCGATCGAGACGGTGTGCGGGACCGTCGAGTCGAGCGTCGTCGACCGCAGCCCGCTCGCGTCGACGACGTGGTCGACTGGGAGCCCGGTGACGGTGCGCCGGACCGACTCCGTGAGGTCGCTGAAGATGGCGAACGGCGGCGGCGCGCTGTGCGAGGTGTGCAGCGCGAGCACCGCGTCGAACCCCTCCAGCTCGGCGGCGAGCCGCGGCGCCAGCGCGCGCTCGTACTCGTCGCTGTCGGCGTCGCCCGGGAACGAGCGGTTCAGGTCCGCGTCCGTGTAGCGCGTCTCGGCCTCGATCGCCGGCTCGTTGGCGAGGACGAGTCGGACAAGCCCCGCTGCCCCCGCGTCGCCGTCGATCTCGCCTCCGCCGGACGGGTCGAGGGGGTCGAGTTCCGCCGCGAGCCGCTTCACTATCCGGACGCCGGCGGGCTCGTCGCCGTGGATCCCGCCGACGATCGCGACGCGAGCCGACCCCGCCGACTCGCGGTCGATCGTTTGCATACCGTCAGTACGTCACGGTCCGCCCATAAATCGTCGCGATCCGGCGGCGAGGGACTCAGCGGTCAAACCGCTCCGCGAGCGCGGCCCGGTACCGGCGCGCCAGCCGCCGCGCGACGAAGCGGTCGCGGGGGTCAACGCCGAGGAGCCGGAGCGAGGCCGCGTACGCTGCCAGCCCGACGGCGCTTCCCGCGAGGACCGCCGGGAGACCGGTCAGGAGCGCCCGGACCGCGTACATCGCGGCGACGGCGACGGCCCCCGCCGCGAGCGGGGGGAGGAAGGTCCGGTCGAACGGCCACAACCCCTCGAAGCGACGGAGGAGGACGACCTGAACCCCGTTCTGGACTGCGATCGCGAGCGACGTGCCGAGCGCGGCGCCGACGAGCCCGTACCGGACGACGAACGCGTACGTGAGCCCGACGTTGAGGACCGCGAGCAGCCAGTCGAGCGCCATCCGCGCGTACTGGTGGTCGGTCATCATCAGGAGCCAGCCGGTCGCCCCGACCGCGCTCCCCACGAAGACGCCGCCGAGGTAGACGACGAGCGGGAGGTAGCCGTCGACGTACGCCTCGCCGAACAGGCCGAGGACCTCCCGGCCGTACACCGCCAGCACGGCGAGGATCGGGACGACGGTGGTGACAATCTGTCGCGTGACGGAGCCGTACACCGCGTTGAGCGTCGCCGTCCGGTCGTTCGCGTACAGCTCCGAGGCGACCGGCGGGAGGAGTTGGTTGAAAGAGAGGAGCGGGATCCACGCGACCGCGATCACGACGAGTACGACGTTGTACACCCCCGCGGCGGTCGCCGAGAGCAGCGCGCCGACGAGCAGCACGTCGACGCGGTTCTGGAACACCTTCCCGAGGCTGCTCATCGCGACCGGGGCCGCGTGGTCGTAGAAGCGACGCGCCTCCGCGCGGGCGCCGCGGAGCGTCGGCCGAACGCCCGTGACGGACGCGGAGAGCGGGACCGCGGCCGCGGCGAGCGCCCCCGCCGCGGCGACGATCGCCCCGGCGACGCCGACGACGGAGTAGCCTAGTGCGAGCGCGACGACGGCGGCGACGAGCCGGACGCCCGGGCGCAGCAGCTTGTTGAACAGGATCTCCCCCCGGGCCGACCCGACCGCGCGGAAGAGGGCGGACGCGACCATCACGACGCCGAGCAGCCCGACGAGCGCGCCGAACGCCCGCATCGTTCCGGCGAACGCCGGCTCCGTGACGGTGCGGGCGTTGATCGCCGGCGCCGCGAGCCAGACGCCGACCGCGATCGCGGCCCCGAATCCGGCCGTCGTCGCGTACGCGAGGCCGGCGACCGCACCCCGTCGGTCCGCGTCGCCCGCGTACTCCGGGAGGTAGCGCTGAATGGCGGGGACGCTGCCGAACGTCACGAGCCGCGAGAGGAGCTGCGCGATCCGCCACGCGAGCGCGTAGACGCCGTAGGCGGTCGGCCCAAGCCCGCGGGTCAGTGCGAACTCGGTCGCCGCGATCAGTGCGCGCTGGCCGGCGACCCCGCCCGAGGTGAGCACCGCGCCGTGCGCGATCGTCTCCAGCGCATCGCGCTCGTCGTCCGGGATTACTTCGTGGTCGCCTTCGGCCCCCGCGTTGTCGGGACCCCCGTCGTGCTCGTCGTCGGAGCTCTCGTCACGTTCGCGGTCGCCGCCCGGATCGCCCGCCTCTTCGTCGCGTTCGTGTCCCACGGTCGTCTCTGTCGGTCGGTTGCGGGCCCGCGAAAAAAGCGGCCCGCTTCGCGGCTGCCCTAAATGAATATAATTATCGTTCACAAAGGATTTATGCCGCTAATCCCGCCCACCTTCCCCATGGACAGAGGAGGACCCGCTGGCGACGGCAGCCCGAGAGAATCGAGCGGGGACACCGAGAGCAACCGGTCACGGCGGGTAGCGTCGGACGGCGGGGTCGCCGCGGACGAGCCTGCCGACCCGGATCGGTCGGCCGTCTCCGCCGCCGCGCTGGGCCACGACCGGCCGGACGTCGAGGCGTATCGGTTGCTCGCGGCCGACCTGCGCGACGCGGTCGCGGGCGGCGTCGAGTTCGACGAGTACGCGCAGGTGCTGTACGCGACCGACGGGAGCGTGTATCAGGCCCGACCGGCGGGCGTCGTCTATCCCCTCGGAGTCGACGACGTGCGGGCGGCGATGCGGGTCGCGGCCGACCACGGCGTCCCCGTGCTGCCGCGCGGCGCGGGGTCGTCGCTCGCGGGGCAGACCGTCGGGCCCGGCTGCGTTGTCCTCGACTGCTCGCGACACATGGATTCGATCCTGTCGGTCGACCCCGACGCGCGCCGCGCCGCGGTCCAGCCCGGGGTGGTTCAGGACGACCTCGACGACCGACTCGCAGAGGACGGCCTGAAGTTCGCGCCCGACCCCGCCTCCTCGGCTCGCGCGAGCGTGGGCGGCGGGATCGGCAACAACTCCACCGGCGCCCACTCGGTGCGGTACGGGATCACCGACGCCTACACCGAGGAGCTGCGCGTGGTGCTGGCGGACGGCACGCTGATCCGCACCCGCGACGTCGTCCTCGACTCCCCCGAGTACGAGGCGATCGTCGCGGGCGAGGAGAGCGGCAAGCGCGAGGCCGCGCTGTACGAGACGGTCCGCGGGCTCGTCGAGGAGAACGCCGACGAGATCGAGGAGCGATACCCGACGCTCAAGCGGTCGGTCTCGGGCTATAACCTCCACAAGGTGATCGCCGAGAACGACGACGGCGAGGAGGTGATCAACCTCTCGAAGCTATTCGTCGGCGCCGAGGGGACGCTCGGCGTCGTCGTCGAGGCGACGCTCTCGCTCGTCACACGCCCCGAAGAGACTGCGCTGGCGCTGTACGCCTTCCACTCGCTCGATGCGGCCATGCGCGCGGTTCCCGAGGCGCTGGAGTTCCCCGTGAGCGCGGTCGAACTGATGGACGACGCGGTCGTCGAACTGGCGGCGGGGTCGCCGGAGTACGCCGAGTACGCGGAGCCGATCCCGGGCCGGGCCGCGGCCGCGCTCATGCTGGAGTGGGACTCGGAGCTGGTCGACGAGTTCGAGGCGTCGGTCGCCGACGCGAACGACCGCTTCCTCGGCGACGGCGACCGCGACGCGTTCGACGTCATCGAGGCGTACGACGAGGAGACCCAGACCAACCTCTGGAACCTCCGGAAGGCGGCGATCCCCCTCTTGATGAGCATGGACGGCGACGCGAAGCCGTACCCCTTCATCGAGGACGCGTCGGTGCCGCCCGCGGAACTCGCCGACTACGTCGCCGCCTTCGAGGAGGTCCTCGACGACCACGGCACCTCGGCCGCGTACTTCGCGCACGCCGGGGTCGGCACCCTCCACATCCGCCCGATCCTCTCGCTGAAGGAGTCCGAGGGCGTCGAAACGATGCACGACATCGCCGACGACGTCACCGACCTCGTCTTGGAACACCACGGCGCGTTCTCCGGCGAGCACGGCGACGGGCTCGCGCGCACGGAGTTCAACCCGAAGATGTACGGCGAAGAGCTCTGGTCGGCCTTTCAGGAGCTGAAGTCCGCGTTCGACCCCGAGTGGCGGATGAACCCCGGGAAGGTCGTCTACGTCGACGGCGAGACCGCCGCCGAGCGCGGCTACCCGGAGGCCGCCGCCGACACCGACATGCGCGAGAACCTCCGGTACGGGCCGACGTATCGGTCGGTCGAGCCGCAGACGGCGCTCGACTTCGCCGACGAGGGCGGCTTCTCCGAGCTCGTCGAGCTGTGTAACGGCTGCGGTACCTGCCGCGAGACCGACTCCGGGACGATGTGCCCGACCTACCGCGCCTCCGGCGAGGAGATCCAGACGACCCGCGGGCGGGCGAACATGCTCCGGGCGGCGATAAGCGGCGAGCTCGACGATGAGGAGATCCACTCCGACCGGTTCCAGGCCGAGGTGCTCGACCTCTGTGTCGGCTGTAAGGGGTGTCAGAGCGACTGCCCGACCGGCGTCGACCTCGCGAAGCTGAAGGCCGAGGTGAAACACGAGCACCACGAGCGGGACGGGGCGGGACTGCGCGAGCGCCTCTTCCGCGACATCGACCGCTTCTCGGCGCTCGGGAGCAAGCTCGCGCCGCTGTCGAACGCGGCGGGGAAGGTGCCCGGTGCCCGGACGGCGATGGACGCGCTCGCGGGGATCGCCCCTGAGCGCGCGCTGCCGACGTTCCGGTCGACGAGCTTCGAGGAGTGGTTCGCGGCCCGCGGCGGCCCGGCGGTCGACGAGCGTGACGCGGTCGACACGGTCGCGCTGTTCCCCGACACCTACACCAACTACAGCTACCCGGCGGCCGGGAAGGCGGCGGTGCGCGTGCTGGAGGCCGCGGACGTCCGCGTCGAGGTCCCCGACAACCTCGCGCCCTCCGGCCGCGCCGCCTTCTCGACGGGGTTCCTCGACGCGGCCCGAGAGCGCGCGGCCGAGAACGTCTCCGCGCTCGCGCCCCGCGCTCGCGAGGGGCAGTCGGTCCTCTTCGTCGAGCCTTCCGACGCCGTGATGTTCCAGGACGAGTACCTGGACTTGATCGACGGGGAGGGGGTCGAGGCGGTGTCGGCGGCCGCGGCGGGCGTCTGCGAGT
>JBNJEE010000002.1:0-51701 GCA_051745525.1 Methanobacteriota archaeon | reverse complement strand
TAGATGACGGCCCACGGGAACAGCAACACGGTCTCGATGTCGAACACGACGAACAACAGCGCGACCATGTAGTACTGGATGTTGAACCGGATCCGCGTCCCGCCCGTCGGGGTCTCGCCGGACTCGTAGGTGGTACTTTTACCGGTCTCAGGCACGCTCGGACGGAGCAGCGCCGACACTGTCATCATCGCTATCGGGATGAGCAGGCCGACGACCGCCAAGGCGCCAATCGCTATCCAATCGCTCATATAGGTCTCCGTAACGTGCTGGGGTTTGGACCGCCCCCTCATAAGCGTTGAGTCTTGTGCGTCCGCGGGCGTGCGGGCTGGTATCGCCCGTTCGCGGTCGAAGCGCCCGCCAACCGTGCGAGAGCCTTCGATCCGGATCAGCGTGCGAGTCGATGGAGGAGCAGCGACTCGACGGGGAACGAGCCGACCTCCTTTTATAAATAGAACTGCGGTGGCGCGTGCCTGCGAGGCCGCCTTGCGGCCGAGCAGCACGCGCGAGGGACGCCGCGAGCGACCGGAGGGAGCGAGCGGCGAGGCTGGGGAGGCGTGAGGTGCTGTGCGGAGCGGTGCGGGGCGGGACTCAAAGGGGCAGTCGCGAGGGGGAAGGCGCGCGACGCAAGCACCGCAGGAGCGAGTGAAACGAGCGACGAGGAGCGCAGCGAGCGCACCGAGCCCTCGCGACTGGGGCTTTGGCGGTGTTCACCGTCGATCTGTTGACGGCTATTTATAAACGATCGACTGGGGCTTTGGAATATCTACGGCGGTTCCGTGCGCGACTACTTATAAACAAACTGTCGAGGGTTTATAAGAGGTTACCACACCTACAGTTAGTTATCGGTCGCGGAACCCGTCGATGCCGAGGTCGTGGAGGGCCGCGGAGACGTCCGCGACGCCCGCCTTCTGATCCTCGTGGAACTCGACCAGTCGCTCCTCGATCTCGTCGTGTTCGCGCGCGAGCACCTGCGCGGCCGACAGCGCCGCGTTGTACGACTTGCCGGCGTCGACGGCGACGATCGGCGCGCCCGTCGGCATTCCGATGACGGAGTCCACCGACTTCTCCTGTACCGGGACGCCGATCACGGGCACCGGGTAGGCGATGGAGGCGGTCATGTTCGGCAGGTCGGCGGACTTCCCACCGGCGCCCGCGACGATGACGTCGAGCCCGCGTGCCGTCGCCGTCTCCCCGTACGCGTACATCAGCTCCGGCGTGCGGTGCGCGGAGACGACGTGGCTCTCGTAGGTGAACCGCGCGTCCGGCGCCTCATCGAAGTCGGTCTGCTCCGCGAAGCCGAGGTCCTCGAGCGCCTCGTAGGCGTCCTCCATGACGGGGAGGTCCGAGTCCGACCCCATGATGATCCCCACGTCGGGGGTGGTCGCCGAGGCCGCGTCGGCCGCCGCCTCCGATTCCAGCCGGTCGATCAGGTCGTCCACCGTGGTCATGGACAGAGGTTCGGCGGAGGGCTACAAGGAACTCCCGGATGCGGCGACGCCGGGATCGACAGATCCTTTTGGGCTACCCTCAGAGATGTGATCGGAGGATGTCGCCGTCGTGGAGATCCCTCGGGACATTTTCGAACCACCGCGCGTCGCGGATCTCGTCCGGCTCGACTCCGAGGTCGGTGGCGTCCGGAATACGCCCCTCGGCGCGCGCCGCGAAGACGACGTAGTCGGCCTCGAACGCGACCTCGTCCCGCTCGGCGTCGACGTACGACTGCTCGAACACGACGACCGGCTCACCGATCGCCGCGTCGAGCCCCGTTTCTTCGCGGACCTCCCGCGCTGCCGCAGTCGACGGCGACTCGCCGGGTTCGACCGCGCCGCCCGGGAGGACCCAGCCGTCCGACCACGCGGTCTTCACGAACGCGTACCGGTCGTCAGGATCTCGCACGCGGGCCGCGGCCGTAAGCGCAGTTCCCTGCTCCGCCCACTCGCGGAGCGCATCGGTCCGATCCGACGGGAGCCGGATCGACTGACGTTCGCGGGGCGCGTTGGGCGCGAGACCGTCTGTCATCGGGTATCTGTTGGTCGGCGCACCCGTGTCAGTTGTTCGCCTGCCCAACCCTTATCAACCGAATCGCCCGAACTATACGATAATGGCGAGTTCGACGGACGACGGAGCGGACTACGACGGCGAGATCCGCCTCTGGCGAGAGGAGGGGTGGTGGATCGCCCGAGACGTGGGGACGGGCGTCACGACGCAGGGAGAGTCCCGGTCCGACGCGCTTGAGAACCTCGACGAGGCCGTCGCGCTCCACCGGGGGGAGATCGGTCGCGAACCGACCGACGAAGAGCTTCGGGAACTCGGGATCGATCCTGAGGAGAACGCGACCGGGGACACAGAGCCGCCGGACGTCCTCGAATAGCGTGGCGAAGCGCACGTTCTCCGGGCGAGAGGTCGTGAAAGTACTCGTCAACTGCGGCGGGTTCGAGTGGCGGCGAACGACCGGCGACCACGCGCAGCTCTACTACGAACACCCGACGAACGAGGCGGACAAAAGACACGTCACGGTCCCGCTCCACGACGAACTTCGCAAGGGAACGCTCAGGGCCATCGCGGACGAAGCCGGTGCGCACGATTTCGACACCTTCTGTGCGTGGATCGACCGAAACTCGTAGGAGTCGACCGAGACTACCTGAATCAAAGAGAGAGTCCCAGTTTTTATACCGAGCGTGAGTCCGACACTCCACTTCACAAACCACGCCCCCAGCGCGGGGAAGCCTCGCCGTCGTCGGGCGTAGCCCGACTGCTTGAGGGAGCTTCGTTCTCCCCTCCGTTCACGGCGAGGAGGACATCATGCGTCTCGAAACGTCAGCCCGGCGCGGAGGTCCCGCGCCCGAGAGAGCAGGGCGTCGCGGTCGGACTCTCCGTCGCCCGGCGAGTCCGCGTCCCGCTCCGTCACCGTCAGGTGCCCCATCTTCCGGAGCGGGTACGCGTCGTCTTTGCCGTACCAGTGGAGATCGGCGTCGGGGGCGCCGAGGACCGACTCGACGTTCCGGAGCGTCGCCGCCCCTCGCTCGTCGACATCGCCGAGGACGTTCGCGGTGACCGCGGGCGCGACGAGGTCGGTCGGGCCGAGCGGCCAGCCGAGGACGGCGCGGACGTGGTTCTCGAACTGCGAGGTGCGCGCGCCCTCGATCGTCCAGTGGCCGGAGTTGTGCGGGCGCGGCGCGATCTCGTTGACCAGCACCTCCCCCTCGCGGGTCTCGAACAGCTCGATCCCGAAGACGCCGCGGCCGTCGAGGACGTCCAGCACGTCGCGCGCAATCGACTCGGCCTCGGTGACGACCGCGTCGCCGGCGCGCGCCGGACTGACGCTCTCGCGGAGGATCTCCTCGCGGTGGACCGTCTCCGTGACGGGGTAGGTGCGCGTCTCGCCGTCGGCGCCCTTGAGGCCCATCACGGCGATCTCGCGCTCGAAGTCGAGGAGCTCCTCGGCCATCGCGGCGCCGCCGACCGCGTCGAGCGCGTCCGCGGCCTCGTCGGGCGCATCGACCGGGACGTTTCCGCGGCCGTCGTAACCGCCCTCGCGGGCCTTCAGCATGACGGCGCCGAACTCCTCGACGACGCGTTCGAGCCCCTCGGCTGTCGCGACCGCGACGAACTCGGGGACGGGGATCCCGGCGTCGGCGAGCGCCTCCTTTTGAACCAGCTTGTCCTGGATCGTCTCCAGCGTGCCCGGGTCGGGGTGGACCGGCACGCCGTGCTCCTCGCTCGCGGCCGCGAGGACGTCCGGGTCCGCGAGTTCGATCTCGAAGGTCAGGGCGTCGACACGGGCGGCGAGCTCGTCTATCGCGTCCGCGTCGTCGAAGTCGCCGACGATCTGATCGCTCGCGACGGGCGCGGCCGGACAGTCGGGCGTCGGGTCCAACACGACGAGGTCGACGCCGAGCGGCGCGGCGGCCTCGGCCAGCATTCGGCCCAGCTGTCCGCCGCCGACGACGCCGAGCGTCGGCCCCGGAAGAGTGATCGGCATGTGCGCGTCGGTACCCAACAGAGATGAATAAGTATTGCCAAACACGCTACTGGATACGCATGAATACGGATCGATCCGCGGCGAGTCGGCCGGGAGCGTCAGACGGAGACCCGTTCGAGGTCGCTCTCCAGTTCGTCGACGAACTCGTTGTACGCCGCGACGAACCCGCGGAACCGGTCGGCGTACTCCCGGACATCGGCCGCGGAGGGCGCGCCGTACTGCGAGAGGAGGTAGAGCCCGCCCGATCCGCCGATCCGGAGGTACGAGACGGTCCCCTCGTCGTACTTCAGCTCCCAGCGGTCGCCCTCGACCCGCGCCGTGAACGTCCCGTAGTCGTCGCCCTCGTAGCGGTGGATCTCGCCGGCGATGACCGCGCAGGTGTCGCGGATCCCGTCGAGGACGCGGTCGCGCTCGGCCACCAGCCCCTCGGTCGTCGCCGGCTCGGGGAACTCGGCGCTCACGCCGTCGAGGACGCCCGACAGCGAGTCGACGTGCTCGTTCCACGCCGCCACGAACGCCGGGTAGTCGTCCAGCGCGGTCGAGAGCGCGGCCGGCTCCGGCGGCTGCTTCGTCGAGATGACGTACGTGTCCGAGCCCGACTTCGGCGAGAATAGCAGGAACTCCAGCTCGCCCGCCTCGTGTTTCACCGTCCACTCGCCGCCCGGCGTCGCAAGCGTCTCGCGGCCGTAGTCGCCGCCCTGGAGCCGCGCGAGCTGGTAGGCGATCCGTCCCGCGTGGTCGCGCACGGCGGCGACGAGCTCGTCGCGTCGCTCCGCGACCGCCGCGGCGTCGCGCACGTCGAGATCGATACCGAGGTCTGCCTGCGTCGTCACGGGATCACTGGGCGCGCCACCCGGTTAACCGGTTCGGGTCGGCGAGCGGCGTTCGACCGCCGGCTCGCTGCGACGTGGTCACGCGATCGTCTCGCGGATCTCGCGGAGCCGGTCCGGCTCGTCGATCCCGGAGCGGACCACGACCGCGGAGACGGCGTCGCCGTCGGGGACCGGTGCGTCGCCGTTCAGGATGGCGTCCGATCCGGCCTCCTCGGCGAGCCAGCGCCGCCCATCGGCGATCGCCTCCCGATTGAGCCACGCCGGCGGGCCGCCGACTACGAGCAGGGTCCGGTCGGCGCGCCCCTCCGGGACCTCGACAGTGTTCTTCCCGCGGGTCGCCTTCCTGATGACCGTCTCGATCGCCGACACCGCGGCGCTCGTGTCGACTTCCGCCGGCTCCGAGGAGCCGAACAGCCCGAGCCCGAACCGCGAGCCCGAGTCGGGGGGCTCCACCGCTTGCGTCGCGTGGCCGATCGCCGCGATCTCGCCGTCGCTCCCGACCGCGCGGGCGACGTCGCTCGCGTCGAGCACCTGCTGGGGCGTCGCCCTGCCCTCGGGCGTCTCGCCGGCGCCGAACAGCGCCGCGACCCGTTCGACCGCGACCCCGTTGAGCCGGTCGCGGGCCCCGCCGAGCGTCTCGCTCGGGCGGAGCCACGCCGCGTTGTCGAACGGGAAGACGGCCGCGCACTCGTCCGAGAGCGCGTCGAGGGTCCGCGCGGCGTTCCGCTCGGCCAGCGGGCGGTGGGGTGTCGACGGCGACGTCTCGCCGTTTGGAACTCCGCTCGTCGGCCCGTCGTCGTCCGAGTCCTCCGTCTCGGTCGGGACGGGAAGGATCCCGAACGCGTAGACCGGGGCCTCGTAGAGCCGCGAGAGTTCCGTGACGAGCGCGGGGGCCGCGCCCGCGCCGGCCGCGCCGCCGAGGCCGACGGCGATCAGGAACGCCTCCGCGAGGGACGGCCCCTGGTCGTCCATGGCCCGGCCGAGTTCGCTCGCGTGCGCGTCCCCGAGGCGGCGCCCGGCGTGGAGGTCGCCCTCGAGCCCGTCCCCGCCCGCGGCGTCGCCGAACCGGTACCGGCGCTCCTCGCCGAGCGCGTCCAACGCCTCGAGGGCGTCCATGTCGGTGTCGAATGCGTGTACGCCCGCGAGGAAGGGTTCGGCGTCGTGGCCGGCCGCGAGGCGGTCGGCGATCCGCCCCCCGGCTCCGCCGAGACCGATGACGTGTAGTCGCATACGTGGGCCGGTCGTCGAGCGGGGATATATGACTTCGGCTCGCTGCGAACGAAGGCCCGGGCGACGGCGCCGGCATCGGCGTCGGAGTCGACGGCGGACGCCGGCTCAGAACTCGTCGATTCGGCGCTGGCTCTCGGGGGTCTGGGGACCGGGGTCCGGCTCGACGCCGAGCAGGCGCAACAGCGCGGTGTCCGCGAACGTCAGCGCCAACACGAGGATGATCGGCGCGAGGAACAGCCCGTGGAAGCCGAACACGACCGGACCGAAGATGTACGCAAGCATGAGCAGGCCAACGTGCGTCGTCTCGCCGCTGAAGTACGGCCGAAGGACGATGTCGGGGATGGTGTCGACGACCACGGCCGCGACCGCGAGGAACCCCGCGACGTAGACGAGCAGCGAGAGCTCACCGTCGAGCGCGATCGGGACCGACATCGCCGCCGCGATCGGGATGTAGACAATCTTCATCCCGATCACGGGTATCAGGCTGGCGACGCCGGTCAGCGCGCCCGCGAGCGTCGGGTACGGGATCTCGACCGCGGCGGGGGCGACCGCGTTGTACCCGAGGTAGGTGACGACCGCGATGACCGAGATGGCGATGACGTTGAGGAGGTTCCCGTACAACACCGCCTCCAGCTCGTCGTCGGCGGTCTCGAGGTACTCTCGGACGAGCGCATCGTCGTCGAACCGCAGGAGCCACTCGTGGAACCGAGAGCCGTCGATGAGCAGGTAGTAGGTGACGACGATAGTGATGAGGAGGTTCAACGCGAGTCCCGAGAGGGTGCTGGCGAGGAGCGACGCCTGGTCGGAGACGAGCTCGAGGAGGGGGTCGAACTGCCCAGAGCGGTACGCCGCGAGCAGCTCGTCCATCGTCGGGTTCGACAGCTCCGCGAGGTCGCCGACCACCGAGTTCTCCGCGCCGATGGTGTCGGCCACCGGGTACGTCTCGATGAACCGCCGCGCCTCCAGGATGAGCAGGACCAGCGTGTAGCTCACCAGCCCGATGAGCGGGATGCCGATGACGGATAGCGACACCACCGCGCGCACCCGGGCGGGCAGTCGGAAGCG
Source organism: Methanobacteriota archaeon (assembly GCA_051745525.1). GTDB lineage: Archaea > Halobacteriota > Halobacteria > Halobacteriales > Haloferacaceae > Halorubrum. The sequence continues at coordinate 44,591 of JBNJEE010000002.1, read as the reverse complement.
TTCGAGCCGGTGGTAGAACCGCCGCGTCGAGTAGTAGAGGAAGACTGCGACGGTGAGCGGGGCGACGAACCGATAGGCCACGTAGCCGGCGACGATCGCGACCGCGAGGCCGAAGAGGGCGACGACGAACCGCTTTTCGTCCATGGGCCACGGTCGCCAGCGCCGGACATAAACCATGGTGGTCGTTGCGGCGGTACCGCGGCCACGACGAGCCCCGTGATCACGGTCGCGCGGATCCCAAAGCCCCTAACCGCGGGAGGTAAAGGGGGACGCATGAGCGAGATTCACCCGGACCAGCGCGTCGCCGTGCTGGCGGACTCACAGAACCTCTATCACTCGGCACAGAGCGTCTACTCCCGGAACATCGACTACTCCAGCCTGCTCGACGAGGCCGTCGCGGACCGGTCGCTCGTGCGCGCTATCGCGTACGTGATCCGCGCCGACTCGCCGGAGGAAGAGAGCTTCTTCGAGGCGCTCCGCGACATCGGCTTCGAGACGAAGATCAAGGAGATCAAGACGTTCGCCGACGGGTCGAAGAAGGCCGACTGGGACCTCGGGATGAGCCTCGACGCCGTTTCGTTAGCGAGCCACGTCGACACCGTGGTCATCTGTACCGGCGACGGCGACTTCGCCCGGCTCTGCTCGCACCTCCGTCACGAGGGCGTCCGCGTGGAGGCGATGAGCTTCGGCAACTCCGCCGCCGACGAGCTGATCGCGGCCGCCGACGATTTTGTCGACCTCGCCGAGGAGAAGGAGACGTTCCTGCTGTAGTCGGTCACGCGTCTGCGGCGTTCCGCTACTCGTCGCCGAGCAGCGCCGCCACCGCCGACTCGACCGCCACCGCGGCGGCCTCGACCTCGCGAACCCGCACGTACTCCCGCTCGGCGTGCGCGACGGCGCCCGCCCCGTCCGCGAGGTCGCCCGGCCCGAACACCACCGTCGGCGCGGACGCAAAGTAGGAAGCCTCCGTCGCGGCGCCGAAGGGGCGCGCTTCGCCGCCGCGCTCGCTTGGAAGGCCGACCACGTCGGTCGCCTCGCGCGCCGCCCCCGCGACGGTTCGGACGAGTTCGTGGTCCGGATCCGTCGCGAACGCCTCGAGGAACGGCGACTCGCGGTCCGTAAGCGAGACCGCGGCGTCGACCCCCTCGCCACCAGCACTGTCGCCACCGGCACTGTCGCCACCGCCACCGCCCGCGCCGCCGGAGACCGACTCCCGCACCGCCTCCGCGAGCGACGACCGGAACCCCTCCGCGGTCTCCGGCGGGACGCTCCGTCGGTCGACGGTGATCGCGCAGTCCGCCGGCACCTGGTTCGTCGCGGCGCCGCCCTCGATCACACTCGGAGTGAGCTTCGGCGGGCCGAGCTGGGGATGCGCGTCGGCCCCCTCGTCGAACGTCCGGATCGCCGCGAGCGCGTCCTCCGCCGCCGCGACCGCGTTGGCGCCCGCGAACTCCGCGGCGTGTGCGGCCGTCCCCGACAGCTCCACGGTCGCCTGAAAGCGCCCCTTGGCGGCGGTACACGCGTCGAGTCCGGTCGGTTCCCCGACAAGGAACAGGTCGCCGTCGAGCCGGTCGTCAGTCCCCGGGAGCCGCCCCGTCAGCGCCGCCGCGCCGAGGGAGAGTTCCTCCTCGTCCGGCGTGAGCGCGAGGGTGAGCCGGCCGCAAGAGGGATCGGCGGCGAGAAAGGCTGTTAACAACGCCGCGAGCGGCCCCTTCGCGTCGCAGGCGCCGCGCCCGCGGATCACCTCCTCCTCGAGTCCCCCCTCGCTCGACGAAGGGTCCCAGCGCTCGTCTTCACGCGCCGCGCCCCGCTCGAACGGGACGTGCGGCGTCACCGTGTCGAAGTGGGTGTTCAATACGAGGTGCGGCCCCGCCTCGGGCGCCGGCGAACACTTCTCCGCAAGGACGCAACCGTCCGCGACGACCGCGGGGTCGACGCCCCGGCCGTCCAGCAGGTCGACGACGAACTCGCGGGTCTCGTCGGGCGACTCGTGAGAGGGGATCTGTACCGCGGCTTCGAGGAACGAGACCGGATCGAAGTCGGATCCGGTGTCAGGGTCCGAATCGGCGTCGCTCTCGTCGCTCATCGTGGGTCCGCGGGGAGCGTCCCCGAGAACTCGTGGGCGACGGGGCCGGTCAGTGTGGCGTGGCCCGCGTCGGGGACCACTATCTCCAGTCCGCCGCCCGGCGGACGGCTCACGGCGGACTCGCCGTCGATCAGCCCGAGCCGACGGGCGGCTGCAACGACCGCGACCGCGCCGGTGCCGCAGGAACGGGTCTCGCCCTCGACGCCGCGCTCGAAGGTTCGCTGGTCGAGGATAGTGCGCCCGTCGCCGCTCCCGTCGTCGACGACCGCCGCGAGGTTCACGTTCGCGCCCTCGGGGAAGACGTCGGCGTGGCGGACCGGCGGCGCGACCGCGTCGAGGTCGACCGCGTCGATCCCGTCGGGGTCGTCGCGACCGCCGTCGACGAACGCCACCGCGTGCGGAACGCCGGTGTTGACGGCCGTGACGGTCAATCCCTCGACCGGCTCGTCGATCAGGGGCCCGTTCGCGAGCGCGCCGTCGCGGGCGACCGGGACGCGACGGGGGTCGAACGTCGGCTCGCCCATCTCGATGGTGGCCGCGGCCGCGTCCGCGGTCACGGTGGCGCGCCGGGTGCCGGCCTGCGTGTCGATCATGAACTCGCGATCGCCCGTCCGGTCGTGAGCCCACCGCGCGACGACGCGGGCGCCGTTGCCGCACATCGTCGCCGTCGAGCCGTCCGGCTGGACCAGCGTCATCACGACGCGCGTGGGGTCGAACCGCTCTTCGACGCTCAAAAAGAGGACGCCGTCGGCGCCGCGGCGGTCCGCGGGCACGCCGCGCTCGTCGGCGTCGGCGCCGAAGTCGCGGCCGTCGACGCCCGTCTCGCGGTCGCAGTGAGCCCGTGCGAACGCCGCGCGATCGCCGACGTTCTCGGCGGCCGCGTCGACGACGAGGAAGTCGTTGCCCGTGCCGTGGTACTTCTCGACCGGGACAGCGTGGGTGCTCATCGGTCTCCCTCCAGTCGGTCGGTTCGGTCGCGCGCGGCCGCGTCTCGTTCGACCGTCGTCAGGTCGCCGAGCGTCTCCCTGCGGCGGGCGACCCTCGCGGTTCCGTCGTCGAGCGCGATCTCCGCGGGCCGCGGTCGTGAGTTGTATTGGCTCGCCATCTCGTATCCGTACGCGCCCGCGACGCCGACCGCGAGGAGGTCCCCCCTGGCCGGGTCGGCGAGCGCTCGGTTCTTACCCAGCGTATCGCCGGTCTCACAGATAGGTCCGGCGACCGTGACAGGGGTTGCCTCCCGCTCTGCGACGGGGGGCGCGTCGCCCCCGTCGCGCCCCGGTCCGCCCCCCAGGTTTCGGATCGGGTGGTAGGCGTCGTACATCGCCGGCCGGAGGAGGTCCGTCATCCCCGCGTCGACGCCGACGACCGTCTCGTCCGGCGTCGGCTTCACGGTGTTCACGCGTGTCAGGAGGACGCCCGCGTCGGCGACGACGTAGCGCCCGGGCTCTATCGCGAGGTCGACACCTTCGGGGAGCGGCGCGACCGCCTCGCGGGTGGCCTCGGCGACGGCCGACAGGTCGAGCGGCGGGGCGTCCTCCTCGTAGGGGACGCCGAACCCGCCGCCCACGTCGACGTATTCGAGGTCGAGGGGGGCCGCGTCGCGGGGAACGTCGCCGTCGGCGGCGCCCGGATGGGCCAACTCCCGCGCCAGCTCGCCCATCCGCGCGACCAGCTCGCGGTGGCTGTCCAGCTGGTCCGGGTCGATCCCGGAACCGGCGTGGGCGTGGATCCCGACCACGTCGAAGCGCTCCGCCGCCGCTCGGGCCGCCTCCGGGGCGCGGTCGTAGGGGATCCCGAACTTCGCGGCGCCGCCGGTGGTGACCTTCTCGTGGTGGCCCGCGCCGACACCGGGGTTTACGCGGACGCAGACCCGCCCGTCGTAGCCGCGCTCGGCCAGTCGGGCGAGAGCGTCGACCGCGCCGACCGTGACCGTGAGGTCGGGCTCCGCCTCGGCGACGCCGGCGACGTAGTCAAGGTCGCGGGCGGGCGGGTTCACCGCGGTGTAGTGGAGCCGCGAGCCGTCGAAGCCGGCCGCGAGCGCGCGGTCGACCTCGCCCGCCGAGGCGCACTCGGCGTCGAGGCCGGCGTCGCGGACCGCCTCCAGGACGCGTCGCCCGGTGTGCGCCTTGACGGCGTACCGCAAGTCCGCCTCGGGGAACGCCGCGAGCAGGCGCTCGCAGTTCTCGCGGACGCGGTCGAGGTCCTGGACGTACAGGGGCGTCTCGTGCTCGGCCGCGAGTCCGCGGAGACGCTCCGCCTCCCAGTCGCTCACGCGCCGGACAGCGGGGTTTTCTCGCGCGTCCGTTGCCCCCGACTCGGGACCGCTCATTCGCGGAGCGCGTCCTCCCGCCGCGTCGCCTCAAGCGTCTCCTCCTCGACGTGCGTCGCGACGACCGCGGGCTTGTACGCGCCGCCCTCGAAGAGGTCGTGATCGCCGACGGACGACTCCACCATCCGGGTGAACGCGCGCCGCTCGGCCGGGAGGTGACCGTAGATCACTTCCTCCTCGACGAGGTCGTAGACGGGGATGCGGGGCGTGAGCAGCGTGTTCTCGCCGACGATGCTGTTCTCGCCGACGCGGAACCCGGAGGTGACTCGGCAGCCCGCGCCGAGCGAGACGCCGTCCTCGACGACGACGGGCGCGTCCTCGACCGGTTCGAGGACCCCGCCGATCAGCGTGTTGGCGCCAAGCTTGACGTTCTCGCCCAGCTGCGCGCAGGAGCCGACGGTGTCACAGGAGTCGACAAGCGTGCCGTCGCCGACGTACGCGCCCATGTTGACGAACGAGGGGCTCATCATGATACAGTCGCTGCCGAGGTACGCGCCGCGGCGGATCGCGGTCCCGTCCGGCGTGTTCCGAGTGCCGCGCTCCGCGAGGTCGTCGGTGTCGCGCAGCGGGAGTACGTCGTGGTAGGTGACGCCGCCGTACTCGCGCGCATCCGTCTCGCGCAGGCCGAAGTTGAGCAGGATGCCCCGCTTGACCCACTCGTTGGCCTCCCACGAGGTCACGTCGTCGCCGGTCTTCTCGGCGGCACGAACCTCGCCGGCCTCTAAGGCGGCGAGGAACTCGTCGATGACGGCCGCGTCCGCGTCGGTCGCGTCCGCGGCGGTCAGCCCGTCTTGATAGCGGTTCCAGAGGTCGGCGACGTCGGCTTCGAGGCTCATTGGATGGCGTATGGATGAGTGACGGTATTTACCCGTCGATACTCGGATACCCGGCGATTATTCATCGGCGGCCTCGTCGGCCCGGTCGTCGCCGGCGCCGCCCGCGTCCAGGACGTCGCCGAACCCGTACCAGCCCGGCTCGCGGCCGGCGAGCCACGCGGCGGCGTCGAGCGCGCCCTCCGCGAACACCCCGCGGTCGCCGGCGCGGTGCGTGAGTTCGAGCGTCTCGCGGTTCCCGGCCAGCAGGACCTCGTGCTCGCCGGTCACGTCGCCCGCACGGCGGGCGTGGACGCCGATCTCGCCCCGGCTTCGCGGGGCGTCGCCCTCGCGCCCGTGGACGCGCTCGTCGAGGTCGTCGCGCACGGCTTCGACGTCGCCGAGGATCGACTTCGCGGTGCCCGAGGGGGCGTCGCGCTTCGCGTTGTGGTGCGTCTCGGTCAGTTCGACGTCGTAGCCGGGCAGCGCCGCGGCGGCCTCGCGGACCGCCCGGCGGAGCGCGGCCACGCCGCGCGCGAAGTTCGACGCCTTGAGGACAGGCACCGCCCCGCTCGCGGCCCGGAGGTCGGCTATCTGCGACTCAGCGAAGCCGGTCGTGCCGGTGATGAGCGGGACGCCCGCGTCGGCGCACGCCTCGGCGTACGCGACCGCAGAGGCCGGCCCGGTGAAGTCGACGAGGGCGTCCGGCGCCTCGCTCGCGAGCAGCTCGTCGAGGTCGGCGGCGTCGCCGATCGCGACGCCCGCTACGTGGTCGGCCGGGGTCCGGTTGACCGCGACCGCGACGGCGACGCCCTCGCGGTCGGCGGCGGCTTCGATCACTTCGCGGCCCATGCGGCCACCGGCGCCGGTGACGGCGATCCGGAGGTCGTCGTCGCCCGCACCGCCGGCTGCGCCGCCCGCGTCGCTCATTCCGCGCCCTCCGTCGCCGCGGGTTCGAGAGCCGTCTGGTCGAGCGTTCCCGGCGCATGGTCGTCGTACGCGGCCAGCAGCTCGCGGAGCGGTTCGCGACGGTCCTCGGAGAGCCGCGAGAGCGGCGGGCGGACGCGGGGGCCGCCCCGCCCGCGAACGTACATCGCCTCCTTCACCGGGATGGGGTTCGTCTCGGCGAACAGCTCGCGGACGAGCGGCGACAGCTCGTGGTGGAGCGTGCGGGCGCGGGCGTAGTCGCCTGAGAGCGCGGCGCCGACCATCGCGCAGGTCCGCTCGGGCTCGACGTTGGCGACCACGCTGATCGTCCCCGTCCCGCCCACTGAGAGGACCGGGAGCGTGAGGCCGTCGTCGCCCGACAGCACCGCGAACGTCTCATCGCGGGTGCGCTCGATCACCTCGCTTATCAGGTTCAGGTCGCCGGAGGCGGCCTTGTACCCCCGAATGTTCGGGTGTTCGGCGAGCTCGACGGTGACGTCGACCGGGATCGACTCCCCGGTGCGGCTCGGCACGTTGTAGACGATCTGCGGGAGGTCGACCTCGTCGGCGATCGTCCTGTAGTGGTCGAGGAACCCCTGCGGCTCGGGCTTGTTGTAGTACGGCGAGATGAGAAGCAGGCCGTCGGCGCCCGCGTCGGCCGCGCGCTGCGACAGCGAGAGCGCCTCCGCGGTGTTGTTCGAGCCGGTGCCCGCGATCACGGGGATGTCGTCGAGCGCGTCGCGGACCGTCTCGATCACCGCGACGTGCTCGTCGTGGCTCATCGTGGCCGACTCGCCGGTGGAGCCGACGGGGACGACCCCGTCGACGCCGGCCCGTTCCAAGTAGCGGGCGTTCGCGGCGAGCTGCTCGTGGTCGACCGCGTCGTCGTCGGTGAAGGGGGTCGTCATGGCCGGGTAGACGCCCTCGAAGGGCGCGTCCGTCGGTTCGCTGTTCGTCTCCTCTTGCGTCGCGTAGGGTGTCGTGGTGGTCGTGTCTGTCATGGGTGCTGCCGCGAGTCCGGGTCGGTGAGCGGACCGGTGCGCGCGTCGGGGGTCGTCCGGGACGGGGTCGCCACTCCCGCCGGCGGACGGGTCACGCGCGTTTTTTCAAGAAGAGCCGCGCCGCTGGCGTCGACGGCTGACCGCGTGCGGACGCGGGTCGAATCACACCGGTGTATGGATCGGTGCGGCGCTTATACGTTGTGCCTCGGGTCGAAACTGCCGCCGGGGCCGCTCACGGAGCCGGCCGACCGCGCCTCGCACATTTATCACTGGCCGGCGAGTGGTGGAGACGCATGAACGACCCCGCCGATGACTCCGGACCGACCGACCGCGACGACCCCTCCGGCCGCGACGACCCCTCCGGCCGCGACGATCCCTCCGACCCGACCGCGGATCACGATCCGACCGCGGAGGGCGCGCCAGCCGCGCGCGAGGAGGTCGACGCCGACACCGACGCCGACCGCCACGAGTACGACCCGGACGCCGACCACGCGTTCCCGGACGGCCGGCTCAACGAGGTCATGTCGCGGCTCACGTCGGACGAAGAAATCGTCACCTACCTGGAGGCACAGAACGTCAACCCGGTTGCCCGGAAGGGGTACAACGACCACGGCGCCAAACACGTCGAGATCGTCCGGGACCGCGCGCTCCGACTGTACGACCTGCTCAAGTCCGGCGGCGTCGAGTTCAACGGCGCCCGCCAGCAGGGGCTCGACGAGGCGGACGAGCCGGTGATCGTCGCGCTGGCGGCGACGCTCCACGACATCGGCCACGTCGTCCACCGCCACGACCACCCGTACTACTCGATCCCGCTGGCGGCGGACCTCTTAGACGATCTCCTCCCCTCCTTCTACGACGTGGCCGATCAGGTCCGCGTGAAGGCCGAGGTACTCCACGCGATCTTATGTCACCACACGGAGGAGCAGCCGCTCACGCTGGAGGCCGGCGTCGTCCGGATCGCGGACGGCCTTGACATGGAGCGCGGGCGCTCGCGCGTCCCCTACGAGGAGGGCGGCCGCGGGATCAACACCGTCTCCTCGCAGGCGATAGAGCGCGTCTCGCTCCGCGAGGGCGACGAGACCCCCGTACAGGTCGTGATCCGGATGAACAACGCCGCCGGTGTCTACCAGGTCGACTCCCTTTTGAAGGCGAAGATCGACGGGTCGTTACTCGAAGACCGCGTCCGGACCGTCGCGATCAACACCCACAGCGACGGGACCGACGGGAACGGGCCGATCGTCGACCGGATCGAGCTCTGACCGGGCGGCGAGTCGAGGCATGGGCGGCGAGGCGAGGCGGCCTCCGTTCAGGGCCCGCGGAGCGTGTCGCCCGCCCCGTTCCGGTGAGTGGCCTCGTCGACCACGCTCGTCGCGGCGACCGTCGTCGTCCGCGCGAAGCACTCCGGCGTGAGCCCGCCGCACAGCTGGCTCCCCTCGGCGGCCCCGCCGGCCAGTACTGGCGCCGCCTCGAACCCGTTCGAGCGCGCGCCCGTCGCCGCGATCCCCGGCTGGTTGACGACGAGGCGACCGGGAGAGAGCCGCGCCGCAGCCCGCCGAGCGCGACGCTGTTGGGTGGTGTGGACCGCTGCGGCGTGTGGAGAGCCGATATCGGCGGCGAGATCGAGCGCGGCGTCGAACCCGCTCCGCCCGTGGACCGCGACCGCGGGGATCCCGGGCAGCGTCGCGAGTCGGTCGTCGGGGCCGTCGGGCTCAGCGACGAGGAACGCCGCCTCGCGGGCCGCGCTGGGGAGGTCGAGCACGCGCGCCAGCCGGCGCGGCGAGTTCCCGCGGGAGTCCGCACCGTCGCCTCCACCGTTGCCGAGCAGCGCGCGGAGGCGGTCGTGCTCGGCGGCGGCGAGGACGTACCCGCCCTCGGCTTCGAGCGCCGAACAAAGCGGGTCGAACGCCGGGGAGACCGTGACGACCGCGGCGTCGCCCGCGGGGTGGGCGCCGAAGTCGTAAGTCGCGCCCACCGAGACCCGCGTGGCCACGGCCTCGGCCGGGACCGAGCCGTCCGCGACGGCAACGACGCCGTCGGCGCCGGCGGCGACGTTCGGCGTCCCGCAGCGCTGCCCCGCGGCGACCGTCGCCGCGGAGCCGGTCGCGACGACGAAGTCCGCCCGCTCGAACAGCGTGTCGGTCCCCGGCTTCGAGGCCGGCGCCGGCAGCATCGAGACTGCGCCGGTCGGCGCCCCCGCGTCGGCGAGCGCGCGGCGGACGGTCTCGACGACGACATCGCACGTCTCGACGGCCGAGGGCGAGGGCGCAAAGACGACCGCGTTCCGGCCGGAGAGCGCGTACAGCGAGAGGACCGCGGGGATCACGACCGGGTGCGTCGCGGGGACCGCCGCGCCGACGACGCCGATCGGCCCGGCGACGGTCACCGTGCCCGCCGCGCCGTCGCGGTCGACCGCGCCGGCGGTCGGCGCGTCCCGAAGCGTTCGTCGGGCCGCGTCGAGCGCAGTCGCGACCTTCTCGGCTTTCGTCCCCGGGTGGCCTCGTCCCGTCTCGTTGGCCGCCGACCGCGCGAGGCGACTGACCGTCTCCCTGTCCGCCAGCCGCTCGCAGACCGACCGCACGAGCGCGTCGGCGTCGTCGGGGCCCCAAGCCGCCAGTTCGTCCGCCGCGGTCCGCGCGGCCGCGACCGCACGCGACGCGCGGTCGGGCAGCTCGGAGGCGCTCGCTCCGTCCCGGCCGCGCGTCCGAGTCGCTCCGCCCAGATCGGGCGCGGTCGGCGCGGTGACCCGATTCCGTGCCGTCTCGTCGGCTCGGTTCGCTTCCGTCTCGTCGGTTCCGTCCGCCGCGCCCGGACCGTCGCTCTCGCCAGCGGGATCCCTGTCCATGGGCCCGACTGCGGCGTCATTCGACTTATTCTCACCCCGTGGAACACTGTGCCACCGCGCGCGGCGAGTCATCACCGAAGAAACATTTATTTCGGTGGGGTCGGTGCGGGGTGACGTATGACCGAGCCGTCGGAGCTCGTGGGTGTCGTCGAACGTCGCCTCGACTTCCTCGAACGGCTCGCCGCGGAGCCGCTGCGGAAACACGAGCTCGTCGACGCGCTCGGCCACTCCCGGTCGACGGTGAACCGCGCAATAGACGAGATGGAGGCGGCAGGGCTCGTGGCCGGCGAGACGGACGGCTACCGCACGACGCTCTCCGGCCGCCTGCTGGCCAACGGCTACCGCGAGTTCCTGACGGCCGCCGACGACCTCGCGGCCGCGGGCGACGTACTCGACCCCCTCGGCGCGGACGCCGACGTCGACCCCGCGGCCCTCCGCGACGCGGAGACGTACAGGGCGACGACCCCGGAATCCTACCGACCGCTGGAGGTCCTCGACGAGACGCTCGCCGACGCGGACTCGGTCGCCGCCGCGCTGCCCGCGTTCCCCTACCCGCGGGTCGCGGAGCGGCTCCGGCACACGGCCGCCGGTGGCGGAACCGTCGACCTGGCGCTCGCGGACCGGGCGTACCGACACGCGGCCGAGCGCTTCGCGGACGACCTCGCCGCCGTCGCGCGACGGGACGACTGTCGAGTCGCCGCGGTCGACGCCGTCGACGCGGGGGTCGTCGCGGCCGACGGGACCGCGCTGCTCCTCACCTTCGACGGCGATGGCACGCTTCACGGCGCGGCGGCGTCGACCGACCCCGAGGCGGTCGCGTGGGCGGAGGCCGCGGTGCGCGAGCTGGTCGACCGCGGACGCGACGCGGGCGAGGCGCTCGCGGCGATGGACCGGGCCGAATCGGAGGGGGCCGGCGGCGAGCGCCCCGACGGCTCGCGAGGGGCGGACGCGAGGGGTGCGAGTGCCGCCGGCGGCCTCTTCGGACGGATCGGTTCGAGCGCCGCCGGTCCGAGCGTACTCTCGACGCAGGGGTTCCACGCGCTCGACGAGGACCGGCTCTCCGGCGACCCGGACCCGTACGGACCGCTCCGCGCCACGGCGTCGTTCCCGGAGGTGGACGCGGGGTACGTCCTCGACAGGACCGCGGCGCGCGGCTGCGACCGGCGGTCGCTCGCCGGGCTGCTCGTCGACGGCCTCGCCGAGGGAACCGACCACGCGCTGGTCGGCCCGCCGGGCAGCGGGAAAAGCACCGTCTGCCGGAGCGTCGCGGTCGAGTGGTACCGGTCGGGACGCGGCCCCGTGACGTACCGGCCGAGCGATGGCGGAGACCCGTTTTCCGCGACGGAGCGGCTACGAGAGCGCGTCACCTCGGGGGACGGTCACCATCTCGTGGTCGTCGAGGATGTCGTCGATCCGGGGGCCGCGGAGGCGATCGGTGTCGCCCGCGAACTGGCCGACTGCGATGGCGTGTCCTTCCTGTTCGATGCCCGCGAGGAGCCGTACGACGACCCCGACGGACTCCCGCTGTCGCCCGCCGACCTCCGCTACCGCCGGGCGATCGAGACCGTCCGGATGCCGCGGCTGGACGAGCGCGAGGTGGAGCGCTTCGTCGACCACGTCGCCGACCGTGCCGGGGCCGCGCCGGCGGCCGACCCGGCGGCGCTGCTCAACGACGTGCGGCGCGCCGACGACGAGCGCGTCGGCGAACTGCTCGCGCTCGTCCACCGTCTCGTCCGTGCGACGGACGGCGGGGCGGGCGGCGGCGGCAGCGCCATCGCCGGGTCGAAGGCCGGGGGCGACGCGGGCAGCAGGAGCGACGCGACGGGCGGTCGCCACGGCGACACGGGCCCCGAGTCCGGGCTTGAGGCGGCGGTCGCGGAGGCGGTCCGTGAGGTCCGGAACCGCCCACCGCCGACCGCCGACGTCGCGGTGCTGGTGAACCTCCTCAACGTCGCCGGCGTGGGTGACCTCCGGACGCTGGCGTACGCGCTCGTCGACTGTCCGGACGGGAGCGGCGGATCGGAGGCCGGAGGAGTGGGGGCCGACGGCGACTCCTCGACGACCGTCGACGAGGTTCGCCGCGCGCTCGATCGCCTCCTCGGGACGGTCCTCATCGGGTCGGGCGACGGGGAGTACCGCGCCGTCCACGACGAGTGGTCGGTGCTGTTCTTAGGGCGGCTCGTGGAGCGGGAGCCGGCGCCGGTGGTCGCCAGACGCGTGGGGCGGACCGTCTCCCACGTGCTCGCGCTCGCGGACGATCCCGCGCGACGCTCCCGGGTCCGACGGGCCGTCGGCGGTGACGCGCCGACGGTGAGCCGGATCGAGCGCGACCCGGCCGCGTGGGCGGCGGAGACGGTCCGGGCGGTGTACGGCGTCGGGCGGCGCTACCCCCGGCTCGCGGCGCTGTACGGTCGCGTGCGCTACGCCTGGATCGATCTCCCGGAGGTGTGCCCGGACGACCTTCGCAACCGGCCGCCCGAGTGGGTAGCGCGGATGTACATTGACGCCGGCGACCTCGACGGCGCGACGGCGGCGCTCGACGCGTGGCGACCGGCCGACGAGGCGGGAGCGGCCGAGCGTCAGCGCGGATACGGCGACGTCGCGCGGCGGCGCGGCGAGTACGACGAGGCGCGCGAGCGGTACGAACGGGCCGAGGAGCAGTTCACGGCCGCGGGCGACCGCGGCGGCCTCGCGGCGGCTATCCGGGGGCGGGCGCAGGCGGCGCACTTCGACGGCGACTACGAAGTCGCTTACGAGGCGGCCTCGCGGGCGTACGCCATCACGGCCGAGGTCGGCGATCCCATCGCGACGGCGAAGGCGCTGATGGACCTCGGGAACGCGCTCGACGGGCTCGACGGGACCGACTCCGTCCTCGATCACTACCGGGTCGCCGGCGACCTCTTCCGGGCCTACGACGACACCCACGGGGCGGCGAACGTGCGGGCGAACCTCGCGGTCGCGCTGCGGCGGCGCGGCGACCTCGACGCGGCCGAGCGGTCGGCGAGCCGCGCGCTCGACGGCTACCGGACGGTCGGGGACGAACACCGTGAGGCCATCTCGCTTCTGAACCTCGCGGCGGTCGCCGAGCAGCGCGGCGCGGTCGGCGAAGCGGTCGCCCGTGCGTCGGCGGCCCGGACCACCGCCGGGCAGATCGGTTCGGAGCTGTACGAGGCGTTCGCGTTGAGCCACCTGGGCAGCGCGGCGCACCTCGCCGGTGACCTCGACCGGGCGGAGCGGTTCCTGACCGCCGCGCTGGACCGCCTCGACGCGCTCGACGCCGACACACGCTGCGCGATGGTGACCGCGATCCTGGCGGAGGTGGCGATCGACCGCGGCGACCTGACCGAGGCGGAGCGCCGGATCGAGCGGACCGCGTCGCTGCTTGACGACCACGCCGGCCACAAGCGGCTGGCCGAGTTGGCCCGGGTCCGGGGGCGGCTAGCACTCGCTCGGGGCGACGGCGACGACGCCGCAGAGGCGCTAGCGTCCGCGGTCGAGTCTGCCCGAGACGGCGGGTTCACGCACGTCGAGGCGCAGGCGCTCGCGGCGTTGGGGACCGCGGCGGCCGAGCGCGGCGACGCAGTCGGTGCGGCCGACCGGCTGACCGCGGCCCTCGATCTGGGCCGCCGGATCGAGGCCGCGCGGGCGACCGTCTCGGCGGCCGACCGGCTCGCCGACTTGCTCGCGGGGAGCGTCGCCGGACCGAGTTCGATCGACCGCGAGGTCCTGACCGAGGCGCTCCGTGAGTCGCCGCCGGAAGCGGTCCCGGCGGAGTCGGCCGCGGACCCCGAAGCGTACAGGGAGATCGCCGACCGCTGGCGCGTCGACGGCGAGAGCGTCGCCGCGGCGTACCCCCCGCTCGGCTGAGGAGAGCGGTCACGGCGCGCGCGGGGACCGGTGTCGCAACCGGCGCGCGGGGACCGGTGTCGCAACCGCTTTCAGCGCGCGCGGGGAACCGCAACCATGACCGACGCTGACACGCTCGCGGACCTGCGGACCGCCGCCGACTACCAGTTCGGCGCCGGCGCGGGCGACGCCCTGTTCCCGCCGGACGACACCCTCACCGTGCGCCGATCGAGCGGCGGCCGCCCGCGGCAGGTGATCGACGGCGACGTCGACGACACCCCCGGCAGCAGCGAGGGCGACCGGCTCGTCTCGTACGGCACCGACGGCCGGTTCACGCTCGGGCTCGCGGGCGGGAAGCGGATCGCCGACGCCTTCGCCGAATCGCGACACCGTATGGTGGTCGGCGAGGAGAGCGAGCCGTTCGTCCGGGAGGGGCGCAACGCGTTCGCGAAGTTCGTGGCCGCGGCCGACGACGGGATCCGCCCGGGCGACGAGGTCCTCGTCGTCGACGGGAGCGGCGCGATTTTCGGAGTCGGCCGCGCGGAGCTCTCCGGCACGGAAGCCGAGGAGCTCGGCTCCGGCGTCGCCGTGAAGACGCGGGACGGTAACCCCGGGGACGACGACTAACGAACCTTTCTCTGCGGTGGCGCGCGCCTACGAGCGGCCGCGAGTCGCGAGGGACCTCCGGTCTCTCTGGCACCCGGCGCTTCGCGCCGGCGACAGCACCGCGCGAGGGAGTCAGTCCCCGTCGCTTCGCTCCGGCGACTGACGAGGCTGGGGAGGTGTGAGATGCCGTGCGGTTGTGGTCGGGCGGGACTCGAAGGGGCAGCCGCGAGGCGGGCGCAGGCGTTCACGAGAGCAACGCTCTCGTGAGCCAATCAGAACGCTTCGCGTTCTGATGACGACGTAAGCACTGGAGGGAGCGAGCAAGGCGAGCGACCGAAGCGCGTGGTTCGAGAGAGCAAAGCTCTCTCGTCATCGCCAGAAATCGGAGATTTCTGGCTAGCAGTCAGAGTCCGAAGGTTCTGACGACATCCCGAAAATCAAAGATTTCCGGGCGAAAGCGAGCGTGCGCCCGCCTCGCGGCTGGGGCTTCGGTAGTGTTCGTGTCGCTCAACAGCTTATAAAGAAAATCATCCTACGGCTGAACAATCGAGGTTTCGGCGGTTTCCATGAACAAGCGAAACGGGACGTCCGAACCGACCTACAGGATCCCCGCAAGTCCCAGTGCCTCGATCAGCGGGACGCCGGCCACGACCGACCCGGTAAGGTAGCCGCCGATCGCGCCGCCGTTTAAGAGGGGAAGCCCCGCGTGCGGCCGGCCCTGTATCACCCACCGCATGAGCACGACCAGCCCCGCGAGGGTGCCGACCATCGCCAGCAGCGCGGGGAGGTTGACGCCGATGAGCGGAACCGCGAGGTTCGCAGCCGGGGAGAACGTCGCCGCGCTCGCAATGAGCACCGTCGGGATGACGGCGTCGCCGAGGCCGATGAAGAAGGCGTCGCGGTCGCCATCCTTGGCGGGGTCGTCGTCCGCTTCGTCGAGGCTCACGTCGCCCTCACCGTCAGGACTCGCGTCGTCCTCGTCCTCCGAACCGGGTTCGGCTGTCGGCTCGTCACCCACGCCGGAGGCCTCGTCGCTCGCCGACTCGCCGTCGAGCAGCGAGTACGACAGCGACAGCGGGATCACCAACACGACGGGGATGTTCAGGTCCATCACGCCCTCCGCGAGCGACAGCATGTGTTCGGTGCCGTAGACGGAGACGGCGTCGTAGACGGCGAGGACGGCGAGTAAGATCAGCGCGGGCAGCAGGCCGAACGAAATGCCGAATAGCCCGGCCGCGCCCGCGCCCATCAACACCCCGGCGGTGTCGATCACGTACCACTCCGGGTGGACGAGCAGGCCGACGGCGACCGCGACCGCGGGGACGGCGGCCGCGAGCGGCGAGACGAGCGCGGAGAACACGTACCACGAGAGCCACGCCGAGACGCCGACGATCAGCAGCCGGATCGCCCCGTCGAAGTCGTACCGGAACGCCGCTAACATCAGTCCGGTCATCGCGACGATAGCGACGACGTACAGCACGCTGTTCGCTGGGTTGTCGGGGTTCTCGACCGCCTGATACCCGCTCTCGGCGAACTCGGGGACCAGCGCCAGCGCGCCCACCTGGACGACGAGGAACAGCCCGACGACGAAGGCGACGCCGCGGTACTCGCGGGGGAACATTCGACCGCCGGTTCGTCGGCCGAGGGTTTCGTCCTTGCGCTTCGACCCGACCGGCGACGGAACAATCGCTGTCCAGCGAAGCGACGCGCGCACAGAAAGGGGTTCGGGCTCGGTGTGGGAGCGGGTGGGCCCGAACCCAAGCCGACGGACGACGGACGGTGGAAGCGAGTGGCCGACTGGCCCGCCCGAAGCGGGATGGGACCGGTCGGATGCGTCCGCGGCGTTTACTTTCTTCCCCGAGCGACGTATGAACTTACCGGCCGAGTTATCAGGAGAGATACTCGGACCGGAGAGACGGCGGCAGCGGCGTGCGGTCAAAGGAGAGGTGACTGGACGGGAAAAGAAGGGGATTCGACTGGACGACGGTCGAGGGGAAGCGAAGAGGGTGGAAGGGGTGAAGAGGGTAGAAGGGGTGGAAGCAAAGGGAGGCGGGCGAAAGGCGAGGCGGCGGCGAGAGGCGGGCGGGCGGCGGCCGGACAGCGGACCCCCGGGCTGTCGTCGGCGACGCCGCCCAGCGGTCGGGACGGGCGCGCGGATCGATTAACGCCGAATTCCAACGAGAAAAGCGTCGGTCTTCGGCACGATCGGATACGTGCCTCACGCGTATAAATATGCGAGATCCGGATTCGGGAGATCCGGCGTCGATCGGAGATTCGGCGACGTGCGAGGCGACGTCGAACGAGGCGCGCTCGGGGGGCGGCCGGCGACGTGCCCCGGACTGCGGACCGCTCAGCGGCGGTCGCGGAGTGCGGGGAACTCCTCCCGGACCGACGCGACCCGCTCGGGGTCCACCGTCGCGGTGACGACGCCCGGTTCGTCGCCGACTGACGCGAGCGTCGTTCCCCACGGGTCGTACACCGCGCTCCGCCCGCAGAGCGCCTCGTCGCCGAACCGGCCGCTCCCGTTGACCGCGGCGACGTACGCCAAGTTCTCGATGGCCCGCGCGCGGCCGAGCGTCCGCCAGTGTTCGATCCGCGGGTACGGCCACGCGCTCGGCACCAGCACGCACTCCACGCCGGCCTCGATCATGGCGCGGAACTGCTCCGGGAACCGGAGGTCGTAACAGGTCGTCACCCCGACCGCGACGCCTCCGAGGTCGACCACCGGCGTCCGATCGCCCGGGACCAGCCAGTCTGTCTCCTCGGAGCCGTACCCGAACAGGTGGCGCTTCCGGTAGACGAGCCGGCGCTCGCCGTCGGCGTCGAACAGCACCGCAGCGTTGGCGAGCCCGGACTCGGCCGGCACATCGAGACCGTCCGCGGCCGACGCCGACAGGTCCTCGACGACCGTCCCGGCCAGCACCGCCACGTCGTGGTCGTCGGCCGCGGCGGCGAACCGGGCGAGGCGGTCGCCGGCGAGGCTCTCTGCCGCCCGGCCGTACGAGTCGAACGCGAAGTAGCCGACGTCGAACAGTTCGGGGAGGACGACGAGGTCGGCGCCTGCGGCGGCCGCCGCCCGGACGCGGTCGAGCGCGCGCTCGACGTTCGCCTCGATCTCGCCGCCCTCGACCGCCAGTTGGACACCGGCGAGCCTCATGCCGGTGAGGCGAGCGAGGCGCGGAGCGCGTCCTCTAAGTTGTCCAGTTCGGCGTCGAAGTTGCGCTTGAAGAAGGACTCGACGCCGGGGAGCCGCCCATCGACGACGAACTCGTTGGCGAGCCGGCAGCCGCCGTCGTCGGTCTCGGTAATCTCGTGTTCGCCCGTCACGCGGAAGGCCCGCGACTTCCCGACGAACTTCACTCGGTGGGGCGGGTCACGCTCCACGTCCTCCGTCTCGACGTCGATCGTCGACCGGATCATCGGTATCGGGAGCGCGACGTGCCAGGTCGCGCTGCCGTCGTCGTGGACCTCGAAGGAGTCGACCACGCTGATGGCGCCCGCGCGCTGCTCCGCGTCCGAGATGAACGCCCACACGTCGGCCGGCGGCGCGTCGAACTCGAACGTCCGGGAGACTCGAACGGTCATACGTTCTCGTTTGGGCCGACGGGGGTTAAAAATGCGCGTCGACGGAGTCGGGTTCGGGGAACGCGCCGCCGCGTCGGAGGGCCGGCTCCCGCTCGGGCGCCGTGACGGCGCCGCCGCGACCGGCCGTCACCCCTCGGGGGTCACGCGCCAGGTCGTCGACTTGGCGCGGCCCCACTTCTCGATATCGACGTCGTCCGACTTCTCGGCGAGGCGGGGGAGCCGCGAGCCGACCTGCTTCGCGGTGAGACCGATCGCGTCGGCGATCGTCTTCGAGCGAACGTACCGCTCGCCACGGGTGACGCTGTCCGTGAGGTACGCGAGGATCCGCTGTTCCTCCTCGGTGTACTCGCTCATTATCAGATATACGCGTCTGACGTCCTTAACGGTTTCTCGTCTTCTCGACCGGTCGACCGGACGGGGACCGAGCGCGGGCCGGCCGAGTCGGTTGACGCGGGACCGCGGCGCGTGCTCTGTTCAATCGAACAGCTGAACCGCGCCGACGGCGAGCGTCGCGAAGACGAACGCGGCCGCGAACCCCCACGCTTTCCCGAGCTGTCCCGGGTACGCTAGCATCACCACGGCGCCGACGACCGCGACGGCACCGAGCGCGAGCGCGACGCCGACCTCCTTGTCCGATTCGATGGAACCCTCGCTCATACGAACCGCTTCGCGGGGGACCACTTAGTTCATGCGAACCGCGCGACGCGGTCGGCCGAGGACGGCGGGCGCCGGACGCGTCGAGCGCGAAGCGACCGCCGCGATCAGATGATTTCGACGTGGTCCGACGCCTCGTTGAGCGCGAGGTTCGCTGCGATCTCGGCGTTCCGCATGGCGTACTCGGCGGTATGCTGGAGGCTGACGAGCACCTCGCGGGTCATGAGCAGTGTCTCGTTGTCGAGGTCGTCCGGCAGCTCGGAGAGGATCTCCTGCTCGCGGTCCTCCAAGCGCGAGAACAGGTCGCGGCACTCGACGGTGAGGTCGTAGTCGCGCTCGACGACGGCCCGCACCGCGAGCGCCGTCAGGTCGTCCACCTGGTCGGTGAACTCGCGGATCTGCCGCATGGTCGCGCTGTCGACGTCGAGGGTGTGCCCGTCGGCCTCCATCACGATCTCGGCGATGTCTTCCGCGTTGTCCGCGGTGAGTTCGAGGTTCTTCGCGACCGAGCGGTAGCCGATGAGCGGGAACCCCTCCTCGAGTCCGACCGCGCGCGCGAGGTTCGGGTTCTGGTAGGCGGTGAAGATGAGCCGGAGCAGGAGGACGAAGATCTTGTTCGCCTGCCGCTCGCGGTTAAGCGCGCGCTGTGCGAGGTCGGGGTTGCCGTGCGCGAGCGCCTTGACGGCCTCGCCGCGCATCGTCGAGCCGGTGTTCTCCAGCCGTTCGAGCAGGTTATCGAGGGTGAAGTCCTCGGGGTCGACCGAGCAGCGGATGGAGATGTCCTCCGGCGTCTCCTCGATGACCCCGAGCCCCATCAGCTGCGTCTCCGCCTTGTAGACGGCGTTGATGTGCTCGCTGTCGAGCGTTCCCTCGCTGCGGACGTGGATCACGCGCCGCCCGAGGACGTACTGCGCGACGATCGCGCGTTCGAGCGACCGCGCGTCGAGGCCGTCCGCGTTGATGACTGCCTCCGACTCCTCCGTGCTCACGGACTCGGGAAGCACCGTGAGCGTCCCCTTACCGCCCATCCGCAGCGACACCTCGTCGCCCTTGTTCACGCCGTGTTCCTGCGCCCATTCGGCCGGGAGCGTCATCGCCAGCGTCGACGGCCCCAACCGTTGGACCTTCCGCGTTTCCATACGCGACCGTATCACGGGATACATCTTAACCTTGTTCCCATGTTCATTATATGCTTCATGGAATATACAAGGGGTGGCGTTCGGGAAGGGGTCGCACTCCCGACACCGTGTCGCACCCCACAGTCGACCGCCTTCGAACCTCACGTTCCGAGCGGTCCGCGCCGATCGTGCCGAGCGACACGCACCGTACGTGCCGGGCGATCCGCGCGCTTATGTCGATCGGGCGGGGTGATCAGGTATGACTGAGCGGGTGCTCGTCGTCGACGACTCTTCCTTCCAGCGGACCGTCGTCCGGGACGCGCTGGAGGACCGATTCGAGGTCGTCGACGAGGCGGAAAACGGCGCAGAGGCGGTCGATCTCTTCGAAGCGTACGAGCCCGACGCGGTGTCGATGGACGTCGTGATGCCGGAGATGACGGGGATCGAAGCGACCGCGACGATCAAAGAGCAGTGGTCCGACGCGGTGATCGTGATGTGTACGAGCGTCGACCAGCAGGAGAAGATGATGGAGGCGGTGAAGGCAGGCGCCGACGGCTACGTGACGAAGCCCGTCGACGCCGACGAGTTGGTCGGCGAGTTCGAGAGCCACCTCGGATAGCGGCCCGCGGAGCCAGCGCGGCCTCAGGCGGGGTCGAACGACCGGAGGATCGACGCGAGCGCGCTCGCCAGCTCCTCGAACCGGTCCATCTCCATCGAGTCGGTGGTCACCCACACGCCGTGGTCGTTTGCGATCACGCGCGTGAGGTACCCGTTCTCGAACACGCGGACCGTGAACTGGTAGTCACCGAGCTGCGTGTCCGCGTACATCGACTGCGCGTGGAACCCCTGCCGTTCGTTCTCCGCGAAGCCGATTAGGTCAGCGGTCCGGCTCAGGTCGCTGCGGAGGTACAGCTGCTCGACGTCGTCTTCGGTGAAGTACGTGAGGCTCCGGAGCTCGTCGCCCGTCGCCGTGCGGGCGGCGCTCAGCAGTTCGCCGGCGTGTTCATCCGGTGGGTGGGACATACGACTACGATCAATAGTAACATACATGAGCGTGTGGGTGGCCGCAGCACCCGCGGGCTCGGCGCCGCGGGGGACCCGTCGAAGCGACCGGGAGGGACAGAGTTTAGCGACTCCCGCGTGATCGCTTGCCTGATGAGCGATCACGACGACGTCTGCGTCCTGTTGCCGACGATGAACGAGGCCGAGACGGTCGCACGCGTCGTCACGGGCTTCCGCGATGTCGGGTTCGCGAACGTCCTCGTTATCGACGGGGGCTCGACCGACGAGACGCAGTCGATAGCCCGCGAGGCCGGCGCGCGCGTCGTCGAGCAGGCGGGGCGCGGGAAGGGACAGGCCGTCAGGGAGGCGGTCCGAGACCACATCTCGGCGCCGTACGTGCTGATGGCCGACGCCGACGCCACCTACGACGCCGACGACGCGGCGGCGATGCTCGACCCGCTCTTCGACGGCGAGGCAGAACACGTTATCGGCAACCGGTTCGCGGACATGCGCCCGGGCGCGATGACCCGACTCAACCGGATCGGGAACCGCCTGATCAACCTCGCGTTCCGGGCGATACACCGCGAGGGCTACCGCGACATCCTCTCGGGGTACCGCGCGTTCACCCGCGAGTCGTTCCGGCGGCTCCACCTCACCGCGGACGGGTTCGGGATCGAGACCGAGATGGCCGTCGAGTGCGTGAAGAACCGCGTCCCCGTCTCCGTGGTCCCGATCACGTACCGGGAGCGGCCCGGCGGCTCGGCGACGAACCTCCACCCGATCCGGGACGGCGGGGTGATATTCCTGGAGCTGTACCGGAAGGCGAAGACGAACAACCCGCTGTTCTACTTCGGCAGCGCCGGCGTGGCGGCGACCGCGGCGGGACTCGGGATGGGGGCGTTCGTACTCTACCGGTACCTCGCGTTCGGCATCAGTCACCAAGTGATCGCCGTGGGCGCGGTCGGCGCGACGATCCTCGGGATCCAGCTGCTCGTGTTCGGGTTCCTCGCGGACATGATCCACTCGCTCCACCAAGAGCAGATCGCGCGCTACGAACACGCCGTCAGCGACGAGACGCCGGATCGACCGTCCGAGAACGCGGGCCCCGACGCCGCCGAAGACCGCGGTTCCGAGGGCGACGACGCCGAACCGGCGCGGCCCGAGGCGGCCGAAGAAGCCGACGACTGATCGCTGACGAAACGCCGACAGAGACGGGATATTCGGGCGATTCGATCCGGGATACCGGCCGTTTTTATCGCTCCGGAAACATCCGTGAACATGAGCTCCCGTGGCACGTCGTTACGAGACAGGATCCGCGAGCCGGAGTACACCGGAGCGAACCGGTGCGTTCCGTGTACCGTTCTGAACGGGATTCTCGCCCTCGCGCTGACCGCCGCGGCCGCGGTGTTCGGACCGGTGGCCGCGGCGGTCGTGCTGGTCGCGTCGCTGGGGAGTATCTACTACCGGGGGTACCTGGTCCCCGGCACGCCGGAACTCACGAAGCGGTACCTCCCCGACCGCGTGCTCCGGCTGTTCGGGAAGGGTCCCGAGGGACCCCGGGACGGCTGGGAGGAGGCGTCGACCGGGCGGTCCGGCGAGGTGACGGTTACCACGTTCGAGCCGGACGGGACCGTCAACGAGACCACCGACAGGGCCGGTAGCGACGCCGACGAAGCGGCCGACGCCGAGACCGCAGAGCAGGTCGACGCCGACAAGCCGGAGTTCGAGACGATAGAGCGAATCCGCAACCAGCGGGAGAACGCCGTGGACCCGGTCGAGTTTCTCCTCGACGTCGGCGTCGTCGAGCCGACGGACGACGGCGAGGATCTGCTCTTCGAGGACGGCTTCGCCGAGGCGGTCGAGTCGCGCGTCGCCTCGCTCGAACGCGAGGAGGTTCGGGCGGAGACGCTTGCCGAGATGTTCGGCGTGAGTTCGGACGACGTCGCCTTCGAGGACCGGCCGTACCCCGCGGTGACCGTCCTGCGACGAGTCCGGAAGTGGCCGGGCGACGGCGCGTACCTCGCCGACGTGGCGTCGCACCTCGCCCTGATCGAGCGCACCGACCGGTGGCTCGACGTGCCGACCGAACAGCGGCTCTCGATCCTCAAGTCGCTCCGGTCGTTCCTGTCGTCGTGCCCGGTGTGCGGCGGCGACGTCTCCGCGACCGCCGACACCGTCGAGTCCTGCTGTATGGCTCACGAGGTCGTCGCGGTCCGCTGTGCGGACTGCGGCGAACACATCCTCGAACTCGACCCGGAGAAGGTCGCGACGCCGGGCGAGGACACGGGCATAACGCCCTGACCGCGCCTCGAGCGGACCTCACCCCATCTCGACCCGCGGGTCGAGGTAGCCGTACGCCAGGTCCTGAACGATGGTCCCGATCACGCCGACAGCGATCACGACGATGGTCCCGCCGAGAAGCACGGGGAGGTCGCGGTCGGCGACCGCCCGTAACAGCAGGAGGCCGAACCCCTCGATGCCGAAGAGCACCTCCGTCACGAAGGTCGCGAGGACGAGCAGCCCGATCGCCTCGGTGAACAGCATCGAGAAGAACGGGATGGCGGCGTTCCGGACGACGTGAGCGGCGACGCGGTACCCCGAGGCGCCCTTCGCCCTGACGAGCGAGACGAACTCCGCCGTGGCGTACTCCCGCGAGTGGGCCCGCGAGTAGCTGACGTACCCGCCGAGCAGCGCCGTGAACGTCAGTCCGATCGGGAGCAGGTGCTCGAAGAGGAGCGGCGAGCGGTCCAGCCGCCCGTCGAGCGTGAGCGAGAAGAGCATCCCGCCGAGCCAGAAGCCGGGCAGGGCAAAGAGCAGGTACGCCGCCGCGACGCCGCCGGACCCGACGCGGCTCTCCGGGTACAACGCGGCGAACATCCCGATCGAGACCCCGCAGACAACGGCCAGGCCGAGCGCGGGGACGACGTACGCCGCCGTCCGGGCGGCGGCCTCCATGACGAGCGGAAACACCGGTTCACCTGTCGACAACGACCTCCCCCACTCGAGGGTGACCATATTTCCGAGCCAGTCGACGTACACGTCGGTCAGCGGCCTGTCGAGGCCGCGCGCCGCGAAGTACTCCGCTCTGATCGCCGCGAGCGCCTCGGGGTCGTTCTCGCCTGCGAACCTGGCGGCGCCGATCTGCCCGGACAACACCCAGTCTTCGGTGAGCGTGAACAGCGCGAATATCGTCGTCAGGACGACCCAGGCGGTCACGAGACCCATGAGCGCCCGTTTCGCGAGGATCCTGAGAGGGTTCATCGCGTCTCACCCGCGTTCGGCGCCCGCGCCGGCGCGTGAACGGCCTCTTGAAGGAGGAGGACCGGCAGGGGCTTCGAGGACGGTGCGGAGGACACGTTTGGGGGCACCACGAGCGGGAGGATATTAAATCAGGGGCGTGCCTCTGCGGCGCGTCGCCGATTTACGGCTAGCGGGAGGTGATAGTCGCCGTCGCGTCGCGGACCGGGCAGGTGGTTTTAACCTTCGTCCGTCGATACTACGGTCACCCTCCATATGCCGCCGACAGAAGACGGCCCGCAGTTCGAAGACCTCGATTGGGACGAGATTCAACGGTCGAAGCGACCCGTCACGGCCGAGCGGGCGACGCTGGTCGTCGGTGCGGCGCTTATCGCCCTCGGTCGGGCGTATCAGGAGCTTTCAGCGGGGCCGTACCTGATCGGTGACCTGCGGCCGGCAACCGTCGATTGGGTGTTCCTCCTCGCCGCGACGGTCGTCGCCGCTTACGGCCTGATCCCGTTCGGGAAGCGGCTCCGCCGCCGGCGTGTCTCGCTCCGCGACGCGCTTCGACGGCGACCCGCGGTGGCGCTCTCGGGCGCGTTCGTCGCGGGGCTCCTCGTCGTCGGCGTGGTCGGTCCCGCGCTCGGCGCGTCCCCGCCGCTCCGGTTCCACCACGCCTTCCACCCCCCAGTGGGGTTCGCCAGTACGGTCCCCCCGCAGGAGTGCCTCGGCGTCGAGACGGGCAGCGCGTTCGACCGGGTGTGTCACGGGACGTGGGAGTACCCCCTCGGGACGAACGAGCGCGGCCACCCGCTCGGCTTCCTCCTGAGAACGGGCGCCCGGACCGCGGCGTACGTGACCGTCATCTCGGCGGCGTTCATCGTTCCACTGGCCGCGTCGGTCGGCGTCGTCGCGGGGATCCGCGGCGGCGTCGTCGACGACCTGCTCTCGGCGTACGTCGACGTTCAGCTGTGTATCCCGGCGCTGCTTCTGTACTTCATCGGCTACGCCTACTACGGGCCCTCGCTGCTGTTGCTGCTCGCGACGTTCGGACTGCTCAGTTGGGGCGGAATCGCCCGGCTGGTTCGAAGTGAGGTGATCCAGCGCCGCGGAGAGGGGTACGTCCTCGTCGCTCGGAGCCTCGGGGCGTCCGGGGCGTACGTCGCTCGGCGGCACATCCTCCCCAACAGCACGAACACGCTCGTCCCCGCCGTGTTCCAGCTGCTCGCGCTGTTCGTCCTCATCGAGGCGGGCGTCGCCTTCCTCGGGTTCCACGAGGTCGGCACCTACTCGTGGGGGTCGACGATCAGCGAGTCGACCAACGCGGCGGTCGCCGGGCAGCTACAGGGGCGGGCCGAACAGCCCGCCTACAGGATCTGGTGGGCCTCGACGCTCCCGGCCGCCGCGCTGACCGCGACGCTCGTCGCGTTCAAGACGCTAGGAGACGGCGTCCGAGACGCGCTCGATCCCAGGGGTGACCGCTCGTGAGCCGCCGACGCGACGATCCCGTCGAGACCTCGCTGCTCTCCGTGCGCGACCTCCAGACGCGGATCCGGACAGACGAGGGGTGGCTCCACGCGGTCGACGGGGTGAGCTTCGACGTCGGCCGGGGCGAAACGGTGTGTCTGGTCGGCGAGTCCGGCAGCGGCAAGAGCGTCACCTGCGAGTCGCTCACTGGTCTCGTCCCCCAACCGCCGGCGGAGGTGTCGGCGGACGCCGTCGAGTTCGACGGGGAGTCCGTCACCGACCGGTCGGCGGCGGAGCTTCGGTCGATCCGGGGGCGCCGGATCGCGCACGTGTTTCAGAACCCGCAAAGCGCGCTCGATCCGGTGTACGCTGTCGGCGAACAGGTAACGGAGCCGATACGGATCCACGAGGACGTGAGCCGGGCGGCGGCGCGAGACCGCGCGGTCGATCTGCTCCGGCGAGTCGGCATCCCCCGTGCGAGAGAGCGCCTCGACAGCTACCCGCACGAGTTCTCGGGCGGGATGCAACAGCGACTCGCCATCGCGGTCGCGCTGGCGGGCGACCCGGACCTGCTTATCGCCGACGAGCCGACGACCGCGGTGGACGTCACGGTCCAGGCGCGGCTGCTCGACCTGTTCCGATCGATCGTCGGCGACGGGACGAGCATCCTGCTCGTAACCCACGACCTGCGAGTCGTCGCCGCCGTCGCCGACCGCGTCCTGGTCATGTACGGCGGCACGATCGTCGAGCGGGGGCCCGTCGAGGCGGTGTTCGGCGAGCCCTCCCATCCGTACACCCAAGCGCTGTTCGACAGCCACGGGGAGACCGAGGACGGGCCCATCGACGAGCAGACCGCTCGCGGCGAGATACCGACCGACGGCTGCCGGTTCCGCGCGGAGTGTCCGCACGCGATCGAGGAGTGCGCCGGCGGCGCGCAGCCGCCGTTTCGCCCTGTCGCCGGGGCGGCCGCCCACGCGGCGTCATGCGTTCATTTCGGGGCGGACGGAGACTCGTCACCGCTCCGCGAAAACGCGACGTCTCCGATGGACAGCCGAACGGAGCGAGAGTCGGAGGGCGAGCCCGCAGGGTCGGGCGCGACGCGGACCTCGGACGCGGAGGGCGAGTCGCGATGAGCGGGGACCCGATCTGCTCGGTCCGCGACCTGAAGAAGCACTATCCGATCACCCGCGGGCTGCTCCGGCGCGAAGTCGGCCGCGTCCGCGCCGTCGACGGCGTGAGTTTCGACGTCGAGCGCGGAGAGGCCCTCGGGATCGTCGGCGAGTCGGGCAGCGGCAAGACGACGACGGCGCACACCGTCTTGGGGCTCGAAGAGCCGACGGCCGGCGAGGTCCGGTTCGACGGCGAGCCGGTGTCGGAGCTGTCGGGCGAGGAGCGCAGATCGTTCCGCCGCCGGGCGCAGCTGATCGTTCAGGACCCCAACGACGCGCTCGACCCGCGGATGACGGTCGGGGAGGCGGTGGCCGAACCCCTCCGGATCCACGGCCTCGACGACGCCGAGCGGCGGAACGCAATCGTCGCTGACATCCTCGAACGCGTCGGGCTCTCCGGCGACGACGCGGACCGCTACCCGCACGAGTTCTCCGGCGGCGAGAAACAGCGGATTTCGATCGCGCGAGCGCTCGTCGTCAGCCCAGACCTCATCGTCGCGGACGAGCCGACGAGCGCGCTGGACGCGAGGGTCCGGTCCGAGATCCTCGACCTGCTGGACCGGATCCGGCGCGAGTTCGACATCGCCCTCCTGTTCGTCAGCCACGACCTCGACGTGATCCGATGGAGCTGCGACCGTGTCGCGGTCATGTACCTCGGCGAGATCGTCGAGCGAGGCGCGACCGAGGCCGTGTTGGCGGACCCGGCACACCCGTACACGCGGGTGTTGCTCTCCTCTGTCCCCTCCCTCGACCCGACGGACCGGGAGCTCGGGCGGCCGCTGACGGACACGGTTCCGAATCCGAGCGACCCCCCCTCCGGCTGTCGGTTTCATCCCCGGTGTCCCGACGTGATCCCGCCGGCGGACCTCTCGGTGTCGGAGTCGACCTGGCGGGCGATCGCGCGCTTCCGGTTCTCGGTCCAAGCGGGAGAGCTCCCTGAGGCCGCCGTCGGAGACCCGGGAGACGAGACGGCGACGAGCGGTGACGGCGCCGGCGAGGGACACACCGCCGCGGCGGTCCGACGCGCCGTCGGCCTGGAGGAGGAACTCCCCGACCCTGAAGCGGAGTCCGCGGTCGAGGACGCGGCCGCGGCGCTTGCGGACGGCGACGTCGACGCCGCGGACGAGACGCTGACCGCCGCCTTCACCAGCGTCTGCGAACGCGAGGCCCCGGCGGCCGTCGACCGGCCGTCGGACGGCGAAGCGGAACGGGCGACGACCGGAACCGTCAGCTGTCTCCGCCACGGACAGAGCGGAAGCGCGGAAGTGGTCCGGTCGGACGACGACGACGCCGAGAACGGGCGAGAAAGCGAGTGAGACGGCGAAGAATCGAGTACCGCCGAGTCAGCGGACGATCCGTACCGTCGTCTCGTCGGTCAGCCCGCGCGTCTCGGCGTCCGTCGCGTTGACCGCGACGCCGATGGTGTGGCTCCCGGCGGCCGCCGGCTCCCACTCCCGTTCCGAGACCCTGAACAGCTGATCCCACCGCTTCCGGAACTCCTTGCGCTCCCCGCGATCGAACGACAGTTTCCCCTCCTCGTCGGGCGGGTCCCGAATCTGAACCTCGGCCGCCTCGACGTTGCCGTCGACCGTCCACTGCCAGAGGAGCGGCGAGACCGTCCGGATCGATATCGGGAGCGGCAGACGGTTGCGGAGGGTCACGGTGAAGGGAACGGGTTCGCCGACCTCGTATTCGTCCTCCGGCGTTTCGACGGCGACCGACACCGGGAGGTGACGCAGCCGTCGCGGGATCAGGAGGTCGCTCAGCGTCGACGACGGGACCGACCGCAGCGCCTGTATCTTGGTCGATCGCTTCGTTTCCGACGGGGCGTGTGCCTCCTCGTCGTCGCGGTGGAGGGCGTTCGACTCGTAGATCCGACGCATTAGGGTAGCTACGAGGAGCGAAGGATAAAACATTACGCCGCAGCCGCGCGGCCGACGCGGCGGACTCCGGACGAGCGAGACTGCTGGAAGCGGCTACGCCGCGTTATCGAACAGCTCCCGCTCGGAGTCGAACCGATCGTCAAACCGGATACACGAGATGTGGTGGTTACCGCCCACCTCGTAGGCGTCCGGTTCGTGCGTCGAACACGGCGAGGTGAACGCGTCCTCCAACGACCTCGCCGCCTCGGAGAGCTCCTCGTCGCGGAGCAGGTCGATCGCCTCCGACACCGCGGCCTCCGCGTCGTCGTCCGGCAGGCGCTCCGGAAGGTCGAACTCGGTGCGGACCATCTCACCGAACTGCTCGCGCGACGCGTCGGTCGGGGCCGTCCGGGAGCCCGTCACCTCGCCTTCGAGCTCCGCGGTCACCGATTCGACGGAATCGGCCTCTCGCGTCCGGAGCTTCATGTCCATGACCGACCGCCACGTCTCCTGTGAGAGGTCGTAGTCGGCGTCACGGATCACCTTCGGACACCGGGTGTGGAACCGGCAGCCAGACGGCGGGTTCAGCGGAGAGGGGACGGTGCCGGAGAGGAAGATCTGCTCGCCCTCCCAGAGCGGGTCCGGTTCGGGGATCGCCGAGAGGAGCGCCTCCGAGTACGGGTGATACGGCGGCTCGAACACCTCTTCGGTCGGCGCGATCTCGGCCACTTCCCCGAGGTACATGACCGCGATCCGGTCGGAGATGTGTTCGACGACGCTGAGGTCGTGCGCGATGAACACGTACGAGAGCCCGAACTCCTCTTGGAGGTTCTCCATGAGGTTGAGGATCTGCGCCTGGACGCTCACGTCGAGCGCGGAGACCGGCTCGTCACAGACGATGACCTCGGGGTCGACAGCGAGCGCGCGGGCGATGCCGATCCGCTGCCGCTGGCCGCCGGAGAACTCGTGCGGGTACCGGTTCGCGTGGCTCGGGTTCAACCCCACGGTATCCAGCAGCTCGTAGATCCGTTCGGTCCGTTCCTCCCCCTCCGCGATGCCGTGGATGTCGAGCGGTTCCCCGATGATGTCGCCGACGGTCAGCCGCGGGTTCAGGCTGGAGAACGGGTCCTGGAAGATGTACTGGATGTCTTTCCGGAGGTTCCGGAGGTCCGAGCTGGACAGGTCGGTGATGTCTTCGCCCTTGTAGTAGACGGAGCCGCCCGTGGGTTCGATCAGGCGGAGCATGCTGCGGCCGAGCGTCGTCTTCCCGCAGCCGGACTCGCCGACGACGCCGAGCGTCTCGCCCTCGTGGAGCGTCAGGTCGACGCCGTCGACCGCCTTCACCGGCTGGGACCGTCCGAGCAGGTTGTCGACGAACCCGCTGGCCGACTCGTAGTACTTCTCTAACCCCTCGACGCGGAGGATCGGCTCGGACTTACTCATCGGATCCACCCCCGACGTACCGCTCGACGGTGTCGCTCGTCGGACCGTCGACGTCGACGGAGTAGGTGAGCCCCTGGGAAAGCCCCTCCGTGTACTCGAGGCAGGCGGCGGAGTGTTCGGTGTCGAGCGTGGCCTCCTCGCCCGATTCCACGTCGGTGAGGGGCGGCTCCGTGCGCGTACACTTTTCCTCCGCGAACGGACACCGCGGGTGGAAACTACAGCCGGACGGGAGCTCGACGAGGTCGGGCATCGTACCGGGGATCGTCTGGAGCCGGTCGCGCTCGTCGCCGACCCGCGGGATCGAACTCATCAGCCCGACGGTGTACGGATGTTTCGGGTCGTAGTAGAGTTCCTCGACAGAGGCCTTCTCGACCGCCTTGCCGGCGTACATCACCATCACGCGGTCACAGACCTCGGCGATGACGCCCAAGTCATGGGTGATGAGCTGTACCGCCGTGTCGAACTCGTCGGCGAGCTCGCGGAGCTCGTCGAGGATCTGCGCCTCGATGGTGACGTCGAGCGCGGTCGTGGGCTCGTCGGCGACGATCAGGTCCGGATCACACGACAGCGCCATCGCGATGATCGCGCGCTGTTGCATCCCGCCGGAGAACTCGTGGGGGTAGTCCGAAAACCGCGTCTCGGCCTCCGGAATCCCCACGCGGTCGAGCAGCTGGATCGTTCGCTCGCGCGCCTCCTCGGAGTTGTAGTCGAGGTGGTGTTCGATCGCCTCGGCGATCTGTCCGCCCACCGTGTACACCGGGTTGAGTGCGGTCTGGGCGTCCTGGAAGATCATCGCGATCTCGTTGCCGCGGATCGAGCGGATCTCCGACTCCGACATCTCGAGGAGGTTCTCGCCTTTGAACAGGATCTCCCCGCTCTCGATCCGGCCGGGACTCTCGATGAGGCGGAGCACGGAGAGCGCGGTGACGCTTTTTCCGGCCCCGCTCTCGCCGACGACGCCGAACTTCTCGCCGCTCTCGATGCGGTACGAGAGGTTGTCGACGGCGGTGACGACTCCCTCCTGCGTGTAAAATCGGACCGTCAGATCCTTTATTTCGAGGAGGGCCATTACTCTTCACCCCCGCGACCGACGCCAGTCTGCTGGGCGTCGAGCGCGTCGTTGATCCCGTCGCCGATCATGTTCATCGCCATCACGAAGGTGAAGATGGCCACGCCGGGATACACGGTCGCCCACCAGGGGATCCGTCCGCCGGGGCCCTGAATGAGCGTCTCGCGGGTCGCGTCGAGCATCGTCCCCCACTCGGCGGTGCTCGGCTCCAAGCCGAGCCCGAGGAACCCGAGCGCGGCGACGCCGATCACGACGCTACCGATGTTGAGCGACGCCAGCACGACGAGCGGCGGCATCGCGTTCGGCGCGATGTGTCTGAACACGACCGACCGGTCGCGCGCGCCCAGCGCCTTTGCCGCCATCACGTACTCGTTCTCCTTGATCTGTAACACCTCGCCGCGGACTAGTCGTCCGTAGCCCGCCCAGCCGAACAGGCTGAACGCTAACACGAGCTGCCAGTAGCCGCCGCCGAGGATGGCGATGATGATCAGCGCCAACACCAGACCGGGGAACGCGTAGATGGTGTCGACGATCCGCATCATGAGCTCGTCGACGTTGCCGCCGTAGTAACCGGAGACGGCGCCGTATATTAGCCCGATCGAGGCCGTCAGCCCGACGACGATGAACCCGATCGAGATGCTGTACCGGCCGCCGACGAGCATCCGGGAGAAGAGGTCTCGCCCGGAGCCGTCGATGCCCATCGGGTACTGCCACGACGGCGGGTCGTAGACGTCCACGGCGGGGTCCTGAAGGTAGAGGATCGTCGTCGGGTCGTACGGGGCCAGCGAGAACGGCTGGACGACGACACCGCCGACCTCGATCGGACGCGCGAGGAACGCGGCCAGCGCCATGAGGACGACGATCACCAGCGCGCCCATCGCCGCCCGGTTTCGGATGAATCGGCGGAGACCGCGCCGCCAGCGGCCGACGGTTTCGCCGCCGGCGTCCTCGGTCCAGTCTGAGAGCGGTTCGCGCTGCGTCACGCGTTCGGAGTCGAACCCGGAGACCCGGATGCGACCGCGTTCGCTGTGGTGCTGTCGTTCGTCAGTCATATCGAATTCTTGGGTCGAGCGCCGCGTACACGACGTCCGCGACGAAGTTTGCGAGGATCACGAAGAAGCCCGTGAACAGCGTGATCGCCATCACGACGTTGATCTCGCGTTGGTTGATCGCGTTGATGAACTCCCGGCCGAGTCCCGGCCAGTTGAAGACGACCTCCACGACGACGGAGCCGGCGACGATCGAGGCCGTAAGCGTCGCCGCCAGGGTGACGACCGAGATGAGCGAGTTCCGCAACACGTGTTTCAGGATGACCGTGCGCTCCGGGAGCCCCTTCGCGCGGGCGGCAGTCACATACTCCTTGTTCAGCTCCTCGGTCATCGAGGTCCGCATGACGCGCATGATGCTCGCGGCCGACGCGGTCCCGATCGTGATCCCCGGTAGGAGCAGGTACCACAGCATATCCGGGTGGTACAGGGGCTCGGACGGCGCAAGCACCGGGAACAGCCCGAGG
The DNA here is from genome assembly GCA_051745525.1 of Methanobacteriota archaeon. GTDB lineage: Archaea > Halobacteriota > Halobacteria > Halobacteriales > Haloferacaceae > Halorubrum. The sequence continues at coordinate 12,023 of JBNJEE010000002.1, read as the reverse complement.
TACAGCGAGAAAATCAGGATCAGCATCAGCCCGAGCCAGAAGTTCGGAATCGAGATGCCAGACAGCGCGAGGAAGCGGCTGACCGTGTCGCCGAACTTCCCTTTGTTGACGGCGGCGTAAATGCCGGCGGGGATCGCGATGATCAGCGCGAAGGCCCAGCCGAACAGGCCGAGCGCGATCGTCTCGGGGAGGCGTCGCCACACGATGGCGGACACCTCGCGGCCGGTCTGTAGCTCCACCCCGAAGTCGCCGACGATCACGTTCGAGATCCACTCGAGGTACTGCTGCCAGACGGGACCGTCGAGCCCCCACCGCTCCCGAAGTGCCGCCTCCTCGGCGGCGCTGACGTCCGGGTTCAACGCAACCAGCTGCGAGACTGGATCGCCGGGCGTGAGGTGAAACATCCCGAACGTGATCACCGAGACGCCGAACATGATCGGGATTATCGACAGTGCGCGCTTCAAGATGAACCGTTGGAGACTCATCGTCGTGTGGGTAGGGTGGTAGCCATCAGTTGTCAGTGGTTGGGTGTGCGTGTAGACTCTGAAAGGCGGTCCGTGGCCGGACCGTCAGTTCTCCGCGGCGACTTCCTCGAGCAGCTCGATGGCGCGCTCCTGATCGAACTCGTTGGTCGGACGCACGTTCTCTTCGAGCGCGTCGTAGTCTGCTGTCCCGGAGCCGCGGGCGAGCGACGGGATGTCGGTGTACGCCGGGCTCCCGAAGCCGTTCAGGATGTTTTCGACGATCTGCTCGCGCGGCACGAGATGGTTGATCGCCTGCCGGATCCGGCGGTCGTCGAACGGCTCGACGTTCACCGGGTACTGGATGTAGGTGTAGCCGCCGGCCTCGGTGCTGTACAGGATGAAGTCCTCGGAGGAGTCGAAGTCGTCGAGGGTCCCCGTGTTGAGCCCGTAGGTCAGGTCGATCTCGCCCTCCTGAAGCGCGGCCGATCGCGTGGAGTTGTCCGGCACGATCTCGAGCTCGAAGGAGTCGATGACGGGGCCGTCGGGGAACTCCGACGGGCCGTCGAACCAGTCGAACGCCTCGGAGACGCCGGCGCTCTCGACCCAGTAATCGTCGAACTTGGTGACTTCGAAGTACTGCTCGTCCTCGAACTCGGAGAACTCGTACGGACCGGTGCCGACGGGCTCGTTGCCCTCGCGCGGGTCGAGGCTCCCCTTCTCGATATCGGAGATCTGGTTCTCGTTGAGGATCAGCAGCCCCGGAAGGTTGCGCTCGGCCTCCGCGTCGGCAATCTGCGCGTAGATGTCGACGGTATACTCGTCCTCTTCGACGACGGCGAGGACGGAGTCGAACGTCTGGGGCGCCAGTTGGGAGTTCTCGGCGTACTCGTAGGTCGCGACGACGTCCGACGCGGTGAGCTCGTCGCCGTTGTGGAACTGAACCCCCTCGTGGAGGTCGTACCGGTAGTGCATCCCGTAGGTACCGTCCTCGGCCGCCTCGACGGCGTCCTCGGGCAGCAGAACGCGGACTTCGTCGTCCTCGGCCGGGTTGTCCTCCGGGTGCCGGATGATGACCTGCTCGTCGGTGTCGACGGCGTCTTCATCGGTGGTGCCGACCGTACTCATGTAATCGGCGTAGTCGGCCTCGGTGACGTCAGTCGCGTCCAGCAACTCGTAGCTCTCCGCGAGCCACGGGTAGACGTTCCCCTGCCGGTCGTTGGTCGTGAGCGCCTCGAAGATGAAGTTCTGGGCCATCGTCGAGGTGGTGTCGCTGCTGTGGGGCGGGTCGAACGACTCGATGTTGGCGCCGAGCCCACCGGCGAGCGCGCCGCCCTCGACGAGATCCGCGAGGTCCTCTTCTTCCTCGGACGCCTCGTTCTCGCGGTCGATCCACATGACCTGCTCGTCCTGCGGGGCGTACATGGCGTAGCTCATCACGCTCTCGTTGAACGGGTACACCGAGTAGCCGTGGATGTCGGTACTGGTCACCGCGGTCTCGAGCCCGAAGTGCGTGATCGAGCTGTACCGCTCCTCGGCGAGGTAGTTCCAGACCTCGTCGTAGCGCTCGCCGCGGAGCTCGTTGTCGGCGGCGACCTCCGGCCCGTACCGAGCGGCGTCGATCATGTCGTCGAGTTCGGCGTCGTCGATCCCGTTGAGATTACAGCACGCGCCGATGTTCTCGGAGTAGTGGAGCGCGTTACAGAAGCTCCCGGGGTTGAACGTGCCGGAAAGGCCGATACACGGGACGTAGCCGTTCTCCTGGTACTCGGGGTCGAGCACGCGGCCGGTGTACGTGTTCCACTCGAACGTCTCGACCGAAGTGTTGAAGTACTCGGTCTGTCCCATCGACTCGGCGATGAGTTCGACCAGCTGAACGCGGTCGTCGTTGTCCGCGTTCGTCTCCAGCCGGACGTCGAGCGGGAACAGCCCCTCCGAGTCTCCGCCGTCGTCGCCATCGGAGCCGTCGCCGCCGTCACCGCCGTCGTCGCCGTCGGATTGGCCACTACAGCCGGCCAGACCGGCCGCTCCAGCCGTCCCGATGGAGACGATGACGTTCCGTCGATTGATCGTTTGATTAGAGTTAGGTTCGTTGTGCCGACTTGGCATACAACAAGCTACAACTGACTACTATAATATGTTGCGATACGTCGGTGAAACGGATTCAGCACCGATAATTAGATAATCTAAATTTATAGGCCCAAAACAATTTTGAAATATGAATAGACAGGCTCAACAGGTGACAATCAGACATGAATAATGATTATGGAACAAACCAATATTTGCGATTTGAAATGAGACTGTTTCAGAATACGTCAGCTTCGGAACAACAATGTCGTCGTGTATCGGGTCGGGAGACGCGGCGCGCCGGACGGAGTTCGTATTGGCAGCACCCCGTAAACGGCGACCGCGTCGACGCGTTCTCACAGAAGGTCTCGGGGGCACTCAGATAAGAGATATTCTACTTTATCTAACCTCGAAATATCGAACGAAGGTGAGAGATATCTCATATCTGAGTAAACCAACACATCTATTGGAGAGATGATAGTGAGTCTGAAGTTTTTTGTATACTCGTTCATAGCATGGTGTATGTCATCTCGAGACATGGATGATGGCGACGACCCCAGACACGTCAACCGGCGACAATGGCTCTCCGCGCTCGGCCTCGCCGGCGCGGTAACGCTTGCCGGGTGTTCAGGAAACGGCGGCGGCGGTGACGGTGACGGTGACGGCAACGACACCGACGACGGGGGCGACGGCAGTGACGGCAGCGACGGCGGGGATACGAACACGCAACAGGACGTGTACGCGACGGCGACCTCCGCCTCTTTCAGCACGCTCAATCCGATATACAACACCGAGAACGGCGCCGGAGACGCGATCGCTCGGACGCTCGATCAGGGGTACACGTTCGACGAGAACAACGAGTACGTTCCCCTGCTCTACGACATGTCCACCGAAGACGGTGAAGTGTGGACGTTTGAGGTCCGAGAGGGTCTCGAGTTCAGCGATCCCTACGGCGAGGTGACCGCGAGCGACTTCGTCTACCTGATTCAAGAGGTCCACCAGAGCAGTTGGGCGAACTCGGCCGCGACGACGAGCTGGCAGGGCGTCACCGTCGAGGAAACCGGTGAGTACGAGTTCGAGGCGACGCTGGCGAGTCCGTCGCTCCTCTGGCCCGAGAGCTTCGACCCGCTCCTGTACCCGATCCCGCAGGAGCTCCTCGAGCCGTACGTCGAGGAGGAAGACACGGAGGGCCTCCAAGAAGACGAGGAGCTTCTCGAACTCCAGTTCGCCGGAAACCTCGGTCCGTACGTCCTCGACGAGTGGCAGCGGGACGCGGGGACCCGATACAGTCGGAACGACGACTATTACCTCCAAGATGTCGACGAGCTTCCGGACGCCTTCAACGACGCGCCGTACTTCGAGGAGGCGGAGATCCGAGTGATCGAAGAGGAGGCCTCGCGGCTCGGTGCGCTGGAGACGGGCGAGGTCGACTCGGCCGCGATTCCGCCGGAGCAGGTCGAGTCGTATCAGAACAGCGAGGAGATCTACGTCAACCGGATCCCGCAGCCCTACAACGAGAAGATCTCGGTCAACATGCGCGACAACGGGTGGAACACCGGCCCGGGTAACATGTTCCGGCACGTCCCGTTCCGGCAGGCCATGGCGGCCGCAATCGACAAGGATGGACTGATCCAGGGCGTGTTCCGTGACTTCGCGGAGACGCACTTCACGTGGCAACCCCGGTTCAGCGAGTTCTACCCGCCGGAAGACGATATCCCGCAGTTCGGTGTCGGCGACAACTACGGTAGCGAGGTGGCCCGCGGACTGGCCGAAGAGGCGTTCGAGGAGTCGGAGTACGACTACAGCTTCGACGGAGACACGATGGTCAACCCCGACGGGGACCAGATTCAGCTCGACATCTACCACAGCGCGGGGCAGGACACGGAACAGCTGATGGCCGATTTCATCGCACAGGAGCTCGGCGAGAACCTCGGCATCGACGTGACCGTCGAGGCCATCGACGGTACCAGGTTCAACAACGAGTACTGGAACGCGGAAGATTTCCCCACGCCGGAGACGAACGACGACGGCGAAGTCACCGAAGTTCCGGACGAACTCATCGACACGGTGAACGGAGAAGAGGTCGAGTGGACCAGCCCCTCGGGGACCAATCCCGGCCCCCGTAACATCACGAGTAATCAAGAATGGGACATGTCAGTCGTGTTCGGGCTGAACACGTACCCGCGGAACCCGATCACCAACAACGCCTTCTTCGACGGTCCGACGGCGTTCTACAACCCGGTCGGCTACTACCCCGGATTTGACGCGGAGTCGCTGTTCGAACAGGCACAGGAGGCGACCTCACAGGAGGAACTGGCCGACGCGCTCGTTGAACTGTTCGCAAATCTCGCGGAGGAACAGCCCTACATCATGCTCGCGTTCCCCGACAGCACAGTCGGATACCGCGAAGGACTCGAGGGGCCGATCGAGAACTTCTCGAACGGCTGGAACCTGCCGGCGTGGAGATACGAGTAGGACGACTCGCTCTGACCACACGGCATTTAAGACATCAACATGGGATTTGGAAGGTACGTAACCGCTCGCGTTCTCTGGGCCGGAGTTGTATCGCTGGTCATCACGACGATCACGTTTCTGCTGCTGTCGGCCGCACCGAACCCCGACGTCCAGCAGGCGGCCACGCAGGCGGCACTCCAAGGGGGGAACCCCGCCGAGGCGACCGAGCGGGTCAGAGAGCTCCGAGGGCTCGATCAGCCGCTCTACGTGCGATACTTCGATTTTATCCGAGGCGTCTACACGCTCGACTGGGGCTGGTCCGAGAGCCGGAGCCAACCGGTGCTCGAGGCGGTCGGAAGCGCACTGTACTACACCGCGCAGTACTCAATCCCGTGGACGATTCTCACGATCATCCTGGGACCGCTCGTTGGCGTGTACTCGGCCGCGAACATGTACAGCTGGAAGGACCACGCCGCGACGGGGTTCGCGTTCTTCGGATACGCCATCCCGAACTTCTTTTTCGGGATCATCCTGCTTCTGGTCTTCGGCGTCTGGCTCGAAGTCATCCCTGTCACGTACAACACCGACGTGGCGGTGTTCAGCGTCGAAAACGCCGTACAGCTCACGATACCGGTGTTCGTGCTTGTCACAGGCTCGATCGGGGCTGTCATGCGGGTCTCCCGGAACGAATCGGCGGAGTTCCAGAACGCGGACTTCATGAAGACGGCGAAGGCGAAGGGCGTCTCACCGCTGCGGGCGTACGCCTACCACGTCATGCGGCCGACGCTCGTCCCGCTTTCGACGACGCTGGTCGGTCAACTGCTCGCGCTGTTCCTCGGGTCGTCGCTGCTTGTGGAGGTCGTCTTCGCGATTCCCGGGCTCGGCCGACTGACGTACGAGGCGCTGGTCGCACAGGACACGAACCTCGTGTTGGGCACGACGCTGTTCTTCACCTTCGTCGCGGTCGTCGGGAACCTCCTCGAGGACATCGTGTTCACCGTACTCGACCCGCGAATCAGCTACGATGACAGATAACTCACCGAATAACGATGGCAACTAAAAAATCCGAAGAGTTCGACCAAGTCGACTGGAATGAGATCTCGCGGTCGGGGAGGTTCGACCTGTCCATCAACTCGATCGGGATGCTGGTGACGACGCTCCCGCTCGTGCTGCTGGCCGTGTACGACTGGCAAATCCTCGGCGAGCGGACCCCGACGTTCCAGTTCGTCGGGGTCGACCGGGGACTCGAGTCGGTGGACTTCTTTTTCATCTTCACGCTCCTGCTGGCGTTCTGGTTCCTCGTCTTGCCGCTGTACCAGAACCCGCGGATGACGCGGTACTACTGGAAGGAGTTCAAACAAAACCGCCCGGCAGTCGTGAGCCTCGTTTGGCTCGGCGTCGTGTTCGTCGGCGGCATCGTCGGACCGATCGTGATCGACCCGCCCCAACAGGAGCTACTCGTCGCGTACCAGCCGCCGGTGTTCACCTCCGTGGTGGACACGACGCCGGCGACCTGTGTGGGTGAGGTGATGAACGGGCGGTGTCACGGGACGTGGGAACACCCCCTCGGGACGACGAACGCCGGCAAGGACGTGTTCACAATGATCGTCTACGGGATGACGATCAGCATGCAAATCGCCTTCATCACGACGACCATCGTCGCGACGATCGGGATCTCATTCGGGACGCTGAGCGCGTACGCGGGCGGCTGGGTCGACGAGATCATGATGCGGTTCGTCGACATCATCCTCTCGTTCCCGACGTTCCTGATGTTCCTGCTCATCCTGTACATCTACGGCGGGGGGCTCGGGATGTTCATCGTGGTCTTCTCGCTTTTCGCCTGGGGCGGCACGGCCCGGTACGTCCGGAGCAAGTCGCTGTCGATCTCCGAAGAGGAGTTCATCAAGTCCAGTCGGATCAGCGGTGCAAGCACGTATCACGTCATCCGCGGCCACGTGGTCCCGAACGTTGCGAGCAGCATCATCACGCAGCTCACGCTGCTCATCCCCGGCTTCCTGCTGTTCGAGGCGCAACTGGCGTTCCTCGGCATCGGCGACTCGACGGTCCCCTCGTGGGGGCAGCTCATCTCTGCCGGCCGGAGCGACCTCTCGTTCGCTCCGTGGATCGTGTTGGCACCCGGTATCGTGTTGTTCTTGACCATCCTCGCGTTCAATTTCCTCGGTGACGCGCTGTTGGACGCGTTGAACCCCGAAGCGGAGGCGGAGAACACATGACGTCCGACGATCAGCCACTGCTCGAGGTCGAAGACCTCACGACGACGTTCAGAACCGACGACGGAACGCTCACCGCGGTCGACGGGATCGACTTCGACGTCGAGACTGGGGAGACCGTCTGTATCGTCGGCGAGTCCGGGTCCGGAAAGACCGTCGCGACGGAGTCGATCACCAAGATCATCAAGACGCCGCCGGGGCATATCGAGGGGACAGTGCGGTACAAGGGCCGCGACCTGCTGTCGCTCCCCGAGTCGGAACTCCGACGGATACGGGGCAACGAGATCGCGCACATCTTCCAGAACCCCCAAGAGGCGATGAACCACTGCTACACCGTCGGGTGGCAGATCACCGAGGCGCTCCAGATCCACCGGGACGTCTCCGACGAGGAGGCCCGCGCGAAGGCGGTCGACCTCATGGACCGCGTCGGGATCGCGAACGCGAGTTCGCGGTTCGACGACTACCCGCACGAATTCTCCGGCGGGCAGAAACAGCGCGTGATGATCGCGATGGCGCTCGTCGGCGACCCCGACCTGCTCATCGCCGACGAGCCGACGACCGCGCTCGACGTCACGGTCCAAGCGCAGATCCTGAAGCTCCTCGACGACCTCCAAGACGAGTTCGACATGGGAGTCCTGTTCGTGACGCACGACCTGGGTGTCGTTGCGGAGATCGCCGACCGGATCGTCGTGATGTACGCGGGGAAGGTGATGGAGCGGGGTAACGTCCTCGACATCTTCGATCGCCCCGCGCACCCGTACACCCAACAACTGTTGGAGTGCCTGCCGGAGTTCGGCGGGACCGGCGGGGGGATACCGGGGGCGCTGCCGGATCCGCACGACCCGCCGGACGGATGTCGCTTCGCGCCCCGATGTGAGTACGCCGAGGAGGCGTGTCGCACCGGCGAGCAGCCCGAGGAGGTCGAGGTTGCCCCGGACCAGCAGGTCTCCTGCGTCCACTACGGACCGGGCGGAAACCCCTCCACAGTGAGAAACGAGGGGCACGGCCCCGTCGACGGCGCAACAGACGGCGACAGCGAGGTGGGTCCCGCCGATGACTGAGCCGCTGCTCTCGGTCCGCGACCTGAAGAAGCACTACCCGATCCGAAAGGGGCTGTTCAACCGACAGGTCGGCGCCGCACGCGCCGTCGACGGGATCAGCTTCGACATCGAACAGGGCGAGACACTCGGGCTCGTCGGCGAGTCCGGCTGTGGGAAGTCGACCGCGGCGAGTTCGGTCATCCACTTAGAAGAGCCGACCTCCGGAGAAGTCATCTTCAACGGAAACGGACGCGAGGGCGCGACGCGGAACGCCGACGAAACTCACCCCAACGACGTGACGAAGTTCGACGACGGCGAACTGATGGAGTTTCGGCGAGGCGCGCAGATGATCTTCCAGGACCCGTCTTCAAGCTTCGATCCGCGAATGCCGATCGGGAACGCCGTGGGGGAGCTGCTCAAGGTTCACGGGATGAGCGATCGGCACCGGCGCCGCGCGATCGTCGAGGACCTGCTCGAACGCGTCGGCCTCTCGGCGAACGACTTCGACCGCTACCCGCACGAGTTCTCCGGCGGACAGAAACAGCGGATCGCGCTCGCGCGTGCGCTCGTGTTGAACCCGGACCTCATCATCGCCGACGAGCCGGTGAGCGCGCTTGACGTCTCCATCCAGGCGGAGATCCTCTCGCTGATCGACGACCTCCAAGAGGAGTTCGGGCTGTCGCTGCTTTTTATCAGCCACGACATGTCCGTTATCCGCCAGATCTGCGACCGCGTGGCCGTGATGTACCTCGGCGAAATCGTCGAGATCGGGCCAGTCGAGGAGATATTCACCGACCCGCAACATCCCTACACCGAGGCGCTGCTGTCCTCGATTCCGACGCCGGACCCGCGGGCGGAGCTCGGCGGCATCGAACTGAAGGGCACCGTCCCAAGTCCGACGAATCCGCCGAGCGGCTGTCGCTTCCACACCCGGTGTCATAAGGTGATTCAGCCCGACGGCGTCGACATCGATCAAGACGACTGGCGGGGGGTGTTGAACTTCCGGGAGAAGATCATCACCGGCGAGATCGACATCGAACAGGTCCGAGAGAACGTCGCCGCCGGCGGGAGCGAACCGACCGACTCGGAGATTCAGGCGGAGATCCGGCGTGAGTTCGACATCGGCGAGACGGTCGACGACCCGGACCTCGAGGAGACGCTCTCAGAGGCGATGAACCTACTATTAGGGGACAACGCCGAAATGGCAGGGGAGTTCCTCTCGGACAAGATCACGACGCCGTGCGCCGAGACAGAGCCCGAGACGACGGTCCACGCGCCCGACCACGAGTCCGCCTGTCTCCGTCACGAGGGGCTGACGGCCGCGGAGCCCAACCCCGCGGACGACTGACCCTGACGCGACCCGGTTCGAAGCGGATCACTCGGCCGCCGACGCGATCGCCGCCGGATCGATCCGTCGCGGCTCCGGAACGACCGCGTCTGCCGGAGCCACCGCCACGTCGCCGCGCGGTTCGTCGTCCGGCTCGCCGTCGCCGGTCGACGGCGCGAGCACCGCCGTCCCGCCCACGGAGAGCGGGGCGACGAGCCCGGCCGCGAGGGCCGGCGCGTCGGAGAACGGTCGGCGGAGGACGACGCGCGTCCCCTCGTCCACCTCGCCCGCCTCGACGGCCGCCGCCGCGAGCGAACACAGTTCGCGGTGACTGAACTCGGCGCTCGTCCCCCGGACGGCGGCGTCGTCCGGTCCCACCTCGCTCGGCGGTGTTCCCGGGTTCTCGCTCCACAGCTCCTTTTCCCAGTGCGTGGTGTCGGGACGCTCGGGCGAACCGCCGAAGGCGGCGAGGTTCGTGCCCGGCGCCGGCTCGAAGGTCGCCGCGGTCGCGACCGGCGCGAGGACGACCCGGTCGCCGGCGTCGATCCCCGCCGCCGGGTCGAAGCGGACGGGCGCGCCGACGGCGGCGGCGCCGAGGAACGCGAGCGTCGTGTGGAACCCCGGCGTCGGCTCGACGGCGACCGTCGCCCCGGCGCGGGCGCCGAGGTACCGGAACACGTTCGCCGCCTTGTAGCCGTTCGTGATCAGGTCGTGGTAGGTCCGCTCGCGCCCGTCCGACGTGACGAGCGCCGCGTCCCGGGAGCGACGGTCGCGCGCGAGCAGGTCCCCGACGAGGTCCATACGCAGCCCTCGGGGCGCGCGAGCCTTAACGCTGCGGCGTCGGCGAACAGCGTTCGCGTCCGAACGGATCGCGTCACGGCCGGCGTCAGGGTGCGCCGGCGATGACCATCTTCGAGCCGTCGGCCGAGAAGGCGAGGTCGCGCGTGGATCCGGGATCGACGCGGACGGCATCGCCGGGTGCGAGGTCGACCGCGTCCCCGTCGACGGTAAGCGTCGCCTCGCCGTGGACCAGCACGTATACCTCCTCGTGGTCGCCGTCGGCGTGGTCGTGTTCCATCCCCTCCCAGCCGTCGTCGGCCTCGACGACGGTCACGCCGAGGTGCTCGCAATCGAGCGCGTCGCGGAGGAAGTACATCCCTGGCGCGCGCGGTTCGACGTCGTCGTAGGCCGTCGTGTCGTAGCCCATGCGTTGCCTGATGGTCCGGAGGACGGAAAAGCTACGGGCCGCGGAGCGTCAAAAGGAGCTCTTCAGCTTTTCGAAGAAGCCGCCACCGACGTCGATGTCCTCGCCGCCGGCCTCGGCAAACGCCTCCAACGCCTCGCGCTGCTCGTCGTTGAGCGACTCGGGAACGACGACGCCGACCTGGACGTAGAGGTCGCCGCGGCCGCGACGCCGGAGCCGTGGCATCCCCTTCCCCTTGAGACGGAACGTCTCGCCGCTCTGGGTGCCGGCGGGGACGTCCATCTCGACCGTGCCGTCCACCGTCTCCACCTCGACGGTGTCACCGAAGACGGCCTGCGGGAAGGAGATGGCCTCGTTGACGCGGAGGTCGTCACCGTCGCGCTCGTACCGGTCGCCGACGTCGACGTCGACCTCGATGAGGAGGTCGCCCTTCGGGCCGCCGTTCTCGCCGGGCGCGCCCTCGCGCTCCATCCGGAGGCTCTGTCCGGAGCGGATCCCGGCCGGGATCTCGACCGAGAGCGTCGCCTCCTCGCGGACGACGCCGTCGCCGCCGCAGTCGGAGCAGTTCTCGCTGTACAGCTCGCCCTCGCCCTCGCAGCGCGGGCACGTCGACGTCTGTTGGACGCGGCCGAGCGGCGTCTGCTGGACCTGCTGGACCTGCCCGCGGCCGTTACATTGCGGACACGTCTCCACGTCCGCGTCCGGCGGGTGGCCCGCGCCGTCGCAGGTGTCGCACTCGGTCGGTCGCGTGAGCGTGACCTCCTTGGTTGCGCCCTCGAACGCCGCTTCGAGGTCGATCGTCAGCCCCGTCTTGAGGTCGCGGCCCTGCCGCGGTCGGTTGCCGCCGCCACCGCCGCGGCCGCGACCGCCACCGCCGCCGAAGAACTGGTTGAAGATGTCCTCGAACCCGCCGGCGCCTCCGGCACCGCCCGCGCCGCCGAAGGGCCCACCGGCGCCGCCCGGGCCGGCGCCGCCGCCGGTCGCACCGCGCTTGTCGGCCTCGGTGAACCTGTCGTGGCCCATCTGGTCGTACTGCTGGCGCTTCTGCTCGTCTGTGAGCACCTCCTTGGCCTTCTGGATCTTCTTGAACCGCTCCTCGGCGTTCTCGTCGTCGCTGACGTCGGGGTGGTGTTTCGCGGCCTGCTTGCGGTACGCCTTCTTGATCTCGTCTTCGCTGGCGTCACGCGACACGCCGAGGACGTCGTAGAAATCTTCGCTCATGCGTTGCGTTCGTTGGTT
>JBNJEE010000136.1:0-6772 GCA_051745525.1 Methanobacteriota archaeon | reverse complement strand
CCCAGAAACCGAACCTCAAGCCTCCCCAGCCTTGTCAGTCGGCCTCCGCTACGCTCCGGCCGACTGACTCCCTCGCGCGTGCGACTCGCGGCCGCCGAGGGCGGCCGCTCGCAGGCACGCGCCACCGCCTCCTTCATTTATAAATGAAAAGTTAGCTTCCCGCCTTGGGCTGCCTTACGCGCTCGGCAGGTCGACCGGCTCGCCGTCGGCGTAGACGGTCGGATTCCGGATGATGCCGTCGAGGTGGAGCGGCGCGTCGGTCTCGCCGCCGATGCCGGCGTTGTCGCCGATGGCGATGTGGACGGTGCCGCCGGCCTTCTCGTCTAAGAGGACCGAGCCGACGAGCTCCTCGACGCCGCCGTTCGTCCCGATTCCCAGCTCCGCGAGGTTGTACGCGGCGTCGCCGACCTCGTCGGCGGCGGCCTCGACGTCGGCCCGGATCGCGTCGTCGGCGATGTCCGTCACGAAGCCGTCCTCGACCTCGAAGGCGAGCGTCTGGCCGTCGTCGAGCAGGCCGTGGGGCATCATCGTCCCGTCGACGACGAAGGTCCCGGTCGCGGTCTCGGGGGCGACAAACACCTCGCCGGCGGGGAGGTTCGAGAAGTCGCCCGGCTCGCGGACCATGCCGGTGTCGGCGAGCCACTCGCGGTCGCCGATGCCGAACGTGATGTCGGTGCCCGCGGGCGCGGTGACGCGCACCTCGTCCGCGTCGCCGACTTGGTCGAGCACGTCGTCGCAGGCGGCGTCGATGGCCGCGTAGTCGGCGTCGAGCCCGGTCGTGAACACGTCCTCGGTGATTCCCGGGAGCGTCGCGCCGCGCGCGCCGGCGTCGCAGGCCGCGCCGCGGGCGCGGGTGTGGCTCAGGCTCTTCGTCGTCGGCGCGAGGAAGACGTCCGCCTCCCGCATCGCGGCCGCGACCGGCGCCGGCGGCTCCGTCCCGTGCTGCTCGGCCGGCGGGTACCGCAGGACCGTCGCGTCGTCGGTGACGTCGCTCGCGGCCGCGTAGAGCGCCTCACCGATCGGCTCGCGCTCGTCGTCGGTGATCACGACGACCGACTCGTCGGAGGCAACGGTCAGACACTGTTCGACCGCGGTCGCCGCGGCGTCGGAGAGGTCGGCTGCCATGCCCGCGTCTCCGTTCGGCCGAGCGTTAGGCCTTGCCATCGACGAATTTACTCTATTCCGTAATTGAATTATTTACGTCCGGTGTCGCTCGGCGTCGAATTAACCGATCGATTACTCGTGGGGTAGTTAATTTCATTTTTCGATCCTCGAAAAGATTATACCGGTGCCCGAGCGACAGGGAGGTATGATACGCGTGGGCGTCAACGGCTACGGCACGATCGGCAAGCGGGTCGCGGACGCCGTCGCGGCCCAGCCCGACATGGAGCTCGTCGGGGTGACCAAGGCGTCGCCGGACTACGGCGTCGAGGCCGCAGCCCGCCGCGGCTACGACCTGTACGCGGCCGTCGAGGACCGCGCCGAGGAGTTCGCGGCCGCCGGCGTCGGCCTCGCCGGCGCGCTCGGCGACTTGCTTGACGCCGTCGACGTCGTCGTCGACTGCGCCCCCTCCGGGATCGGCGAGCGCAACGCCCCGGTTTACGAGGCCCACGACACGAAGGCGATATTCCAGGGCGGCGAGGACGCCGCCGTCGCTGACGCCTCGTTCAACGCGCGCGGCCGGTTCGAGGCCGCCCGCGGCGCGGACTCGGTCCGCGTCGTCTCGTGTAACACGACCGCGCTCTCGCGGCTGCTCGCGCCGCTCGACGAGACCTACGGCGTCGAGAAGGCGCGCGTCACGCTCGTGCGCCGCGGCGGCGACCCGAACGAGACCGACCGCGGCCCGATAAACGACATCGTCCCCGACCCCGCGACGGTCCCCTCCCACCACGGCCCGGACGTGAACGAGATCCTCCCCGACGTGACCGTCGATACCGCGGCGCTGAAGGCGCCGGTCACCGGGATGCACACCCACAGCGTCAACGTCACCTTGGAGACCGCCCCCGACCCGGCGACCGTCCGCGACCTGCTCGCCGACGAGAGCCGGATCTTCCTCGTCCCCGAGGGCGCCGGCATCGACGGCGCGGGCGCGTTAAAAGAGTACGCCGCCGACGCGGGGCGCCCGCGCGGCGACCTCTGGGAGAACTGCGTCTGGGCGGAGTCGATAAGCGTGACGGGCCGGGACCTCTACCTCTTCCAGAACGTCCACCAGGAGGCCGACGTCGTCCCCGAGAACGTCGACGCGATCCGCGCGGTGGCGAGCGACGTCGACGCGGCCGAGTCGGTCGCGCGCACGAACGAATCGCTCGGCGTCGGCCTCGAAAGCCGGCTCGGCGACGGCGAACTCGCTCGCGCTGAGCTGCCGGCGGACGACTGAGGTCCTCGCTGACGATTCTCGCTTTCTCGCTTCGCCATCGCTTCAGTTTCGCTCTCGCTTCGCTACCGTCCGCAAGCCGGCGGTCACTCGTTCGGTCGCGTGACGAGGAACGTCCGGCCGCCACGGCGCTCAAGGTGGATCTCGCTGCCGTCGACGCGGTTCGCCCTGGCCCGGTCCGGGAGGCGGTCGGTTCGACAGTCGGTGACGTCCACGCGCGTCGGCGTCGCGTACCGCGGTCGGTCGGCGGTGACTGCGCTCATGTCTCCACGTCGGTCCGGCACGCCCCTATAAGCGAGCCATCCGCGGAGTGAAAGTGAAAGTAGACGGCTCCGCGCCGCTCTCGGTTGATTCCGATCGCCGCTGGTCGCCGGTCGAAAGACGGCCCTTGCCCTACCGGCGGAGCCCGGTTGCCTCGTCGCCCTGGACGAACCGCACTGTGAAGTAGTCGTACCCGCCGTAGGCGGCGTCGAGCGCGCCCATCCACCAGTTCCACCGCTCGACCACCGATGAGCCGTCCGGCGCGTCCGCCATGTGTCCGACCACCCCCGTCACGGTCAGGCCGTGGCCGCGGTCCTCGGAGGGCCGCCCGGAGTCGACAAGGTCGCGGGCCGACCGCGAGACGGCGCGCCGCTCGGCCTCGGTCCCGCCGAACTCGTCTTCGAGTACGCGTTCCAGACGCTGTCTGTCCATAGGCTATCTACGTGCCGCGGGTATATGAGTCGCGTGATAGGGGGTGTCACGTCCGGTGACGAGACCCGCTTAGAGCCGCGCGGCCAGCGCGAGGAACAGGATCGAGAACGGCGCCGTGAGCAGTGTGAGCGCGACGCCGCCGGCCCCCTCGCCGCCGGCGACGGCCATGAGGAGGCCGACGACGAGCGAGAACGAACCGAGGGCCGCGAGGGTGACCCGCTCCGGAACGTTCGCGCGGTCCGGGCCGTCGCTCGCCGCAAGCACCGCGTCGAGCGCCGATTCCACTTCGTCCGCCTTCTCGGACGGCACGAACAGCCACGGCGTCGACCGATACCACGCGTTCCCGCGGTAGGCGAGCAGGAACACGGTCAACCAAGGGAGGTCGATCCGGCGGGTCCGGATCACCGCCGTGAGGTCGTCGGTCTGGGAGCGGTCGTGCGTGTGATTCGTGCGCTCGACGACGCGCTCCGCCGAGTCGAGCCGAATCGACGTTCCCCTCGACCCGGCGAGCATCGGCAGGAACCAGATCAGTGGGAACAGATAGAACACTCCGACGTCGGCCAGCGGGGGTCCCCACACCCAGAGCGCCCCGAACGGGACGGCGCCCGCGATGACCCAGGGAAGCCGGATCGACTCCCGCGAGAACGAGTAGTCGCCGAGCGCCGACCGGAGATTCTCGCGGGTCCGTCCGTCCGATCGATCGCGTGCGATAAGAAGATACACGAGGGAGAACGGTCCGCCGACGAGGAGCAACACGCCCAGCACCCACAGTTCTCCGCCGGCGACGGCGCCGCCGCCGGTCGCCGCAGTTCGCGCCGCACCGGCCACGGCGACGGCGACGACCGCCACCACTGCGAGAAGCCCGACCGCAACGACGAGGCTCATGCCGAGGGCGATGGACCCGAGCCGGTCGTGGCGGACCGGCCCCCACTCGATCGGATCGGAGGCCGGCTCCGATTCGGACGCCGTCCGCGTACCCGCCGGCGGCTCGGTCGTTCCCGTCGAGTCGGGCCGTTCTACCGTCTCGACGGTCTCGGCCGTGGAACCGCTTTTGGAGGGCATCTCGACGTTCGATACACGCGACACAGAATTAAAGCTGACCTCCGTCGAGGTCGGCAACTCGGTTACGACTCGGTCCCGGACAGCGCTTCCGCCTCCGGCGGCTCGGCGGGCTCGACGTTGCCGAGGCGGAGCGCGTTCCCGGTGACGCCGAGGCTCATCCCCATGTCGCCGACGACCACGGCCATCGCGACGCTCACGTAGCCGAGCGGGGCGCCCGCGGCGAGCAGCGCCTTCACGCCGAGGGAGGCGCCAATGTTCGTCCGGATCGTCGAACTCGCGCGCGAGGAGAGGTCGACGACGTACGGGAGCCGCGTCAGGTCGTCGGCCATCAGCGCCACGTCGGCGGTCTCGATGGCGGTGTCGGTGCCGGCGGCCCCCATCGCGATGCCGACGTCGGCGGCCGCGAGCGCCGGCGCGTCGTTGATCCCGTCGCCGACCATCGCGACGCCGCCCTCCGTCTCGGCCGCGAGCTCGCGGACAGCCGCGACCTTCTCGTCCGGGAGCAGCTCCGCGCGCACCTCGTCGACGCCGACGCGCTCGCCGATCGCCCGGGCGGTCCGCTCGTTGTCGCCGGTGAGCATCGCGACGCGGTCGATGCCGAACTCGTGGAGGCGGTCGACGACCCACGCCGCCTCCGGGCGGACGGTGTCCGCGACCGCGACGACGCCCTCCAACTCGGTCTCGGTCCCGACGAGAACGACCGTCTTCCCCTCGGCCTGGAGGCGGGGGATCGTCTCGCTGGCGAGGTCGAGGTACTGGCCGTGGTCGCAGGGTTCGGCTTCCGCCGCGACGCCCGCGCCGGCGTCGTCGGACGCGTTCTCCTCACCCGCGTCGCGCTCTCGGACCACTCCACCATCAGAGCGGACGTGGGCGTGGCTCAGGTCGAATCCGAGTTCCTCGAACAGCGAGGGCTTGCCGGCGTAGTGGGTCTCGCCGTCGAGGTCGGCGCGGACGCCCTCACCGGTCAGCGCCTCGAAGCCGCTGACCTCGACGTCGTCGACCGCGGCCTCGCCGTCGGACTCGGCGCCGGCCGCCGCGCCGCGCGCGACGATCGCCGCCGCGACGGGGTGTTCGCTCCGCTGCTCGATAGCGGTCGCGCACGCGAGGACGTCGGCGGCGTCGCGGTCGCCGAGCGGGACCACGTCGGTCACCGACAGCTCGCCGCGCGTGAGCGTCCCGGTCTTGTCGAGCGCGACGGCGTCGACGTCGCCCGCGGCCTCCAGGTGTTCCCCGCCCTTGATGAGGACGCCGTTGCGGGCGGCCGCGGTCACGCCGGAGACGACGCTGACGGGCGTCGAGATGACGAACGCGCACGGGCACGCGACCACGAGCAGCGTGAGCCCGCGGACGAACCACGTCTCCGCGCCGCCGCCGACGAGGACCGGCCCGAGCGCCGCGGTGGCGATCGCGCCGACCACGACGATCGGGGTGTAGACGGACGCGAAGCGGTCGACGAACCGCTCGGCGCGCGTCTCCTCGCCGTTCGCGGCCTCGACGAGCTCGACGACCTTCGCGATGGTCGACTCGCTCGCGGGCGCGGTGGCCTCGACCTCGAGGTAGCCGGCCTCGTTGATCGAGCCGGCGTACACCTCGTCGCCCGGTTCCTTCTCCGCGGGGACCGACTCGCCGGTGATCGGCGACTCGTCGACCGCGCCGGAGCCCTCCTTTACGACCCCGTCGAGCGGGACGCGCTCGCCGGGCCGCACCGCCAGCCGCTCTCCGGTCGCGACGGTCTCGGCGGGCACCGTCTCCTCGTCGCCGTCGCGGACGACGACCGCCTCGTCGGGCGACAGCTCCATCAGCTCGCGCAGGGAGGTGCGCGCCCGGTCGATGGAGTAGCGTTCGAGGAGCTCGGCGACCGAGAACAGCACCGCGAGCGTCGCCGCCTCGAACGGGAGGTCGACGAGCAGCGCGGCGACGACGCCCACGCTCATCAGCAGGTCGATGTCGAGGCTCAACCCCCGGAGCGAGTAGAACCCGTTTCGGAGGATGGGCGGGCCGGCGACCGCGACGGCCAGCAGGTACGCGACCGAGGCGCCGGTGACCGCCCACGGGCCGAGAAAGCCGACGCCGCCGATAGTGGCGAACGTCGGGTCGAGACCGGGGAGCAGCCAATCCAAGACGAGGCCGACCGCGAGGAAGACGCCGCCGACCGCGGTGCCGATCGCGCGAGGGCTCGTGAACAGGTCGTCGGCGACACCGTCGGACTCCGCGTCCGCGACGTCGTAGCCGGCGGCCTCGACGGCGGCCGTCAGCGCCTCGCCGTCGGTCACGTCGGGGTCGTACGTGAGGACGACGACGCCCGTCGTGGGCCGGGTGTCGAGCGAGAGGACGCCATCGCGGTCGAGCGCGCCCTCGACTTTCCCCGCACACGACGAGCAGTCCATGTCCGGCACCGTGAGCCGGAGCTGCGCGCCCTCCGGGCCGTCGGTCTCCCCGCCGGCGGGTCGATCCACCGCCCCGTCGTCGGGACCAGTCGATTCGCGTGAGTCGCTCATTGTCTCACCCTATCGGCCGCAGCGTTATTAATTCGGCTACCATTCTAGCCGCAGATTATATAAATAGTTATTAAAATCTGAGACGAGTATACTAACGAAGACGGCGAGTATTTAGCCGCGGGTCGGCTACCGCGGCGCATGACAG
>JBNJEE010000135.1:0-6778 GCA_051745525.1 Methanobacteriota archaeon | reverse complement strand
GCTCGGCCGAACCGGCCTGCGGACGAGCGAACTCCAGTTCGGCACGTGGCGGTTCGGCCGCGTGACCGAGGCTGGGAACGTCGAGATCGACGAGGAGCGAGCCCACGAGCTGCTCGACGCCTACGAGACCGCCGGCGGGCGGTACGTCGACACCGCCGACGTGTACGGCGGCGGCGACTGCGAGCGCTGGATCGGCGACTGGCTCGCCGAGCGCGACCGCGAACGCTACACGATCGCCTCGAAGGTGTACTGGCAGATCCGCGACGGCGACCCGAACAGCCGCGGCACGAACCGCAAGAACGTCCGTCACCGCGTCGACGCCCTCTTAGACCGGCTCGACACCGACTACATCGACGTCCTCTACATCCACCGCTGGGACGACGAGACGCCCGCCCGCGAGCTGATGAAGACGCTGAACGGCCTCGTCGAGTCTGGGAAGGTCCACTACCTCGGCGCCTCCACGCTCCGGCCGAACGCCTGGAAGGTCGCCCGCGCCAACGAGATCGCGCGGGGCGAGGGGTGGGAGCCGTTCAAGGTCCTCCAGCCGCGCTACAACCTCGTCGACCGCGAGGTCGAGGGGGACTACCTGGAGTTCGCGCGGCAGCAGAACCTCGCCGTCTCCCCGTGGAGCCCGCTCGGGCAGGGCTTCCTGACCGGGAAGTACGACCGCGACGCCGACCTCCCCGACGACTCGAAGGCGGCCGAGTCGAGCCGGTTCCAGGAGGCGTACCTCACCGAGGAGAACTTCGACGTCCACGACGAGCTCGATCGGGTCGCCGACGAGGTCGACGCCTCGCCCGCGCAGACCGCGCTCGCGTGGCTCGCGCACCGCGACGGCGTCACCGCGCCCATCGTCGGCGCGCGCACCGTCGACCAGCTGCGCGAGAACCTCGCGGCCGCGACGATCGACCTCTCCGACGAGCAGGTCGACCGGCTGACCGCGGCCAAGCCCGGTCCGTACGACGCCTTATAAAACCGACCGCGGGGCCTACCGCTCCGCGCAGTACTCGACGAAGTTCCGCAGGATCTTCAGCCCCGTCTCGCCGCTCTTCTCGGGGTGAAACTGCGTGCCGAACACGTTGCCGGCCTCGTTGGCGACGACCGCCGGGAAGTCGACGCCGTAATCCGCGGTGGCGACGACCGCGTCGGGGTCGTCCGGCTCGGCGTAGTAGGAGTGAACGAAGTAGGCGTACTCGCCCGCCACGCCCTCGACGATCGGGTGGTCGCGCGCGACCTCGAGCTCGTTCCAGCCCATGTGGGGCACCTTCCGGTCTACCTCGAACCGGACGTTGGTTCCGGGGACGAGATCGAGGCCGGTCACCTCGCCTTCGCCCTCATGATCCGCCTCCTCGCTCGTCGTCAGGAGCATCTGCATTCCGAGACAGATCCCGAAGAGGGGGCGGCCCGCCGCGGCGTGGTCGGCCAGCGCCTCGCGCAGCGGGCCGGCGTTCTCCATCCCCTCGCGAAAGGCGCCGACGCCCGGGAGGACGACGCCGTCGGCCTCGGCGAACGCCTCTGGGTCGTCGGTGATCTCGACGGCCGCGCCAGCGCGCTCCAAGCCGCGGGTCGCGGACCGGAGGTTCCCGAGCCCGTAGTCGACGACGACGACGTCCGCCAGCGTCTCCGCGGGCGGTTCGAAGGTACTCATACCTCCCCTCGGAGGGGAACGGAAAAATCGGTTTCCCTTGTGGCAGTTCGGTGGACGCCCGTCCACTCCTGACGGGCGCGACCGCCTCAGACGGCACGCGGGCGGCGGAGCGCCGCGGCGTTCACTTCAGCATCGATTCGGCCATCCGGCGCGGGAAGCCGGTGACGAGCTCCCAGATGCCCATCTGAACCTCGTCGGAGCGGAGCCGCGACCGGAGCCGCTGGCTGAACAGCTCGACGGAGATGATGAGCAGGAAGATGG
This sequence comes from Methanobacteriota archaeon, assembly GCA_051745525.1. Taxonomy (GTDB): domain Archaea; phylum Halobacteriota; class Halobacteria; order Halobacteriales; family Haloferacaceae; genus Halorubrum. The sequence goes on along the minus strand of JBNJEE010000135.1, from coordinate 4,869 downwards.
CGAGCAGCGTCGCCATCATGTTGGTGAACCGCAGCAGGTTCTGCTGGGAGGCGAGGACGTAACCGAGCCCGCCCGCGCCGATGACGCCGACGGTGACGCCGATCCGGACGTTGATCTCGAAGATGTACAGCGTCCACGCGATGAACGCCGTCCGGACCTGACTCAGCATGCCGAAGAAGACGATCTGGGGCTTGCTCGCACCGGTCGTGCGCATCGCCTCGATCGGCCCGTCTTCGATCTCTTCGAGCTCGTCGACGAACAGCCGGCCGAGGTTCCCGATCGTGTCGAACGCGATCGCGATCGCGGCAGAGGACGGACCGAGCCCGAGGAACGGGATGAAGATGAGCGTCCAGATGATCGCCGGGACAGCCCGGATGAACGACATGGTGCCGCGGAAGATGAAATTAAAGGGGAACGGGGTGACGCGTTCGGAGCCGAGCGTCCCGAACACCAAGGCGAACGGGAACCCGATGATCGTCCCGACGAACCCCATCGCGAGCGTGATACCGGCCTCGCCGAAGATCTGGAAGATCCCGAGCTCCAGGAAGAAGAACGCGTAGATGTCGGCGGGATTCGGCGGGAACTGGAACAACAGTCCGCCGATCTCCGGGTCATACAGCAGGCCTCCCTCTCGAATGAACTCGAGGTACCGGCCGACGTCGAGGAACGGGATCACGCCGAAGTAGTCGGTGATCGGGAAGAACCCGACCAGCGACTCTCTGAACGTCTCCAGCCGCGCGTCCGGATTCAGCAGCTCCGTCGCGGCGAACGCTTGGAGCGTCGTGAACGCGAGGAACACGAACAGTCCGAGCCAGCCGAGCGCTCGGCGCCGCCGCGTCTGCTTGATGTTCTCGAACTGTTCAGTGATGCGGTTGGGAGCGTCCGTCGCGGAGTCGGTATCGACGCCGGCCGATCCGCGCGCTCCGTCGGATTCCGTGGTATCTGTTGTCACTCGTAGATCAGCTCCGTTCTCGTCACGTCGTCACGACCTCGTCAGTCTCGGCGTCGGCGTCACCGTCGTCGCTGACGAACATCCCCTCGGTGTCGATGTCACCGTAGAGGTCGTCGATAACGTCGATCGTCAGCTCGTCGCGGTATCCGTCGAACACCTTCTTGCCCTTCCGGAGACCGATGAATCGGTGTCCGAACTTCCGGGCGATGTTCACTTGATGGAGGCTACAGAAAGTCGTCAGATCACGGTCGTCGGAGGCGGTCCGGAGGTACTCCATCACGTCCTGCGCGCTGCCGGGGTCGAGGCTCGCGACCGGCTCGTCGGCGAGCAGGACGTTCGGTTGCTGGACGAGCGCGCGGGCGATCCCGACGCGCTGCTGTTGGCCGCCGCTCATGCGCCGCGCCTTCTGTTCGGCCTCGTCTAAGAGGCCGACGGTGTCGAGCGCGTCGAGCGCGCGGTGCTTCTCCTCGGTGTCCTGAAGCTGTAGCACGCTCGAGAGGAATCCGGAGCGGTGGACGCCGCCGGAGAGCGAGTTGGAGTACGCCGTCATGTCGCCGATGATGTTGTGCTGCTGGAAGATCATCGCGACCTCGGGGCGGGGCTCGATCATGGGTTCGTCGTCGATCAGGATCTCGCCTTCGGTCGGCGAGAGCAGTCCGCTCAGCGTCCGGAGCAGCGTCGACTTGCCGGAGCCCGAAACGCCGAGCACGATGACGAACTCACCCGCGGGGACCTCGAAGGACACGTCGTCGAGCGCGACCGTGTCGCCGAACCGTTTCGTGAGACCGTCTACTTCGATGTAGGTCATAGAAGGAAGTTGTAGTTGGCCGCGCCGCCTACAGGTCGCTCCAGTCTAAACCGAGCTCTTGGCCGAGCTCCGCGACGGGGTCGTAGTCGTCGGTGCTCGCCTCGACGACGCCGCTGAACCAGAGCGCGTGGGCGTCGACCAGGTCGAGTTCGTCCTGCTGTTCGTCACTGAGCTCGGACTCGTCCATGTCGAGGATCTCGGGGTCGATGTTGAGCGCCTCGGCGATGTCGGCCTGCGACTCGTGCTCGAACGCCTCCTGCTCCGCGTCGATCATCAGCTGGCGGACGTCGTCCTTGAGCGACTCCTCCCATGCGGCGTTGCTCACGATCGGCGCGCGCGGGATCGGGTCGGAGACCGCGAGGAGCTGCAGCTCGGGGTCGCTCTCGCCGGCGCCGTCGTACTCGGCAGAGATGTCGACGAACTCCTGTGACATCTCGTCGAACTGCTCCTGCGGGACGTGTGCGGCCGTGGAGAACGCGCCCGTTCCGGCGGCCGCGATCCGGTCGTCCTGAATGAGCTGTTCGCGTGCGGTCGAGTGGTCCGAGGTCCGGAGCTCGAAGTCCTCGGGCGAGCCGGATGGGGCGTTCCCGATGTCGAGTCCGGCGTTGCTGAGCATGAACAGCGGGAACAGCGTCCCGGAGACCGAAGTCGGCGCGGCCGACGCGACGACCTCGCCCTCCAGGTCCGAGAGCGACTCGATGCCGCTGTCGGCCGTCGTCGTGATGAGCGAGAAGTACTTCTCCGCGCCGTAGGCGACTCGCATCCCGGTCACGTCGATCTCGTCGGGGATCTGCGCGACCGCGCCGGGCGAGGTGTCCGCGAAGACGCGGTCGCCCTCGCCAGCCCGGCGGAGCTCCTGTGCCGTCCCGGAGTAGCTCGCGGTGGGTTGTTCGATGATCTCGATTTCGGCCTCGGACTCGAGGTACTCGAAGAGCGGCTGGTACTGGACCTGAATGTCGATCTCCTCCTCCGCGGGGTTCATAACCCACGTTATCTCGGTCGCGGAGTTCCCTGAATCGCCCGCCGTCCCGCCGTCGCTTCCGTTACCCGACCCACCGTCACCGCCGTCGCCGCCGTCGCCGCCGTCGCCGCCGCCGGAACAGCCGGCGAGCGCGACCACACCGCCCGCACCCGCTGTCTTGACAAACGTACGCCGATTCGCCGACCACCTGTTGTCGGACATACAGCCAGTACTTTCGCTCACGTGACTAATCGTTTTCTATGTTTTCTATATAGATCATGGACGACCGTCTCGTCCGGGCTGCGTCCGACAGCCGGATCAGAACTCGCCTAACCGCGACTGGCCGTCGCCACCGCCCCCCTCCCGGTCGCTGACGCCGCTCAGTTCGGCCGCCCGCGCGATTGTCTCGAAGAAGCCGTCGCGCTGGCTCCGGTCGTACAGCGTCGCCGCCGGGTGGACGGACAAGAGTACGCGCCGCGACTCGCCGGCGAGCCGCGCGTCGACCACGCCGCCCGACTCCCCCGTGATCGCCACCGACCGGTCGAGGAGGTGCTCGCTCGGTACCTTCCCGAGGGTCACGATCAGCTCGGGGGCGAGCCGCTCGATCTCGCTTTCGAGATGGCCGCGGCAGTTCGCCAGCTCATCGGTCGTCGGGTCCCGGTTGTCGGGCGGCCGGCACCGCACGCAGTTCGTGATCCGCACGTCGGCGCGGGCGAGCCCCGCGTCCCGCAGCGCCTCGTCGAGCACGTCGCCCGACCGCCCCACGAACGGCTCGCCCTCCTCGTCTTCGGTGGCGCCCGGCCCCTCGCCGACGAACAGCAGGTCCGCGTCCGTCGGGCCGACGCCGTCGACGATCCGGCTCCGCGACTCGACCAGCGCCGGGCACCGCTCGCAGGACGGCACGCGGAGGTCCTCGTCGAGCGCGGCGCCGTCGCCGCCGTGTTCGCTCATACCGGTGGCTCCGGGCGCGGTCGTCTAAGTAGCGTCGGTCGAGCGGCCCCGCAGAGGAACTCACTCCGCCGTCGCCGCCTCGCGGTGCGCGCTCGCCGCGAGCGCCGCGATCCGGAGCGGCTCGCACCGCCGGAAGCCGTCGCGGGTGAGCCCCCTGACGGCCGCGGCGGCGCGCTCCGGGTCGACGCCGACCGTGCGGACGAAGCGGGGGCCAGCCGACCTCTCGGCGTCGACCGGAACGCGGGGTGGAAGCGACCGGTACGTCGCGAGCCGGTCGGCGAGGGCGTCGCCGTCGAACGCCTCCCGCAGGGCCGGTTCGAGCCCGGGGCTCGCCTCGTAGCTCACGGCGTAGACGGCTCGGTCGAGCGCCTCGCGAAGCCGGTCGAGGTCGAGGAGGTTGAACCACGCGGGCGCGACCCCAGCGCAGGCGACGTGGCGGACGTCTTCGCGGTCGAGCGCGCGCCAGCAGTCGATGACCGCGTCGGTCGCGTCCGTCCCACCGACGGTACACTGTGCGAACGCGAAACCGTCCGGCGTCCCGTCGGCGCGGACGACGACGCCGGCCGCGTGGCTCGCGGTGCGGGCGTCAGAGAAGGCGACGCCGAGCGTTCGGCTCGGCGGACGCACCTACGCGTCCTCAGACTTGATCTCCTGGAGCCGGTCGAGAAGCTCGTCGTTCGAGGCGCCGGGCTCGTAGTCGACGGATCCCTCGTGGGTCTCCTGGGCAGCCCGGACGCCGTCGTCGTCGTCGAAGTCCGCGTCCAGGTCTTGGTTCTCCTGTTCGGACTCGTCGTAGCTGCCGAAGCCCATTTGTGTGTGTGGCTAACAGGGCGCGACGGATAAATCTACGGCCGCCAACGGCGGTCGCGTTAAGTTAAGCAGAAACGCAAGACTACGGGAGTATTCGCCGGGTTCGGGAAAGCCAATTTATAAACTCAAAATAGGTAGTAACTCTGTGAGAAACGGGATCTGCCTTCTCACTTCTCTTTCCCGTTGACCTACAGAACACGATCCGCTACAACATTCGAGAACACATCAGTAAAATCGCATGACGGCAGCCATGTTGTTACTAACTTAACGCGACCGACGGATCGACGGCGAACACCTCCAAAGCCCCAGCCGCTCGCTCATAAATGGCTGATTCTGGATCGACGGCGAACACCTCCAAAGCCCCAGCCGCGAGGCAGGTGCACACCC
>JBNJEE010000134.1:0-6800 GCA_051745525.1 Methanobacteriota archaeon | reverse complement strand
AGGTCCGGGTGCGAGAATCGAACCCGCGTCTCAGCCTCCACAAGGCTGAAGGATAGTCCACTACCCTAACCCGGACACGCGTCGCAATGTACCCCGCTTCGGTAGATAACGGTTACGACTCCCGGACGGGCGTGGGATCGAGTGGCGTCCGAGGTAGAGCGTCGGGACGAAACGCTGCGTTTGCCTCTCGCCACCGCGTCGTTTTTCAGTGCCGCAGGCGTATCGAGGCGTAACTGTGGCCTTTACCGACAAGATCTACGTGAAGAACCACCGGCAGCTCGCCTCCCAGCTGGAGGCGAACATCCCGAAGGGGGCGTTCGCCGGCGCCACCCTCGACCTGCTATTCACCGGCGACGGCCTCTCGAAGCTGGACGAGACGACCCGGGACCGCGTTCTCGACTTCGCCGAGGACTTCCTCGACTGTAACTGCGACGGGAACCCCTACTGCGGCTGTCCCGAGGAGAAGTTCATGCGCTACGTCCTCGAACTGCGCGCCGAGGGGCTCGGCCCACAGGCCATCGTTGACGTGATGACCGACGACTACATGGTGTACGCCTACACCGGCGACGTACTCTCCTTCCTCGACGACGCGGTGCGGAACCTGGAGGCCGTCGAGACGCTCGCGGACGTTGACGGCAATGAGGAGATGTCCGAGCGGGCGAGGCGGGCGAAGCGGGAGCTGTCCGGATAACGGTCGGAACGGCGGCGACGCGCTCGCTCGGCGACACCGGGGCCCCCCGACGCCGCAGCCTGGCGACGTCACGGGCCAGCGACGTCGGGGCACGGCGTCAGTCGTTGTCGGGCGACGCGACGCCGGAGCCGATATCCTCGACGGGGGTCTCTTCCTCGGTCAGGTTCCCGTCGCGCCAAGTGTCGCGTTTAAACCAGAGGTACGCGAGTACGCCGCCGACGACGTTCGAGATCGGGAAGGCTATCCACAGCCCCATCACGCCGAGCGAGCCGGCGGCGACCCACGCGACTGGGAGGCGGACGAAGCCGAGGGTGACGAGGGAGATGACGGCGGCGATGGTCGTGTGACCGGCACCACGGAAGCCGCCGGTGTACGCACGCATGGCGCCGATGAAACCGAACGAGAGGCCGCTCACGCGCAGGAACGTCGTCGCGTGGTCGACGACCGCCGGATCGGGGGAGAACACGCCGGCGATCGGCCGCGCGGCGAGGACGATGACGCCCCCGCCGACCGTGAGCAGCGCGAGCATGGCTCGCGCGCCGAAGTGGTTCGTCTCGGCGGCGCGGTCCAGCTCCTCGGCGCCGATGTTTTGTCCGGTCATCGTTTCGATCCCCTGCGAGACGGCGAGCGCCGGCAGGAAGATGACCGAGAAGATCCGCGTGCCGATGCCGTACGCCCCGCTGACGGCGTTCGGGAAGTTCGCGACCACGACGAGGAGCGCGGTGATGGAGACCGAACGGGCCGCGCCCTCGGCGGAGGCTGGAAGGCCGATGCCGAGGACCGTCCTGCCGAACTCGGGGTCGGGGACCATCTCCGAGAGCCGGATCTGGACGCCCCGGTCGCCGCGGAACATGATCCGGAGGCCGACGAGGAGCGCGAGCGCCCGGGAGCCGACGGTCGCGATCGCCGCGCCGCCGATCCCCCAGCCGGTGAAGCCCGTCGCGTCGAGGGCGGCGGCCTCCAGCCCGCCGAGCCCGAGGGCGCCGAAGAGAGGGTTCGCGTCGAACCCGAAGATAAAGATCGGGTCGAGGAGGATGTTGAGGACCACCGAGCCGGCCATGACGTACATCGGGGTCACCGTGTCACCGTAGCCGCGCATCAGCGCCATGAACACCGCGAAGCCGAAGACGGCGAACAGGCCCACCGCGTACACCCGCATGTACTCGACGACGAGCGGCGCGACCGTCTCGTTCACGCCGAGGAGGGCGGTGACGTCGTCGACGAGGACGTACCCCACCACGCCCAGCACGACAGAGATGACGGCCGCGTACGCCATCGTCTGCGAGGCGGCGTAAGCGGCGCGCGCCTCGTTGCCTGCGCCGGTGTGTTGCGCGACGAGGACGCTGCCAGCGACGGAGACGCCGAGCGCCAGTGAGATCATCAGGAAGACGATCGGGAACGCGAACGTGATCGCGGACAGCGCCTCGGTGCTGTAGCGGCCGAGCCAGAAGGTGTCGGCGAGGTTGTACAGCACCTGAAAGAGGTTCTGGACGACGATCGGTAAAGAGAGGAAAAACAGCGGCCATCCGATGTCGCCCGAGGTGAGGTCCAGCTCGTCGGCCCCTTTGAACAGCGAGTCGACGCGGTCGCGAAGGCCCATCAGGCGACCACCTCCGGGGGGGTCGCGTCCTCGCGCTCGCGGAGGGGACTGTACGCAGGGTCGGAGATCCGGCTGTCCGTGTCGACCATTCGGTACCTACCAATACTGACTGACTGGTCAGTCAAAAGCGTTCGGAAGCCGGACGACCTTCCCGTTCGCTTCCCGAGCGCGGAGAGCGGCCGAACAGTCTAAGTGCGCGCGCACCCGAATTCGGCCAATGAGTCTTCGGCCCGCGTGGCTAACGTTCAGGCGATACGCGGCGGCGACGACCGGGATGACGCTCGTCCTCTTCTCGCTCGGCGTCTACACCGCGGCGACCGGCTCGGGACTGGCGTGTCAGGCCCAGTGGCCGCTGTGTTCGGACCAGCTGATCCCGGCGCTCACGATCAACCCCGACTTCATCGAGTGGTTCCACCGGGCGTGGGCGATGGTCACCGGCTTCCTCATCATCGGGGTCGCCGGGTGGACCTGGCTCGGCTCCGGGTTCGAGCGCCGGACCAAGCTGGCGGCGACGCTGGCGGTCGCGATCTTACCGCTCCAGATTACCGTCGGCGCGATCACCGTCACCGTCGGCGGGCTCGTGCCCGGCGGGTACACGGTGTCGACCCACGCCGCGCACCTGATCGTGGCATTGACGATCTTCACGCTGCTCGGCCTGGCGACGATCTGGGGCGGCGGGCGCGGGAACGCGCGGCTGCTCCGCGCCGCCGCGGGGATCGCCGTCATCGGCATCGTCGCCAGCGCGGTTTTCTCGCGCGCGGTACCGTTCCTCACCTACGCGCCGCCCGCGCAGGCCGCCTTCTACGTCACCGGGCTCGCCGGGCACCTCGGGCTTGTCGCGACGATCGCGTACGCGACGCAGGCGACCCGGAGCCGCTACGACGGGCTCGACGCCGGAACGGCGGGTACCGTCCGAGCGCTCGCCGCGGGGTCGATGGCCGCGCTCGTCGGGACGCTGCTGCTCGGCCGGGACCTCGTGTTGTACACGTCGACGTGGCAACAGATCAACCTCGTCGCGCTGGGCGTCGCGGTCGCGCTCGCCGCGGGCGCGGCGTGGACCCTCCGCGGCGCCAACGAGATGCGTGACGGCACCGCGCCGATCGGCGGCGACTGACCGCGTCGTTCGGCGGCGGGCCGGTTGGCTGCCACCGCATGTGTCCGGAACAACCCTGTCAGATCCCCGGTGAGCGGCAAATATTGCTGATCTTGGGTCGAAACGTTGAAACCGTGATCAGCCGAGCAACGGTGTATGGACGAACGCAGTTCCCTGAACCGGAGACAGTACCTGACCGCTGTCGGAGCGAGCGGCCTAGCGGCCACCGCCGGCTGCATCGGCGGCGGCGGAGACGACGGCGGCGAGATGATCACAATCGGCTCGGACATCCCGTACGCGCCATTCGAGTACCGGAACGAGTCCGGCGACCTCGTCGGGTTCGACGTCGAGATCGCCGAGGCGGTGTTCGGCGAGCAGCTCGACCGGGAGTTCGAGTTCCAAGAGACCTCCTTCGACGGGATCATCGCGTCGCTGAACAACGCGAACTTCCGCGTCGTCATGAGCGCGATGACGATCAACGAGTCGCGGGCTGAGCGCGTTGACTTCTCCGAGCCGTACTTCACCGCGTACCAGACCGTTCTCCTCCTGGAAGACAGCGACATCGCGTCCCGAGAGGACCTCCGCGGCGAGGCCGTCGGCGTACAGAAGGGAACGACCGGCGAGGCGGCCGCCGAGGACCTCCAAGAAGAGTTCGACGGCGAACTCGAAATCGAGAGCTACGACCAGATCAACGGCGCGTTCGACGCGCTCCTCAACAACCAGGTGTCGGCCGTCATCAACGACAACACGGTGAGCGGCGAGTTCGCCGCGGAGAACGACGGCGTCGAGTTCCTCGAGGGCGACGGCGTCGCGTCCGACCGCGACGACGCACCGCCGTACCTCACGCTGACGGTCGAGGAGTACGGGATCGCGTTCCGGCAGGACGACGACAACTTCAGGGAGGAGGTCAACGAGGCCCTCCAAGCGATCCGCGACGACGGGACGTACGACGATATCTACGACGAGTACTTTCAGGCCTGAGTTTTCAACCCCGTCGTTTCACCTGATACCCAATGGCAACACAGACGGAATCGGAGTCGAGTGGCGGCGTACTGATGCGCGACCGGCTGGTGAAGCGGGTCGGCGAGGCAGCCGCCGGCGGGTTCGTGCTGGCCATCGGCGGACTACTCGTGTGGATCCTCTCGACGCAGGTCAACTACGAGCTGCTCTCCTCGGCGCTCATCGCCCGGCGGTTCGCGGAGGCGTTCCTCCTCGTCGTCCAGATCGTCGTGATATCGAGCCTGCTGTCGGTGACCCTCGGCGTCTTCGTGGGACTCGGCCGGATCTCGACGTCGAACATCACCGGCCGGATCGCGAAGGGATACGTCGAGTTCTTCCGCGGGACCCCCCTCCTGTTCCAGCTGTTCGTCATCTACTTCGGCGTCCCGCGGCTGTGGGCCACCGGGGAGTTCCCGTTCACTGACTGGGCGATCCCGGCCGCGATCATCGGGCTCACACTGAACCACGGCGCGTACGTCGGCGAAGCGATCCGCGGCGGGATCGACGCCGTGCCGGACGGGCAGATGGAGGCGGCGCGCTCGCTCGGGATGTCCCGGGTGATGGCGCTACGGGAGGTCGTCCTCCCGCAGGCGTGGCGCAACGCGCTGGCGGCCATCGGCAACGACCAGATCATCTTAGTGAAAGACACCTCGCTGCTGACCGTCATCGCGGTCCCCGAGATCATGAGCGTGTTCCGGAACATCAACAGCAACCAACTGGACCCGTGGACCCCGCTCGTATGGGTGTGCGTGCTCTACCTCGCGATCACGATGTCGATGAGCCAGCTCGTCAACGGACTGGAACGCCGGTCGGACTGGGGTTCGGACAGCCGGATGTTCGGTCGGCTGTCGGGGCTCGGCACCGGCGGCGACGCCGACGGAGGTGAGGAGACGTGACGGGCCCGCTCGTTGAGTTCGACGACGTCGACAAGTCGTTCGGGGACACGCAGGTGCTGTACGACGTCGACCTCGACGTCGACGAGGGGGAGGTCGTCGTCGTCATCGGCCCCTCCGGCTCCGGAAAGTCGACGCTGCTCCGCTGTGCGAACCGGCTGGAGGAGATCCAGGGCGGGGACATCCGCCTCGACGGGCAGTCGGTGATCGAGACGGACGTCAACGCGATCCGACAGCAGATCGGGATGGTGTTCCAGTCGTTCAACCTCTTCCCGCACAAGACCGCGCTGGAGAATGTCGCGCTCGCGCCCGAGAAGGTGAAAGGCGAGCCGGAGACCGAAGCGAAGGAGGTCGCGGCGGACCTCCTCGACCGGGTCGGACTCGCCGACCAGGCCGACTCGTACCCCGGCGCGCTCTCGGGCGGGCAACAGCAGCGCGTCGCTATCGCTCGCGCGCTCGCGATGGAACCGAAGGTGATGCTGTTCGACGAGGTGACGAGCGCGCTCGACCCCGAGCTCGTCGGCGAGGTGCTCGACGTGATCGAGGGACTCGCGGCCGACGGGATGACGATGGTCCTCGTCACCCACGAGATGGGGTTCGCCCGCGAGGTCGGCGACCGGATCGTCCTGATGGCCGACGGCCGGGTCGTCGAGCGGAGCGAGACGCAATCGTTCTTCGACGAGCCGTCGACCGATCGCGGCCGGCAGTTCCTCTCCCGGCTGCTGTGAGCGGCCGCTCGGAGTTCAGAACTCGGTGACGACCTCGACGCCGCGCGCGTCGTACTCGTCCATCGCCGCCAGCCGGTCCGAGACCGCCGACAGCGACAGTTCGCGAGAGACCAGATCGCCCGGGTCGATCCCGGTTGCCTCGATCAGCGCGAACAGGTCCGGATAGCTCGTCGGCGGCATCCCGCGCGAGCCGAGAAAGGAGATCTCCCACCGGGTCATCCAGTCGGTCGGCAAGGAGACCTCGCCGCGCTCGGCGTCCGTGGTGAGCCCGACCTGGACGTGCGTGCCGTGCGGGCGCAGCGACCGGACCGAGTTGCGGCAGGTCTCCGCGATCCCCAAGGCGTCGATGGAGACGTCGGCGCCGCCGTCGGTGCGGTCGCGGACGTACTCGGGGACTGAACGCTCCCCCGGCAGCGACTCCGGGTTCACGGTCGCTGCCGCGCCGAACTCGCTCGCGAGCGCGAGGGCCTCGTCGTCGACGTCGACCGCGACTACGCGCGCGCCAAGCGCCGCCGCGATCTGGACCGCGGAGAGCCCGACGCCCCCGCAACCGTGGATGGCGACGACGTCCCCGCCGCGGACGGTCGTCCGCTCGGCGAGAGCGTGATAGGCGGTCATGTACCGACAGCCGAGCGCGGCGGCCGCGGTCGCGTCGAGCCAGTCGGGGCGCTCGACGAGGTTGTAGTCTGCCGCCGGGACCGCCACGCGCTCCGCGAACGCGCCCGGGGCCGCGGCCTCGAACCCGAGCGCGCGCCCGTCCTCGCAGACGTTGCCGGCCCCGCGGCGGCAGTGCGGG
>JBNJEE010000022.1:0-21602 GCA_051745525.1 Methanobacteriota archaeon | reverse complement strand
CTGGGGCTTTGGCGGTGTTCGCCGCCGATCCGTAGTCACCTATTTAAAAACGAGCGGCTGGGGCTTTGGAGGTCTTCTCCGCCGATGTGCCAACATCCATTTAAAAACGAGCGGCTGGGGCTTTGGCGGCGTTCGTCGCGTAGGCCATGTACCGCCGAGCGTCCGGAAACCGTGCGATTGACGCCCGCCCGACCGCTACGGCGCCCATGGACGTGACCGTCGAGGTCGTCGGCGAGGGGACCGAGGAGTACAGCCTCGCCGCCGACGCGACGTACGACGACCTGGTCCGCGCCGCGGGCTACCACCCGCAGGAGGCGTCAGCGCTGGTCGACGGCTCCCCGGTCCCGGGCGACCGCGTCGTCGACGCCGCGGAGGTGCGTGTCCTCCGACTGATAAAGGGCGGCGCGACGGACGGCGGCGCGTGACCGATGAGCGCGGTCCGGAAAACTCGCCCTCCCCGGACGACTTCCCCGCCCCGCCCGACCTCCCCGCCCCGCCCGCGGACGTGACCGTCGAGCCCGCGACCCCCGACGACCGCCTCGCAGTCCTCCGAATTCTCGACGCCGCGATGCTGGAGACCGACGCTGACGCCGTCGACGACCGGATCGCCGCGGGCGACGCGCTCGTCGCGCGCTCGACGCGGACCGGCGGGGCCGTCGGCGCCTTAGTCGCCGTACGCCCCGATCCGGACCGACTTCACGTCGACGCCGTGGCGGTCAGACGGGCGCGTCGCGGCCGGGGGATCGGATCCGCGCTCGTCGCGGCCGCGGTCGACCGGGGCGAGTCGGACCCCGCAGTCGAAACGGCCACCGCTCGGTTCGACGCCGACCTGCGGGCGTTCTACGAGGGCCTCGGATTCGCGATCCGGCCGGCGGGAGAGGTGGGCGACGCCGCGGACCAGAGCCCGGATCGCCTCGACGGGAAACTGTCGGTGGGCGGCCGCGAGTCGTAGTGAACCGACCGCAAGCGGCGCGTCCGACTCGCGGCTGACTGAGCTTTTTCAGTGTGGTATGTGTACACATGTTTCCCACTGATGATGCCCTCAACGTCCGGTTCCCTCGACTCGGGGAGTATCGACGTCGAAGCGGTGGACTCGATCGACGGTCCGCAGCTCCGATCGACCGCGTCGGCGGGCGCTCGCTCGAACGCCGACGGTCGGCCCGGCGGCGACCAGTGCGTCCGCGACGACGCCCGCGCGGCCGACCGTGACCTGCCGGCCGAGCGGGTCCGGGCGCTCGCGGACGAGGTGGCTGCGCTCGAAGCGGAGGTCGAGGCCCTCGAAGCGAAGGTCGAGTCGAAAGAGCGGCAGCGCCAGCAAGTGATCGACAACTACGAGTCGATCGTCGCGGCCCGACGGTCGCCCGACCGCTCGGCCGAGTCGTCCCCGATCGTATCGGCGACGGACGACGGACGGGGATTCCTCTCCGCGGTCGCGTCCGTCGTCGAGCGGCTCGCGGCGTGGCTGCGACCCGGACGCGAGTAGCCGCCCGCTGTCGGCCTACCGCCGAACTGGCCCGCGGCGATCGGCCCGCGCCCGTATTCGACGTTCATTTCCGGGTCGCCCCCGTCGTTGCGGGTATGAGCGCTACTTCGCCCTCGATTTCGGCGGCTCTCTCCCGAGCCGCGGTGATCGATACATGAGCGGGAAAGACGACTACTACAATCGATCTAAACAGCAGGGGTACCGCGCCCGGTCCGCCTACAAGCTGAAACAGCTCGACGAGGAGGCGGACCTCCTCGCCCCTGGCGACACCGTGGTCGACCTCGGGGCCGCGCCCGGCGGGTGGCTCCAGGTCGCCGCCGAGGCGGTCGGCGAGGGCGGCACGGTCGTCGGCGTCGACCTCCAGCGCATCGACGAGTTCGACGACCACGACATCGAGACCCTCCGCGGCGACATGACCGAGGAACGCACCCGCCACTACCTGCGCGAGGCGGTCGGCGAGGGCGGCGCGGACGTCGTCGCGAGCGACATGGCGCCAAATATGACCGGCGAGTACTCCCTCGACCACGCGCGGTCGGTCCACCTCGCGCGGCAGGCGCTCGACACCGCCGAGGAGCTGCTCGCGCCCGGCGGCGACTTCCTCGTGAAGGTGTTCCAGGGCGAGGACCTCGACGCGTTCCGCGACGACGTCGCCGCGTCCTTCCAGTACGTCCGGACCGTCTCGCCGCCCGCTTCGCGTGACTCCTCCTCCGAGGTGTACCTCGTCGCGAAGGGGTACACGACCTCGCCGGTCGCCGAGGGCGACCGCGTCGAGGTGACGATCGAAGAGGAGGGCGACGAGGGCGACGGCATCGCCTACGTCGAGGGGTACACGCTGTTCGTCGACGGCGACGTCGGCGAGACGCTCGCGGTCGAAGTCACCGACGTCAAGCCGCGGTTCGGCTTCGCGGAGCCGGTCGACGGCGGCGAGTCGGCCCCGTCGAACTGAGCCGTCGCGGTCGCTATCAGCCGGGATAATTCGACTCTGAGCCTTATGTACCCCCGTGGGCGAGTGACGACAAATGGACAGTGACGACGCGCGTTTCGAATCCGAGAGCGGTTCCGCCGAGGGGGACGGCTCGACGGCGACGACCGACGCCGACGCGACCACCGACGGCGGGGTCGCGTCCGAGGAGACGACGGCCCCCCGGACCGCCGCCGGGGACGAGGTACCGGTCTCCGCGTTCCGCGAGGTCGCGGACCGACTCGCCGACGGCGACCTCGGGGCGCGGTTTCCGACCGAGGAGCCCGAGGGCGAGGCGGCGGCGCTCGCGGCGACGCTCAACGAGTTCGTCGACGGGATTGCGGAGACGGTCTCCGCCGCCGACGGCTTCGGCGACGAGGTCGCGGGCGCGACCGAGCACGTCCGGTCGAACGTCGACCGGGCGAAAGACCAAAGCGACGAGGTGTACGGCGCGGTCGACGACATCGAGGCGGCCGCGACCCGCCAGCGCGACGACATCGCGGCCGCGACGAGCGAGCTCCAGACCGTCTCGGCCGCCACCGAGGAGGTCGCCGCCTCCGCGGACGAGGTGGCCGAGACCGCCGCCGGCGTCGCCGAGCGGACCGACGAGGGGACCGACGCCGCGACCGCCGCCATCGAGGAGCTCCGCGTCGTCGACGAGCGGACCGAGGAGGCCCTCGACCGCGTCGAGACCCTCGAATCGGAGGTCGCGGCGATCGAGGACATCACCGACCTGATCCAGGACATCGCCGACGAGACGAACATCCTCGCGCTCAACGCCTCGATCGAGGCCGCCCGCGCGGGCGAGGCCGGCGCCGGCTTCGAGGTGGTCGCAGAGGAGGTCAAGAGCCTCGCGGAGGAGGCGCGGGACGCGACGAGCGAGATCGAGTCGTCGATCCGGTCGGTGCGCGCGGAGACGGACGCGACCGTCGACGAGATGGCCGAGATGCGCGAGCGCGCCGACGAGGGGATAACCACCGCCGAGGAGGCGCTGGAGGCGTTCACCGACCTCGCCGCCGACGTCGAGGAGACGACGAGCGGCGTCGAGGAGATCCGCGACGCGACCGACGATCAGGCGACCTCGATCGAGGCGGTGGTCGACGCGGTCGAGTCGGTCGGCGACCTCGCGGAGGAGACGGCCGCGGACGCGGGCGACGCCACCGCGGTCGCGCACGCCCAGAAGACGTCGCTGGCGGAGGTGGCCGCCGGGGCGTCGACGCTCTCCGACCGGACCGGGACCCTCGACGACGCGCTCGACGCCTACGACGCGGACGGCGCCGCGGCCGACGACGCGGTCGTCCTCGACTTTTGGCACGCGTTCGGCGGCCGCAAGGCGCGGCTCCTCGTCGAGTTCGCCGCCGAGTTTGCGGCCGAGACCGACGGGGTCGCGGTCCGGCCCTCCTCGAAGGGGAGCTACCGCGGCGTGTTCGAGGCGACGCTCGCGGCGGCGGAGCGGGGCGACCCGCCGGCGATCGCGCACCTTTACGAGATCGGCACCCAGCGCGCGCTCGACAGCGGGGCGTTCACGCCCGTCGAGCGACTCCTCGACGCGGGGGGTCCCGGCGGGGTCGGCGGCGCCGGCGACGCAACCGGCCCGGGGTTGGGGTTCCGTCCCAACGACCTGCTCGACCCCGTGGCCAACTACTACCGGACCGACGGGGTCCTCCACTCGATGCCGTTCAACGCGTCGACGCCCGTGCTGTACTACGACCGCGCGGCGTTCGAGCGCGCCGGATTGGACCCTGACGACCCGCCAGAGACGTTCGACGAGGTCCGCCGCTGCGCCGAGCGGCTCGTCGAGACCGGCGCGACCGAGACGGGGATCACCTTCGCGACATACTCATGGTTCGTCGAGCAGTGGTTCGCCGAGGCGGGCGAGCCGCTCGTCAACGCCGACAACGGGCGGGGCGGCACGCCGACCGAGAGCCGATTCCACGGACCGGTCGGCGAGCGCGTCTACCGCTGGATCGCCGACATGGCGGCCGACGGCCTCTACCACGACCCCGGCATCGAGGCCCGCGGCCAGGCCCGCGAGGCGTTCCACGAGGGGCGCGCCGGCATGCTGATCGGCTCCACCTCCGCGATGGTCGGCGTCCGAGAGGGGGCCTCGTTCCCGGTCGGCGTCGGCTACTTCCCAGTCGCCGACGAGCGGCACGGCGTCGTCGTCGGCGGCGGGTCGCTGTGGGTCGCTGACGGCGCGTCCTCGGCCGAGCAGCGCGCCGCCGTTGCGTTCCTCGGCTGGCTCGCGGCGCCGGAGCGGCAGGCGCGCTGGCACCGCGAGACCGGCTACTTCCCGGTCCACGAGGGCGCGGTCGACCGCCTTGACCGCGACGGGTGGTTCGACGAGAACCCGGGCTACCGCACCGCGATCGAGCAACTGCTCGACGCCGAGGACGGCGTCGCCACGACCGGCGCTCGGATCGGCCCGTTCGACACGATTCGTACGCTCGTCGCCGAGGCGTCCGTCGACGCCCGCGAACGCGGCGTCGAGTCCGCGGTCGACCGGCTCGCCGACAGCACCGCCCTACAGCTCGAACGGTACGCCGAGGAGCGCGCCGACCGCTCGTAGGCGTCGCCGCCGTCGGCGAGCGCAGCTCAGCGTCTCCGACGCGCCCACTCGCGCAGCGTGAAGCGGTCGTACGCCGTTTCCTCCGCGATCTCCCAGTCGGCCTTGTCCCACTCGGGGTAGCGCGTGTCGCCCTCGTAGGCGCCGTCGACGTGGCTGAGGACCATCCCGTCGAGGCGCGGCTGGAACAGCGCGTAGATCCCGCCGCCGCCGAGGACGTAGGCGGTGTCGACCCCGATTTCGTCGGCGGCCTCGTGAGCCAGTGCGATCGCTTCGTCGTCGCCGTTCGCGACCGTTGCGGTCGGGACGTCGACGGCGTCGACGCTCCGGCTCACGACGATCTGGCGGCTTCCGGGGAGGTCCCCGCGCATCGAGTCGAACGTGCGGCGGCCCAAGATCACCGGCGAGCCAGCGACGCGCTCGCGGTACTGCCTGACGTCCGCCTCGATGTGGGGCCACGGCACCTCCCCCTCGTTCCCGATCACGCGGTTCTCTCCGACGGCGGCGACGCTGACGAGTTTCACGGTTCGAATAGGGTGCCTGCGGTGAAAAATCCGCGCGTCAGCTGTACCCTAGCCGCCGGGGCCGAGCAGGCTGATCGAACTCAGCCGTCGAGACCGAGCAGGTCGAACGGGTACCCGTTGTCCAGCTCGTCGGCGCGCTCGTAGACGACGCGCGCGGCCGCCACGTCCTGGATCGCGAGGCCGGTCGAGTCGAAGACGCTGACGCCGCGCACGCCGTCGGCGTCGGCGGGCGTGCCCGGCGTGCCGGGACGGCCCGCGCGGCGGCCGACGACGATCTCGCCGATCTCGCCGTAGATGTCGTCGTCGGTGAGCGTCCCCGCGGCGTAGGGGACGTTGATCTCGCCCGAATGGGTGCACTGCTCGTGGTCGTCGATGACGACCGTGGCGTCCAAGAGGAGGTCGTCCGCGAGCTCGTGTTTGCCCTCGGCGTCCGCGCCCATCGCGTTGATATGGGTGTGCTCGCCCACGTCCTCGGGGCCGACAATCGGGGTCTCGACCGGCGTCACCGTCGAGAGGACGTCGCAGTGGCCGGCCTCCGAGACCGAGCCCGCGCGCACGTCAAACCGGTCCTCGAATGCGTCGATGAAGTCGGCCACGCGCTCCTCGTCGAGGTCGCTGATCACGACTTCCTCGATGTCGCGCACCGCGGCGATCGCCTCCAGCTGCGTGTACGACTGGACGCCGGCGCCGACGATCCCCAGCGAGGTGGCGTCGGGGACCGCGAGGTGGTCGGTGGCGACCGCGGCGGCCGCGCCGGTGCGTTTCATCGTCAGCGTCGTGCCGTCGAGAACCGCCAGCGGGAACGCCGTTTCGGGGTCCGAGTAGATCATCGTCCCCATCACGGTCGGGAGGTCGTGGTCGTCGGGGTTGTCGGTGTGGACGTTGACCCACTTGATCCCGGCAGCGTCCCAGCCGTCGCCGGTCTCGGTCTCCTCCGCGACGTCCTCCTCGCGCACGTCGAGGTAGGCGGGCATCGACCGGAAGTCGCCGTTGTACTCGGGGAGGTCGATGTACGACTTCGCCGGCATCTTGGCGTCGCCGCGCTCGTAGGCCGTGAACGCGCCGCGGACCGCGTCGATCACGCGGTCCATCTCGGCGTTCTCGTCGACGTCGTCCGAATTGAGGAGCAGCGTCTGCATACCGCAGAATTTGCCGCTCGTCACTTAGTGTCTTCCGAACTCGCGTCGGGACTGCTCGGACGCGCGCCGCCCTCGTCCGAACGCGCCTTGCGCTCCACGATCACCACCGCCCGCAGGTCGTTGACGTTCGTCCCGGTCGGGCCGGTCCGGAGCAGCGCGCCCGCCCCGTCGAGAAGCGGGTAGACGTCGTGCGCGTCGAGCGCTTTTTCGGCTCTCTCGCGGGTGAGCGCGCCACCGTCCCCGACGAGGCGGTCGTCGACGAGCGCCCCCGCCGCGTCCGTGGCGCCGTCGATCCCGTCGGTGTCGACGCTCGCGACGGCAACCTCGGCCTCGTCTCCGGCCGTCGCGTCGCCCGTTCCTGCGCCGCCCGCTCCCGCGTCGCCGCCTCCGGCGCCGAGTTCGAGCGCGGCCGACAGCGCGAACTCCTGATTTGGGCCGCCCGTTCCGGGGTCGTCGCCGAGCGCCACCGTCACCTCGCCCGCCGAGAGGACGACCGCGGGCGGAGCGACCGGCTCCCCTACCGCGCGGCACTCCTCGGCAACCGCCGCGTGCGTCTTCGCCGCATCGCGCGCCTCGCCGCGCACCCGCGAGGAGAGCACGAGCGGCTCGTAGCCCCTCGCCGCGGCGACCTCGCGGGCCGCGTTCAGGGCCGTGCGCGCGCTCGCGACGACTCGAACGTCGACGCCGTCGAACGCGGGTTCGCCCGGCTTCGGCGTCTCCGCGAGCTCGCCCGCCGCGCCGCGTTCGAGCCGGTCGGTCACGGCCCCCGGGGCGTCGACCGCGTACCGGTCGAGGACCGCGAGCGCGTCCGCGAAAGTCGTCGGGTCGGGCGAGAGCGGGCCGCTCGCAATCACGGCCGGGTCGTCGCCGGTCACGTCGCTGATCGCGAGGCCGAGAACGTCGGCGGGCGCGGCCGCCCGAGCGAGCCGCCCGCCCTTCACTGCCGAGAGGTGTTTCCGGACCGCGTTGATTTCCGAGATGGTCGCGCCGCGCGCCAGCAGCGCCGCCGTCGCTCCGCGGAGGTCGCCGAGACCGACGCCGGTCGCCGGGCCGGCCAGCAGCGCGCTCCCGCCGCCCGTGATCAGCCCGATCACGAGGTCGTCCTCGCCGGCGTCGACCGCGACCTCGCGCACCCGCCGGGCGCTCTCGACGCCCGCCTCGCTCGGCGTCGGGTGGTCGCCGGGAAGGACCGCGATCTGCTCGGTCTCGACCGGGTCGTCCGTGACGACCGCGCCGCCGTCGATCCGGTCGCCGAGGAGTTCCTCGACCGCGGCCGCGAAGTGGCCCGCCGCGTTGCCCGCGCCGACGACCAGCACGCGGTCGTACGCGTCGAGATCGCCGGTGGTCGAGGTGTCGTCGACGCTCGTCACCGCGAGCCGATCGTCCTCCAGAGAGAGGGCGTCCGCGACGACTCGCTTCGGGTGTGCCGCCTCGATCCCGGCGACGACGCAGTCGAGCGCGAGCTCGCGGGCAGGGTCGCTCGCGTGTCGCTCGCGGTCGGCGACGGTTACGCGGAACTCGTCGGACTGGTCTGTCACTGTTTCTGTCGCCTCGGTCGGGATGCGCGCCGGCGGCTCAAGAGCGTTCTGCCGTGCGCGTTTGACCGAGACGGATCCGTTGGAATCTCATTACGAACTCGTGCTGTCGAAACAGCGGTGAACCGTTCCGAATACTCAGTCGTTCATTTATAAAAGCCGTCAACAGATCGACGGCGAACACCGCCAAAGCCCCGGCTGTTTGCTTATAAATACGCACTCCCGATCTCGCGGTGAACATCGCCAAAGCCCCGCCCGCCTCGCGGCCGCCCATTTGCGTCCCGCACCGCACAGCACCGCACCTCACGCCTCCCCAGCCTCGTCGGTGGTCCTCCGCTTCGCTCCGGACCACCGACTCCCTCGCGCGTGCTGACTCGCGGCCGCCGGTGGCGGCCGCTCGCAGGCGCACGCCACCGCATCCGCTTTTTATCAGTCTTTTATAAAATCCGCCGCTCCCGCTCGTGGAAAGTTATAAGCTCGAAAAACGGTGCGCGGAACGTCCGTCGCGGCGCTTCGCTCGCCTCAGAGGATGAGGTCCGCGGTCGAGAGGACGTAGTAGACCGCGAGCAGCGCCGCGATGGCGTACTGGCCGAGCGCGACCTCGTCGCCTTCACCGACCGCGAGCTTGATGATCGGGTACGCGATGATGCCGGCTGCCAGCCCGTCCGCGATAGAGTAGGCGAACGGCATCACGGTGACGGTGAGCCCGGCGGAGACGGCCCACGCCGGGTCCTGCCAGTCGACCTCGACGAGCCCCTGAAGCATCATCACGCCCACGACGATCAGCGCGATGAAGGAGGCGTACGCCGGGATCGCGGCGACCACGGGGATCACGGCGAGCGACGCGAGAAAGAGCGCGGCGACGACGAGGGCGGTGAGCCCGGTGCGGCCACCCTCCTCGACGCCCGCGGACGACTCGATGAACGTCGTCACCGTGGAGGTGCCGACCATCGCGCCGAACGTGGTCCCGACCGCGTCGGCCATCAGCGGCTTGTCCATGTCGGGGAGATCACCGTCCTCGTCGAGGAAGTCACCGAACTGCGAGACGCCGATGAGCGTCCCCGCGGTATCGAAGAAGTCGACGAAGAAGAACGTGAACACGACGAGGACGAACGTGAGCGGGTCGATCTGGCCGAGGCCGTCGACGAACGCGCCCGCGAGCGGCGTGATGTCGTACTGCGCCGACGGCAGCGTCTCCGGGGTGACCGTCCCGCGGGCGAAGAACCCGCCGAGGGTGAGCGCCCACCCGGCGATCGACGTCGTCGCGATGCCGATGACGATGGCGCCGGTGACGTTGCGCGCCCACAGCACGAACGTCAGCACCAGCCCCAAGATCCCGAGGATCGCCCACGGATTCGCAAAGACCCCGCCGAGCGTGACGAGCGTCGTGTCGTCCGGCACGACGATCTGGAGCTCCTGAAACCCGATGAAAAGCAGGAACAGCCCGATACCGGCGCCGACCGAGCGCTTCACCGGCTCCGGGAACAGCCGGATGACGTACTCGCGCGCGCCGACCGCGGTGAGGAGCATGAACAGGACGCCCTCGACGAACACCGCTGCGAGCGCCGTCTGCCACGGCACTTCCAACCCGATAACGACCGTGTACGCGAAGAAGGCGTTGAGCCCGAGCCCCGGCGCGAGCCCGAACGGCCGGTTCGCGTACAGCGCCATCACCCCGGTCGCCACCGCGGCCGAGAGGACGGTCGCGATGGCTATCATCTGGACGACCTCGAAGAACTCGTAGCCCGGGATCTGGATGGCGTCGGCCAGGATGAACGGGTTCACGACGATGATGTACGACATCGCGAGGAACGTCGTGAGCCCGGCGACCAGTTCGGTGCGGACGTCCGATCCGTGCGCCTCCACGTCGAACCGCGCGGCCAGCGTGTCTGAAAGCCCCATTGAACGGGTGGAGGTTCCCGCGGATCACGTGATAAGCCTTGCTGAACGCCCCGCTCGGTTATGCGCAGATGTGGATCAAAGTGGGGTACGATCCTGTTTATATCCGAATAGTATGCGTGAACGTGGCTACTCGAACGTCGTCAGCGCGCCGACCGGCGCGTCGGTGATCGCTCGCGCGCGGTCCATCCCCTCGTCGCCGACGGCGATGAGCGCGAACACGCCGGTGACGTCGGCGTCGGCCTGTAAGGCGATGTCCAAGAGGAGCTCTTGGGTCTCGCCCGAGCGGATCAGGTCGTCGACGACTAACACCGTGTCGCCGGCGTCGACGGCACTCGCGGGGAGGTAGTAGGTGAGCTCGATGCCGGAGGCGAGCCGCTGGCGCGACTCGATGAACTCCTCGACCGCAGTCTCTTTCGACTTCTTCGCGTACGCCAATCGCGCGTCGAAGAAGGAGGCCATCGCCGCCCCCAGCGTGATCCCGTCGGTCGCGGCCGTCAGGACCACGTCCGGCGACTCGAACTCGAACGTCTCCGCCGCGACCGGCGCCACGAGGTCGAGGAACGACTGGTCGAAGACGACGCCGGAGTTGTCGACGTACCCCTCGTCGTCGAACTCGACGCGCGCGACCAGCTCGTCGGCGAGCGCCTCCCGCCCGACCGACTCGACGACCTCGCTCGCGCGGTCGGTTCCGGGCAGCACGTGGCCGTTGACATACCGGTTCAGGTCGCCCGCGGGCAGCCCGGTCACGTCCGACAGCTCCTCGTACGTTCGGGTCTCCTTCAGCATTCGCAACACGGCGACCGCCTGTAGCTGGAGGGCCGCCTTCTCTGCGCGGTTCATACGGATGATCGTGATCGCACAACTATGAATACGTCGAAGTTACACGTTCGGAAGATACCCACATGTGTGGTTCTCACGGGGCGACCCGTCTGTCGCTCCGGCGACCGCCTTACGCCTCGGGCGCGTCGAAGAACACCGCGGGGTCGTCGATCGCGATCTCGACGTGGTCGCGGTCGTCGAGGGGGCGCAGTCGGATGGTGAGCGTCCCCGCCGCCTCGGCG
This sequence comes from Methanobacteriota archaeon, assembly GCA_051745525.1. Lineage (GTDB taxonomy): Archaea > Halobacteriota > Halobacteria > Halobacteriales > Haloferacaceae > Halorubrum. Next base: position 10,431 of record JBNJEE010000022.1, on the reverse strand, counting down.
GCCGTGCGAAGCGAGGCGAGGTCGTCGCCCCCGAGGTACGTCGGGACGCAGAGCGCCACCTGCGCCGCCTCGTCGGTCGCGACCACCAGCCGGTACGCGATCCCCCCGGCGGCGCCCGCGTACACGTCGACGCCGTCGATCGCGGCGTCGTCGATGGCGTCTAGCGCCGCGTCGAACTCCGACCCGGGCAACAGCACGTCGATCCGGGCGGCGTCCGCGACGGGATTCACCTGCCCGGGATGGCCCGCGATGGCGGTCCAGCCGCGCTCTCGGTACGCCGCCGCCGTCGACGCCGCGTCCTCCTCGACCGCGTCCCAGCGCGGTCCGGGATCGGGTCCGTCCATATCGTTCGCATACCGCGGGCGTCCGTACATAAGCGTCGGTTTCCGGCCGCGCTCGAACACTCCGGTTTTCCGCCGTACTCCCGGTTCCGCGGCGGTTCTGTCAGCGGATCGCCAGCAGGCGGTAGTGACAGACGCTGTGGCCGCCGGTAGGTTCATAACGCTCTGTCGTATGGTATCGTCTATGTCTACTGACAACGACGATCACGTTGACAGGCGGACGGTGCTCAAGTACGCGGGAACGGCCGGTGCTGTCGGTCTCGCGGGCTGTTCCGGAAACGGTGGCGACGGGTCGGACGGCAGCGACGGGTCGGACGGCGACGACGGGTCGGACGGCGATGACGGGTCGGACGGCGACGACGGCTCCGACGGGGGCGACGCCTTCGAGGTCGGCGTCACCATGGGCCAGATGGACTCCGGGCTCGACCCGCAGGACCACGCCGAGACGAACACGGAGATCATCGTCGGCCAGCTGTACGATGGGCTGCTCGACCGCGACAAGGAGGGCGGTATCATCGCCGGCCTCGCAGAAGACTGGGAGCGCACCGACGACGGCAGCGTCCGGTTCCTGCTGCGCAACGGACTCACCTTCCACAACGGCGACGAAGTCACACCGGAAGACGTCCGGTACAGCATCCGTCGTATCGTCTTCGAGGACGTCGGGTTCGCCAGCCCGCAGTCGAACGACCTCGGCTCCGTGTCGGAGGTCACGACCGGCGACGGCGAGGTGACCGTCTCCTTCGAGGGATTCAACCCGATCGCCTTCCAGTTGTTCGCGACGAACGGCCCCGTCATGCAGCAGTCGTGGGTTGAAGAGAACGGCAGCGACTACATCAACCGGAACGCCAACGGCACGGGGCCGTTCCGCCTCTCCGAGTACGACTCGGGCAACGAGGTCGTCTACGAGCCCAACGAGGAGTACTGGGACGGCGCCCCCGAGGTCGACGAGCTCACTATGAGCGCCTCCAGCGAGTCGAGCACGCGGGTCAACCAGCTGCTCGCGGAGGAGACGGACATCGTGACGAACGTCCCGCCGAACGAGGTCTCCCGGGTGAACGACTCCGACGTCGCGACGATCAATTCGGTGGCGAGCGCGCGCATCATCTTCCTCCAGATGCGCTACGACGTGGAGCCGTTCTCCAGCCAGCAGTTCCGGCAGGCGCTGAACTACGCGGTCGACGTCGAGAGCATTATCGAGAACGTGCTCAACGGCTTCGGCAACGTCACCGCGCAGCCGACCCTTGAGGAACACGTCGGCTACAACCCCGACATCGACCCGTACCCGTACGACCCCGACGAGGCCGAGCGGCTCGTCGAGGAGTCCGGCCACGCCGGCGTCGAGATCACCCTCGAAACGCCGATCGGGCGCTACCTCCGCGACGTCGACATCGCGCAGGCGGCCGCCAGCCAGATCGACTCGCTGTCGAACGTCTCCTGTGAGGTCGAGCAGCGGGAGTTCTCCTCGCTGGTTCAGGACGTCACCGCGCCGGACATCGAGGACCGCCCGCACTTCAACCTCCTCGGGTGGGGGAACGGTGAGTTCGACGCCAGCCAGACCCTGACGCCGCTGCTCTCCTCCAGCGGCGCGCTCACTGTCTTGGAGAACGACGAGATGGACGGTCTGCTCGAAGACGCGGAGTCGACGGAGGACCCGGACGAGCGTGTCGAGATCCTTCAGGAGGCGAACCAGCTCGCCCACGACCTCGCGCCGTGGGTGTTCATGCACCAGCAGTTCAGCGTCTACGGCGTCTCGAACGACATCTCTTGGGAGCCGCGGGCCGACGAGTTCATCGACCCGGACACGGCGACCCAGCAGTAACGACCTCTCCATCCCCTCACACCGTTATTAATGTCATTCGGCAGATTCGCACTCAAAAGAAGCCTTCAGGGAATCGGGGTCGTCTGGGGCGTCGTCACCGTCGTGTTCGCTCTGCGGTTCGTCACGCCCGGCAGCCCGATCAACGCGGTCGCGCCGCTCGACGCCTCTCAGGAGACGCGGGACGCGATCGCCGCCGAGCTGGGGCTCGACCAGCCGCTGTACATCCAGTACGGCCAGTACATCTTCGACCTCCTGCGCGGCGACATGGGGTTCTCCTACATCCGCGGGCAGGACGTCGCGACGCTCGTGTTCGGGCGGCTCCCCGCGACGGTCGAACTGGCCGTCGCCGCCAGCGTCGTCGCCGTTGTCCTCGCGATTCCGCTGGGCGTGATCAGCGCGACCCGCCGCAACGAACCGGTCGACTACGGCGCGACGCTGCTGTCGCTCGGCGGTATCTCGACGCCGAACTTCTGGCTCGGGATCATGCTCATCCTGATCTTCGCCGTGGAGTTCAACATCTTCAACACCAGCGGCCGCGGTGTCGACGTCGGCGACGTCGCGCTGTCGGTCGTTGGGTCGGAGCCGGCGTTCGGGACGCTTTTGGCGTGGCTCGCGTACATCACGCTACCGTCGATCGCCTTGGGGACGTACTTCATGGCGCTCATCACCCGGCTGACCCGGTCGGGGATGCTCGACGAACTCAGCAAGGGCTACGTCCAGGCCGCGCGGGCCAAGGGGCTCCCGCGGACCCTGATCCGGTACAAACACGCGCTCCGGAACACGCTCATCCCGGTTATCACCGTCCTCGGGCTCCAGCTCGGGACGCTGATCGGCGGCGCCGTCATCACGGAGGCGGTGTTCTCGTGGCCCGGACTTGGAACGCTGGTCATCGAGAGCATCAACGACCGGGACTGGCCGACGCTACAGGGCAGTCTCATCGTCATCGGGACGAGCTTCGTCCTCGTCAACATCCTCGTCGACCTGGTGTACGCCTACCTCGACCCCGAGGTGGTGAACGACTAACATGGTCTCTTCACGTGTCATTCGCAATCTCAAAAAGGAGTTCAGACAGAGCGGGCTCGCGAAGCTCGGGCTGGCACTGGTGGTTCTCATCCTGTTGACCGCCGTGTTCGCCCCCTTCATCGCGCCCCACAACCCGACCGACCAACAGCTCGACCAGAGCGAGCTGCCGCCGATCGGCTTCTCGGAGACGTCGGAGCGGACCTCCTCGCAGATGGTCGACGGCGAGATCCAGACCGTCACCGAGGAGGTCGAGGTTACGGCCGACCCCGACCACGTGTTCGGCACCGACGGGCTCGGCCGAGACATGTTCTCGCGGGTGGTGTACGGCGCTCGGACGTCGCTCGTCGTCGGGGTGCTCGGCACCGTCTTGGCGGCGTCGATCGGCGTGCCGGTCGGCTTACTCGCCGGCTACCACCGCGGACGCGTCGACGACGCGCTGATGCGGATCGCGGACGTGAGCCTCGCGTTCCCCTCGCTCGTGTTAGCGGTCGCGCTGATCGGGCTGTGGGGGCGGGCGGCGATCAACGTCCCAGACCCCTTCGTCGTCGCCGGGCTCGCGTCGGAGATGCCCGAGAGCTTCGTGTTGCCGATAACGGTGGTGATCGTCGTCGGCCTCGTCAACTGGGTGTGGTTCGCCCGGGTCGCCCGCGGGGAGGCGCTCTCCCTGCGCGGCCAAGAGTACGTGAAGGCGTCGCGCGCGCTCGGTGCCGACGACAACACGATCATCCTCCGGCACGTCCTCCCGAACGCGATCACGCCGATCATCGTCCTCGGGACGGTGCAGGTGGCGGCGATCATCCTCTTAGAGAGCTCGCTGTCGTTCCTCGGGTTCTCCGGGACGACGCTGTCGTGGGGCTTCGACATCGCGCAGGGGCGCGACTACGTCTCCTCCGGCCAGTGGTGGATCGCCTCCATCCCCGGGCTCGCGATCATGCTGTCGGTGATCGGGATCAACCTGCTCGGCGACTGGCTGCGTGACGCCTTAGACCCCGGTATCGAGGGGGAAGGGGGTGCCGCATGAGCGACGCCGAGCGGACGGTCGCCGGTGAGTCGGCGGCGTCCGACGGCGTCCCGGTCGACGACGCTGCCCCGAGCGGAACGCCCGCGGTCGACGACGTGCTGTCGGTCCGGGACCTCTCGACCCGCTTTTTCACAGAGGAGGGGCAGATCAACGCGGTGGAGTCGGTGTCGTTCGACCTCCGAGAGGACGAGATCCTCGGCGTCGTCGGCGAGTCCGGCTCTGGCAAGTCTGTGACGGCGCTGTCGCTCGTCGACCTCGTCGAGACGCCCGGCCGGATCACCGCCGGCGAGGTGTGGTACCGCGACCCCGACCTCGCCGAGGAGTTCCGCGGGAACGACGCCGTGCGGGTCGACGGCGATCACGTCGACCTCCGCACCGTGCCGCCCAGCGTCCGGCGGTCGCTGCGCGGGCCGTCGTTCAGCGTCATCTTCCAGGACCCGATGAGCAGCTTCAACCCCTCGATCACGGTCGGCGAGCAAATCGCCGAGGCGGTCGAGGTGCAGCGGCGGGCTCGCGCGAACCCCCGCTCGACGCGCTCGCGGACGCAGGGGTACGGGCTCGGAAAGCTCCTCCTCGACGGGATTGTCCCCGGTCGCGACTACACGAGCGAGGAGAGCATGGAGCGCGCGGTCGAACTCCTCGGGCAGGTCGGGATCCCCGACCCCGAGGAGCGCGTCGACGAGTACCCCGGGCAGTTCTCCGGCGGGATGCTCCAGCGTGCGATGATCGCGCAGGCGCTCGCGGGCGAGCCCGACGTGCTGATCGCCGACGAGCCGACGACCGCGCTCGACGTGACGATCCAAGCGCAGATCCTGAACCTACTGAAGGAGATCCAGGCCGACCGCGGCATGAGCATCGTGCTCATCACGCACGACCTGGGCGTCATCGCCGAGATGTGCGACCGCGTCTGCGTGATGTACGCCGGCGAGATCGTCGAACGCGGCACGCTCGACTCCGTGTTCGAGGACACCGTCCACCCGTACACGCAGGGGCTGCTCGGCTCGATCCCCGACGTGGACGACCCGCGGGCGCGGCTCGAACCGATCGCGGGCAACGTCCCGAGCCTGCTCGACGCCGAGATGGGCGACCGGTGTTACTTCGCGGACCGGTGTCCGAAGGCGATGGAGGCGTGCCTCGACAAGCCGCCGGAGACGACCGTCGACGCCGCCGCCGACCACGGCGCCAAGTGCGTCCTCGCGGACCGCGAGTACGACCCGGCCGACGCGCTCCCGGACGACTACTTCGGCACCGGTCCCGGCGAGGCCGCCGACCCCGACGACGGGGCCGCGACCGACGGAGGTGAGGGCGAATGAGCGACTCGCTGCTCTCCGTCGACAGCCTGAAGAAGTACTACGCCGACGACCCGTCGTTCGTCGACCGCCTGCTCGGCCAGGAGTCGGAGAGCGTGAAGGCGGTCGACGGCGTCTCCTTCGACGTGCGGGAGGGCGAGACGCTGGGGCTCGTCGGCGAGTCCGGCTGCGGGAAATCGACGACCGGCGAGACAGTGTTACGGCTGCGCGAGCCCACGGCAGGCGATATCACCTTCGACGGGCAAAACGTCCGCGGGATGACCGACCGGGAGCTGAACCAGTTCCGGCGGCGCGCGCAGATCGTGTTCCAGGACCCGTTCTCCAGTCTCGACCCGCGGATGACCACCGGCGACATCATAACGGAGGGGCTCCGGATCCACGACGTCGCCGACAAGGGACAGCGCCGCGAGACGGCCCGCGACCTGCTCGAACGCGTCGGGCTCTCCGCCGACCAGATCGACCGGTACCCCCACGAGTTCTCGGGCGGCCAGCGCCAGCGGATCGGGATCGCCCGCGCACTCGCGTTGGACCCCGACTTCGTCGTCCTCGACGAGCCCGTCTCGGCGCTCGACGTGAGCGTCCAGGCCCAGATCCTCAACCTGCTCGAGGACCTTCAGGACGACTTCGGGCTCACGTTCCTCTTCATCGCGCACAACCTCGGCGTGGTCCGGCATGTCTGCGACCGCGTCGCGGTGATGTACCTCGGCGAGATCGTCGAGATCGGGCCCGTCGAGGAGATCTTCGACGACCCCGCGCACCCGTACACGAAGGCGCTGTTATCGAGCGTCCCGCGCGCGAGCACGGACGCGAGAGACGAGGAGTTCGAGACGCTCCACGGCGACGTGCCCTCGCCGCGGAACCCGCCTTCCGGCTGCCGGTTCCACACGCGCTGTCCGGAGGCGCGGGGGGTCTGCCGGGAGTCGGCGCCGCCGGGGTACGACGTCGGCGACGGCCGGACGGCGACTTGCTTCCGGTCGGACGACGACCACGCGTACTGGAACAGCGAGCCGATCGGCCAGAACGAGGCGGCCGAGGAGGCGGTCGACACCGGCGAGCCGGCGGACGACTGAGCGAGCCGGCGGACGACCGCGCGGGCCCTCTCTCCTACCGCTCGCGGACGACGACGAACTCCGCCAGGTCGCGGAGGTACTCGATCGCCTCGGTCTCGGGCGGGTCGGCCTCGTCGAGGGCGGCGAGCGCGCGCTCGGACTCGGCACGGGCGCGCTCGTTGATCTCCTCGGGCGACAGCGACGTGACCTGGAGGACGGAGGGTCGGTCCATCTCGGCGTCCTGCCCGGTCGGCTTGCCGAGGTCGTCGGCGTCGGCGGTGGCGTCTAACACGTCGTCGCGCATCTGGAAAGCGACGCCGACGCGCTCGGCGTACTCGCCGAACGAGTCGATCGCGTGGGGGTCGGCGCCGCCCGCGACCGCGCCCAGCTCGGCGGCGGCGCGGAACAGCGCGCCCGTCTTCCGGCGGGCCAGCTCCATGTACTCGGTCTCGTTGGTCGGCCGCGCTGCCAGCTCCGTCGCCTCGCCCTCGCCGAGTTCGACAAGCGCCTCGGCGACGGTGCGCATCGCGCGGGGGTCCGTCGAGAACAGCGCGAACGCCTCGCCGAGCAGGCCGTCGCTGGCGATGATCGCCGGGCCGTAGCCGAACTCGGCCCACGCGGCGGGGGTGCCGCGTCGGACCTCCGAGCGGTCGATGATGTCGTCGATCACGAGCGAGGCGTTGTGGACGAACTCGACCCCGGCCGCGAAGTCGACCGCGGCCTCGGGGTCGCCGTCGAACGCCTCGCAGGCGAGGACGGTCACCGCCGGTCGGACGCGCTTGCCGCCCGCGAGTACGACGTGGCCGACCTCGTCGGACAGCTCGTCGGGCTCGACGTCGTCGATGACCGACTCGATCCGGTCTTCGACCAGCCCGACCCGACGCTGCAAATACTCCATCTACCGCCCGGAGGGCCCCGGCGCGCAAAGGCCTAACGGAACGGCCTGCGAACGCTGGATTCGGACGACGGCGACGACGCCACTCACCGGTCTTTAGCGCGGTGGCGCGTGCCTGCGAGCGCCCCGTGGGCGCGAGGAGCACGCGCGAGGGACGCGGCGAACGCGAGCGGCGAAGCCGCGAAGCGTGAGCCGCGAGGCTGGGGAGGCGTGAGGCTACGGTGCTGTGCGGGGTGGGACTCAAAGGGGCAGTCGGCTCCGGGAAGACGGCCGAAGTAAGCAGCGTGGCGCTACGCGCCACGGGTAGCCGGCGGCAGAGCCGCCGGCGACACCGCAGCGAACGGAGTGAGCGAGGAGCGTGGTTCGAGAGAGCAAAGCTCTCTCGTCATCCCGAAAATCAGAGATTTTCGGGCGACAACGAGGCCCTCGACCGGAGCCGACTGGGGCTTTGGCGGTGTTCGCTGCCGACCCGTCGTCATCCATTTATAAGCGAGCGGTCGGGTCTTTGGTGATGTCCGCAGCCGATCCGCAGCCAGTTATTTATAAGCGATCGATTACTGGAACGGAAAGCGTCGCTACCGCTCGATCCCATTTATAAACCACACCGAACGCCCAGCTGTCCTTTTATAAACAATTCCCGCCCGGAACGACGGTCTACCGAAATCGCACGCCGAGGTCGTGGAGCCCGTCGTTGTTCGCGGCGACGTTGATGAGAAGCGGCGTCAACCCCTCGATTTCGGGTGCGTTGGCGATCCCGCCGGCGTCGAGCGCGCGCAGGCCCTCGATCCCCTCGGCGACGTCCGTCACCGTCCGCTTGGCGTCCTCGTCGTCGCCGATCACGAGGGTGTCGATCCCCAAGTCGGCGTCGAGGTTCGCCAGTCGCGCGGCCGCGAGGTTGTGGAACGCGCCGACGACCGCGACGCCCTCGGGCGCCGCGTCGGCGACGATGGTCGTCACCGAGCCGGCGCCGGGCTTGTGGTAGTGGAACCCCTCGTCGTCGCGTTTCATCCCCGTCGCGGGCGAGACCAGCACGTCGCCGTCGTCCAGGGACGCCGCCACCGCCTCGACGGTGTCGCCGACGTGGTACGGCGGGACCGCGAGGACGACGATCCGGGCGTCGGCGGCGACCGCGGCGTTCTCGCCGCCCGCGACGGTCGCGTCGAGCCCGCGGCTCTCCAGTTCGGTCGTGTACTCCTCGGCCTTGTTCTCGGCCTTCTCGGCCTCTCGTGACCCGACCGCGACCCGGTGGGGCGTGTCCGCCGCCAGCCGGAGCGCGAGCCCCTCGCCGATGTCGCCGGTGCCGCCCAAGATAGCGATTCGCATAGGATCTGTGCGGTCGCTCGCGTCTTAGGGGTTGCGCGACCGGCCGTCTTCGCCACGGTCGAAATCGCCGGGGGCGCCGCGGTCGAAGCCGGGAGCTTCTTGTCCGAACGCGCGGAGGCGACGCCCATGGACGAGCAAGACCGCGTCGCGGCGTTCGTCGACGAGTACGGGCTAGAGACCGACCTCGCGTACCACGCGCTCGACTTGGAGAGCGAGGTCGGCGAGATCGCGAAGGAGGTGACGACCTCGACTGACTACGGACGCAACCCCGCCGCCGCGTCGATCGCGACCGACGAGATCGGGGACGCGCTGTTCGCGCTGCTCGCGCTCGCCGAGGCGGCCGGCGTCGACGCCGACGAGGCGCTCGACGAGGCGCTGGCGAAGTACGAGTCGCGGATCGCCTCGTCGGGCGACCCCGGTTCCGGGCAGTAGCGGCTCGGCCGGCGACGCGCAACCGAGTAGACGGCGGTGCGCTCGGGGGCGCCGCTTCAAGTGCGTCGACCTCTTATCAGGCCCATGGCAGAGACTCCGTCGCTGGCGCTCCGATACGTCGCCTGCGACGCCTGCGAGACGGTGTTCGCGCAACCGGACGACCCCGACGAGCCGACTGCCTGCGATCGCTGCGGCGCCGGTCCGCTCCGCGAACTCTCCGGGGTTCGGGGGCCGGACGCGTACTTCGCGCCCTGAGACCGGCCCGGGCTGCGGCCGCGAACTTCGGGACGCGGGCGGCGCGTCACTGCCGCCGCCTCACCGCAGGTCGTCTATCTCCAGCTCTCCGGCCGCGATCGCGCGGAGCTCCGCCTCGGAGAGGCGATCGATCACGAACTCTGGCATTCCCTCCGGGAGCCCGGGGGGTATCGACCGTCCACCGTCCGACGCGTCCGCTCGACTCCCGCCGCTCGTCTCTGTCGGTCGCCCACCGCCGTCCGTGCGAGACACTCCTCGGGGACCGCCGTCCTCGCCGGTGTCCGCAGACAGGCGGCGCACGGTCCGTTCGACCTCCTCGACCGCCGCCGACTGGCGCTCGCTTTCGGCGGCCAGCTCCTGCATCCGCTCGCTGATCCGGTTCGACTGCTCGACCACCCCGTCGATCGTCGCGGCGATCTCCTCTGCGGCCGCAGCCTGCTCGTCGGTCACGTCGGAAACCTCGTCGATCCCGTCCGCCGTCTCCGTCACCGCCTCGGCGATGTCGGTGAGGTTCGCGGTCGCGTCGGCGACGCGCTCGCTCCCTTCGTCGACCCGTACCGTCGTCTCCGAGAGGCTCTCGACCGTCTCCTCGGTGTCGGTGCGGATGCCGTCGACCATCGACTCGATGTCGCTCGCGTGCCCCTGTGACTCCTCCGCGAGCGACTTGATCTCGTCGGCGACGACGCCGAACCCGGCGCCTGCCTCGCCGGCCCGCGCCGCCTCGATCGAGGCGTTCAGGGCGAGCAGGTTCGTCTGGTCGGCGATTCCGTTGATCGCGTCGACGAACTCGTCGATCTCCTCGACGCGCTCCTGGAGCGCCTCGACGTCGTCCGCGACCTCGTCGACGGCGTCGCCGATGTCGTCCATGGCCGACGCGGCGTCGTCGGCCGCCTCTCGGCCGTCCTCCGCGAGCGTCTCCGCTCGGCTGCTCGTGCGTTCGACCTCGTCGGCGGTCGACGCCAC
>JBNJEE010000021.1:0-21813 GCA_051745525.1 Methanobacteriota archaeon | reverse complement strand
CGAGACTCCCACCCGCCGGCGGCTCCGCCGCTGGCTTTCCGTGGCGCGTGGCGCCACGCTACTTGCGTCGTCATCAGAACGCAGAGCGTTCTGATTGGCTCACGAGAGCTCTGCTCTCGTGAACGCCTGCCGCCCCCTCGCGGCTGCCCCTTCGAGTCCCGCCCCCGCACAGCGACCGCACCTCGCGCCTCCCCAACCTCGCGGTTCGCGCTCTCCGAGCGCTCACCGCGTCCCTCGCGCGTGCGACTCGCGCCCTGTCGGGCGCTCGTCGGCACGCGCCACCGCACCGCCGTTCGTTTATAAATACTCGCGCGGCGGCCACCTATTTATCCGATCGCGCCCACCACCCGGCAATGACCGCTTCACGCGCGCCGGCCGAGCCGACGGTCCGGGAGTTCGAAGCGACGGTCGACCGCGTCGACGGCCGCGAGGTCGTCCTCGACGAGACGTACTTCTACCCCGAGTCGGGCGGCCAACCCGCCGACAGGGGGACGCTCGACGGCCACCTCGTCGACGACGTGGCCGAGCGCGACGGGGAGGTCGTCCACGCGCTCGCCCCCGACGCGGACGTCGACCTCGCGCCCGGCGACGACGTCACGGGCCTGATCGACGACGCGTTCCGCACCTACTGCGCCCGGGCGCACACCGCCTCGCACGTGCTGTACGGGGCCGCGCGCCGGATCGCAGAGGACCTCGGCTACGCCGGCTTCGACATCTCCGAGACGAAGGTCCGCGTCGACCTGACGACCGCCGAGCCGCTGGGCGACGACGACCTGATCGAGTTGGAACGGCTCGCCAACCGCGCCGTCTGGGACTCGCTGCCCGTCTCGTGGGAGACCCACTCGGCCGACGAGGCCCGCGACATCGACGGGATCGCGTTCAACACCAAGACCGAGGAGGGCGCGATGAGCGGCGGCGACGCGGTCCGGGTCGTGACGGTCGGCGGCGGCGCGGACCCTGACGCCGAGCCCTGGGACGTCGCGGCCTGCGGCGGCACCCACGTGGCGAACACCGCGGAGATCGGGCCGATTGCGGTCCTCGATCGGTCGAACCCCGGCGAGGGCGTGACCCGCGTCGAGTTCGCGGTCGGCCCGACGGCCATCGACGAGCTCGGCGCGGTCCACGCCGCCGCACTCGACGCCGCGACGACGCTCGACGCGCGGGTCGGCGACCTCCCGGACGCCGTCTCCCGCCTCCGCGACGAGGCCGACCGACTGGACGCGGACCTCCGGGCGGCCCGCGAGGAGCTGCTCGCGGCCCGCCTGCGCGACCTCCCGACCGCCGAGGTCGACGGTGCCCGCTGGGCGATCGGGGTCGTCGACGACGCCGACCCGAACGAACTCCGCGAGCCGGCGACCGAGGCGGTCGGGGGCGACGACGGTCCCCGCGCCCTCGCCGCAATCGGGGCCGGCGACGCCCCGTTCGTCGTGGTCGCGGTCGGCGACGCGGGCGACAGCGACGCGGCCGCCGCCGAACTCGACGCGGGCGAGGTCATCGGCGCGGTCACCGACGAGTTCGGCGGCGGCGGCGGGGGCGGCCCGACGTTCGCGCAGGGCGGCGGCCTCGACGCCGACCCCGAGGCCGTCGCGGCGTGGCTCCGCGAGCGATGACCGGCAAACTGGGACCCGACGCGCTTGCGACGGCACTCGCGGCGACCGGCGCGAGCGACCCGGCGGTGACGCAGGGGCCGGCCTACGGCGAGGACGCGGCCGCGATCGACCTCGGCGACGCCGCGGGGACCCTCGTCGTCGCGGCCGATCCGCTGTCGCTGGCCGCGGAGTCGGTCGGGACGTTAGCGGTCCACGTCGCCTGTAACGACGTGGCCGCCAGCGGCGCCGACCCGCGGTGGCTCACGCACACGCTCTTTTTACCCGACGACGACCCCGAGCGCCTCCGGACGGTCACAGAGCAGGTCGACGCGACCGCGCGCGACCTCGGCTGCGCGGTCGTCGGGGGCCACACCGAGGTGCTGGACGCCCTCGACCGCCCGCTCTGCTCGATGACGGCGCTGGGGACGACGGACCGCTTCGTGTCGAGCGGCGGCGCCAAGCCCGGCGACCGCCTCCTGCTCACCAAGGGGGCGGCGATCGAGGCGACCGCGATCCTCGCGACCGACTTCCGCGAGGAGTGCCGCGAGGCGGACGTCCCGGAAGCGACGCTCGACGCCGCCGCTGGCTTTCTTGACGAGGTGAGCGTCGTCCCCGACGCGGCTGCGGTCCGCGACGCGGCGACCGCGCTCCACGATCCGACGGAGGGCGGCGTGGCGACCGCGCTCGTCGAGATGGCGACTGCGAGCGAGGCCGCCTTCGCCGTCGAGCGCGACGCGGTCCCGGTCCGCTCAGAGACGCGCGCCTGCTGTGACGCGCTCGGCGTCGACCCCCTCGCGACGTTCGGCTCCGGCGCGCTGCTGGCGACCGTCCCGCCGGAGCGGGTCGACGACGCGCTCGGCGCGCTCGACGTGGCCGGGATAGAGGGGGCGGAAATCGGTGTCGTCGAGGCCGCCGAGGGGGACGAGGGGGCGGCGGGGACCGTGAGCGTCGACGGCGAGACGCTCGCGGAGCCGCCCCGGGACGAGCTGTACCCCCTGTGGGAGGCGCGCGAGGCAGGCGAGTAGGGGAGGGCCGACGGCGATCGGGGAGTAGGAGCCGCCGACGCCGGTCGGCGTCGCGCCCGTCGCAGTCGCCACGGCCGGACCCGTCCCGCCGATCGCGCATCTTTTTCGGTGAGGGTCCGAAGGCGGTGACATGACCGGAGCACGCGTCGGGTCGGCGCTCACCGACGAACAGGCGGCTGTCCGCGACCTCGTCCGGGAGTTCGCGGCCGAGGAGGTCCGACCGACCGCGGCCGCGGCCGACGAGACGGAGACGTTCCCGGAGGACGTGTGGGACGGCCTCGCGGAACTGGGTCTCACGGGGCTGACCGTCCCGGAGGAGTACGGTGGGTTCGGCGCCGACGAGACGACCTACGCGGTCGCCAACGAGGCGCTGGCGCACGGGTCGCTCGCGGTCGCGACGGCCCTCTCCGTCCACTGCCTCGCGACCTCCTGTATCGCCGAGTTCGGCACGGAGTCGCAGCGCGAGGCGTGGCTCCCGGAGATGGCGGAGACGGGTCGGCCGGTCGGCATGTTCTGCCTCTCCGAGCCGCACGCGGGCTCGAACCCCGCGGAGATGTCGACGACCGCGACGTACGACCCCGAGGCCGACGAGTACGTCCTCAACGGCGAGAAGCAGTGGATCACGAACGGGCGACGCGGCGGCGTGGCTATCGTCTTCGCGAAGGCCGCGGGGGAGAGCGGTGACGACGGGGAGGCTGCCCCCGACGACGACGCGATCACCCAGTTCCTCGTCCCGGCCGACGCCGAGGGCTTCGAGGTCGGGAAAAAGGAGGAGAAACTCGGCCTCCGCGCGTCGGACACGACCGGCATCGCGTTCGACGACTGTCGGGTCCCCGCCGAAAACCGCCTCACCGAGCCGGGGAAGGGGCTCTCGGCGGCCTTCCGGACGCTCACCGAGGGCCGGATCGGCATCGCGGCACAGGCGGTCGGCGTCGCGCAGGCCGCGCTCGACGAGGCGACGTCGTACGCCGAGGAGCGCGAGCAGTTCGACCGCCCGATCGGCGACATCCAGACGATCCGGCACAAGCTCGCGGAGATGTCGACCGACGTGTCGGCCGCGCGGCTGCTCGTCCGCGAGGCGTGTCGGCAGGCGGAGGCGGGTGAGGACTACCGCGTCGCCGCCTCGAAGGCGAAGTACCGCGCCAGCGAGGCCGCGATGTCGGTGACGAACGAGGCGGTCCAGATCCACGGCGGCTACGGCTACACGACCGAGTTCGACGTCGAGCGGCTCTACCGCGACGCGAAGATCACGGAGATCTACGAGGGGACGACCGAGGTCCAGAAGACGATCATCGCTCGAGGGGTGTTCGGCGAGTGACCGACGGCGGTCCCCCTCACCCCGCCGGCTACGACGCGGTCGTCTACGACCTCGACGGCACGCTCGTCGAACTCGCGGTCGACTGGGAAGCCGTCGCGGACGCCGTCCTCGACGTCTATGCCGAGCGCGCGCTCATCCCGCCGACCGAGGAGCTGTGGGGGCTCCTCGGCGCGGCCGACGACTACGGGATCCGCGACGAGGTCGAAGTGGCGATCGCGCTCCACGAGCGGCCCGGCGCCCGCGAGTCGACCCGTCTCCCGCTCGGCGACCGGCTCGCGGGCGGGACCGCGGGCGAGGGGGACGCCGGCTCGCGTCCCCCCGTCGGGGTCTGCTCGCTCAACTGCGAGGAGGCGTGTCGGATCGCAGTCGAGACCCACGGGCTCGGTGACGCGCTCGTCTCGGACGCGATCGTCGGCCGAGATACGGTCGAGAGCCACAAGCCGGACCCGGGATCGCTGCTCGCGGCGATCGACCGGCTCGGTGCCGCCCCCGAGGACGCGCTGTTCGTCGGGGACTCTAGGAGCGACGCGGTCACCGCCGAGCGCGGCGGCGTCGACTTCGCGTGGGTCTCGGACCTGCTCGCCGAGTAGCGACCGCCGCGAGCCGCCCCCGCGGGCGGTCAGTCCGTCCGCTCCGTCTCGTTCGCCGCCGACTCGGCCTCTCCCGCCGGCTCGACGTCACCATCCGAGCCCGAAGCGTTGCCCGCCTCCGCGCCGCCGTCGCCGGCCTCGGTGCGCCTCGCGTACAGCGCCACGGTGACCGCGGTGACGAACCAGATCGGGGCGCCGATCCGGACCGCGAACGCGGCGCGCGCGCCCCACGACTCCAGCGTCACGAGCGTCGACAGCAGGGCCGCGACGGGGGCGCCGACGAGGATGGTGACGACGAACGTCGTCTGCATCACCCACGCGTAGTCGACGCCTTCGTACTCGGCCCGCTCGACTGGTTGCACGCGACGAACTCCGCGGCGGAGCGGCAAATCGGTGGCGGTCGGCCGCCACACCACCGCGCCGCCGCGCTCGCTTTCCGGTTCCCGACGATTTTACGGCGTCGCGCGGGTGACTCAGAGGCATGACCACGACGCGGGGACTGCGGGAGGGAGACGACCCGATCACGATGCTCACCGCCTACGACGCGCCGACGGCGGCGGTCGTCGACGAGGCGGGGATCGACGTCGTCCTCGTCGGCGACAGCATGGGTAACGCCGCCTTAGGCTACGACTCCACGCTCCCCGTGACGTTCGACGAGGTGGCGAGCCGGACCGCGGCGGTCGCGCGCGCGACCGAGGACGTCCTCGTCGTCGCCGACATGCCGTTCCTCTCGTTTGGCGTCGACGCGGCCGAGTCCGTGCGCAACGCGGGGCGGCTGCTGAAGGAGGCGAACGCGGACGCGGTGAAGATCGAGAGTGGCCCGCACACCGTCGAGACCACG
Organism: Methanobacteriota archaeon; assembly: GCA_051745525.1. GTDB lineage: Archaea > Halobacteriota > Halobacteria > Halobacteriales > Haloferacaceae > Halorubrum. The sequence goes on along the minus strand of JBNJEE010000021.1, from coordinate 16,450 downwards.
CGCCGCATGACGGAGGTCGGGATCCCGGTGATGGCGCACCTCGGCTTGACCCCCCAGCACGTGAACCGCCTCGGCGGCTACACCCGACAGGGGACCGAGCAGGAGGCGGCCGAGGAGATAGTCGAACTGGCGGGCGACCACGCCGAGGCCGGGGCGTTCGCGCTCGTGTTGGAACACGTCCCCGCGAACCTCGCGGGCGCGGTGACCGAGGCGCTGGAGATCCCGACGATCGGCATCGGCGCGGGCTCCGACTGCGACGGGCAGGTGCTGGTGATAAACGACGCGGTCGGCCTCGGCGAGTGGTCGCCGCCGTTCGCGAGGCGGTTCGGGGACGTGCGGTCGGAGATGGTCGACGCCGTCGAGGCGTACAAGCAGGCTGTGACGAGCGGCGAGTTCCCGGCCGAAGAGCACTCGCACGTCGAATCGGAGCTAGAGGACCTGTACTGAGACGCGATCCGATTGCCGTCGCACCGAAATCCGGTCGCTCAGACCGGGAGGAACCCGAACACAGCCGGCATCGCGTCCGGACCGACCTGCGTGACGGTGACGTAGAGGACGGTGAATATCACGGCGTTGTGGAGGCCGTGGAGCAGCGCGGGGACGACGAGGTTCTCGGTGTACTCGTACACCGCGCCGAAGACGAGGCTGGGCACGAACAGGATGGAGACGGTCGTGAGCCGCGCGGAGAGCCCGCCCGTCAGCGCCATCACGTGGATAGTCGCGAAGATGGCGGCCGAGAGCACGATCGACGGGGCCGCCGGCAGCGACTCGCGGAGCCGCCCTTGGACGACGCCGCGGTAGAGGATCTCCTCGCAGGGGCCGATGACGAGGAACGAGGCCGCGATGAAAAGCGGGATGATCGCCGGGTTCCCCATCGCCAGCTCCGCGCTCTGGTTCGCGGCCGTCTCCGTCCCGAGCAGCTGGACGATCGTCGAGACCACGAGGATCAACACGAGGATCACGACCCAGCTGCCGAGGACGAGCCCGATCTCCTTGAGGCTCGGCACCCGGACGCCGAGGTACGAGACGATCCCCTCCCGGTCGAAGCCGCGCCACGCGAGGTAGCCGACCGCGAGCCCGCCGAACGCGACGTACTGGCCGAGGACGAGCGTAAGGACCACGCTCGCGACCAGGGAGAGCCCGCCGGTCAGCGAGTCTATCGCGAAGACGGCCACGCCGCTCGCGAGCGCGATGACCGGGCCGAGGACGCCGAGGAGCAGCGCGGTCGCGACCGCGATACCGGGCGACCCGCCGGTCCGTTCGGGGCCGCCGGCGTCGTCGACGGCGTCCCGCCCGACGTCGTCGAACTCCTCGGAGACGCCCCCGTCCGAGACCGGATCGCCGCTGGAGGGATCTGTCATTGCCACAGGTAGGGACCGCCCGGCAAAATGGTTGTCCGTGTCGGAAGCCGCGCGGACCGTCTCGCCGGCGCGCGGTCCGCGGTCACCGGTGGAGCAGCTCGTACCACAGCACCGCGGTGACCGCCCGTCCGTCGCGCAGCTCGTCGTCGACGACCGCGGCGAGCAGGTCGTCGTACGGCACCGTCTCGACCGCGATCGACTCGTTGTGGTCCAGCTCGCGCTCGGCCGTCGGCTCGCAGCCGGTCGCCAGCACGTGGTGGTGGACCGCGTTCGCCATCCCGTTCGTCGGCTCGACGGTCGTCAGCCGCTCGAATGCGTCGGCCTCGTACCCCGTCTCCTCGGCGAGCTCGCGCGCCGCCGCGCGCTCGATCGCGCCGTCGGTCACTCCGCCGTCCGCGCTCCCCTCCCGCTCGTCCTCCGGCTCCATCGTCCCCGCCGGGATCCCGCGGTTCACCCGGCCGACAGCCTGCCGCCACTCGTCGATGACGACGACGTCGCCGTTGGCGGTCAGCGGGAGCACCACGACCGCCGGCGGCTCGTCGACGTAGTGGAACCCGTCCGTCTCGCCGTCCGGGAACCGCACCTCGTCCCGGCGCACGTCGAAGCCGGGACAGCGGTAGTCGATGTCGGTGTCGAGCGTCTCCCACGCGAGGTCGTCCATGCGTTCGCGTCGGCGCTCGAACACCTAAACCCCCGCACTCCGCGGCTGCGTCAGTCGGCGGGCGCCTCGATCCACGGGCGCGTCGGTGGGCAGGCCCCTCGCCCGGCGGGCGCGTCAGTCTGCGGGCGCGTCGGTCGGCAGGCGCGTCGCCTGACGGGCGTGTCCGACGAGGACGCTACTCCGCGGGAGCGCCCCGCTGCCGGTCACAAACCTCGTCGACGACCCGGGCCGCGACCGCGCCGGCGACCCATGCGACAGTTCCCAACACGAGGGCCTCGACCCCGACGAAGACGAGCCCGTCGAGTTCGACGAGCGCGGCGACGCGCTCGCCGAATGGCCGCTCCGGCAGGCCCAGCAGGTAGTGGTCGGCGTTGCTCGCGAGCAGCGCCCCGTAGACGGTGGCCCACGCGAGCGCGACCCCGGCCCCTCGATAGGCGAGGACCCCGGTCGCGAGGACGCCGAGGGCCGCGGCGTCGACCGCGAGGAACACGACCCCGCCGGCGTGCGCGAAGACGCCCAGCGCGTAGGCGGCGAAGGAGACGAGAAAGAGCAGCGGCGGGACGAGCAGTCGACGTTGACGCGGCGAGCCGTCCGGTTCCGAGCCGAGGAGGGCGCGGCGAGCGAGGGACATGGTCCGGATCGCTCCGAGCGCGTGATAAATCCCCGCGCCGGACGCGGCTCACGACCAGTCGCCAAGGGAGGCCTGGCCGTCGTCGGTTCGCCGCCGGTCGCGGTCTGCGACCGATCCGGACTCGTCGCCGTCGCGCTCTGGCGGGCCGCCGACCCAGTCGGTGAGCTTCCCGCCGTCGCCGCGGTCGCCCCGTTCGGCCCGGTCGCCGCGACGCGGCCGCCCGCCCTCGCCCCGGTTGCCGTCGCTCTCGGCGGCGCCGAACCCGCCGAGCGTCGCCTGGTCCGTCTCCGCGAAGTCGAGCTTGGAGACGCGGACGCCAAGCTTCCGCACCCGGGTCTCGTCGAACTCGGCGAGCAGGTCGAGCGCCACCTCCTCGACAAGGTCCGGGTCGTCGACGGGCCCCGGGAGGCTCCGAGCGCGGGTGTTGACGTCGAACGGCGGCTCGACCGCCTTGATCCCGATGGTGCGGTAGAGGCAGCCGCGCTCTCGGGCGCGGCGCGCCACGTCGGCGGCGAGCGCGGAGACGGTCTCCCGCTTCGTCGCCTCGTCAGCGGTCGCCGGCAACGCCGACTCCCGCGAGAGGCTCTTCGGGAGGCCCGTGGGCGTCACCTCGCGGTCGTCGTCACCCGCGGCGCGCCGGGAGAGCTCCGGGCCGCGATCGCCCAGTTCCGCGGCGAGGCGGTCGCGGTCGGCCGCGGCGAGGTCGCCCGCGGTCTCGATCCCCAGCTCCGCGAGGGTCTCCTCGGTCACGGGCCCGACGCCGTGGATGTCGGCGGTCGGCAGCGGCGCGAGGAACTCCGCGACCGTCCCCGGCGGCACGACGACGAGCCCGTCGGGCTTGTCGGCGTCGCTGGCGACCTTCGCGGCCGACATGTTCGGCGCGACGCCGATGCTCCCCGGCACCCCCGCCTCCCGCTCGATCCGGCCTTTCACGTAGCGGGCGTACCCCTCGGCGAGCGTCCGCGCCTCCGCGGGACCGGCGGCACTGCTCGGCGGCGGCTCTGCGGGGTCGGTGCCGCCGCCGTCGGCCGCCTTTCCGCCCCCCGCGGCCGCCCACGAGGTCCGGTCGGTGACGTCGAGGTACGCCTCGTCGATGCTCACCTCGCGGCGGGTGTCCGCGCAGTCGCGCAGGACCGCTTTCACCTCGCCCGCCACGTCCTCGTAGAAGTCGAGGTCGACCGGGAGGTACCGCCCGGTCTCCGCCGGGTCCGGCGCGTCCGGGTCGTCGGGGTCGGCGTCGGCGCGGCGGGGGAGCAGCTCCAGGGCCTTCGAGATCGGCATCGCGCTCTCGACGCCGAATTCGCGGGCCTCGTAGCTCGCGGTCGCGACCGCGCCGATCGACTCGCCCGGATCGTACCCCATCCCGACGACGACTGGCTCGCCCGCGAGGTCGGGGTGTCGCAGCCGCTCGCAGGAGGCATAAAAGCAGTCCATGTCGACGTGGCAGACGACGCGGTCGGGCGCGTCGTCGTCCCCGTCGCCGGCGCCAGGGAGCGTTTCCCCGGCGGCGGGCGTCCCGCCCGTCATCGCGTTCGGTTCCGCGCTCCGCAGCCTTAAGAACCAGCCACGCGGGCCGGAAGTGGATGCGGGCCCGGCCGGCGACGGCTCCGGATCCAGATCCGATAGCTGGGACGGTACTCGTTTATTTCGTGCGCTCGTAGGCCTTGTATGTCCGGAGCGATCGACGTGCTACACGTCGACGACGACCCCTCGGTGCTCGACCTCACGGAGGCGTACCTCGAGCGGGAGCTCGACTCGGTGGCGGTGACGAGCGTGACCGACCCCGAGGCCGCGTTAGCCCGGCTCGAGGAGGTCGACTTCGACTGCGTCGTCAGCGACTACGACATGCCCGCGATGGACGGCCTGGAGTTCTTCGACGTGCTCCGCGAGCGCAACCGGAAGATCCCGTTCGTGCTGTACACGGGGAAGGGGTCCGAGGAGATCGCGAGCCAGGCGCTCAACGCCGGCGTCACCGGCTACTTCCAGAAGGGGGGTCCCGAGCAGCTCCGCCGGCTCGCGAACCGCGTCGACCAGGCGATCGAGGAGCACCGGACCAAAGAGATTGCCGACCGCTACTCGACGGTGATCGAGGCGCTCGGTTACCCCGTCTACGTCGTCGACGAGACCGGCGAGTTCCGGTTCGTCAACGAGCCGTTCGCCGAGCTCACCGGCTACGACCGCGAGGAGATCGTCGGCCAGACGCCGGGGTTCATCAAAGACGACGCGGCGGTCCAGGAGGCCGAGGACCGGCTCGGGACGATCCTCTCGGACGACGGCCCCGATGTCCAGCACTTCGGGGTCGACATCGTCCCGAAGGAGGGCGAGCCGATCCCCTGTCGGGACCACATGGCCGCGCTGCCGTACGAGGGCGACTCCTTCGACGGCAGCGTCGGCATCCTTCGGACCGTCGGAGACGAGCGCGAGCGCCGCGAGGAGCTGGAGACGAAGACCCGCGCGCTCGACGAGGCGCCGGTCGGGATCACCATCACGGACCCCGAACAGGCGGACAACCCGATGGTGTACGTCAACGACCGGTTCGTCGAGATGACGGGGTACGGCCGCGAGGAGTCGATCGGCGTCAACTGCCGGTTCCTCCAGGGGCCGGACACGGAGGAGGCGTCTGTCCGAGCGCTCCGCGAGGCGGTCGACGCCGAGGAGTCGACGAGCGTCGAGCTGCTGAACTACCGGAAGGACGGCACGGAGTTCTGGAACCGGGTGAGTATCGCCCCGATCAGTGACGCCGACGGGACCGTCACGCACTGGGTCGGCTTCCAGGAGGACATCACGGCGTTCAAAGACCGGGAGGCCGCCCTCGAACGGCAGAACGACCGGCTCGACTCCTTCGCGAGCATCGTCTCGCACGACCTCCGGAACCCGCTCAACGTCGCACAGGGGCGCGTCGAGCTGGCGCGCGAGGCGTCGGACGACACGGAGAGCCTCGACGCCGCGCTCGACGCGCTCGACCGCATGGAATCGATCGTCGAGCGCACCCTCACGCTGGCGCGGGAGGGTGAGACGGTCGGCGACCCCGAGCCCGTCGACCTCGCCGGCGTCGTCGCAGACAGCTGGTCGACGGTCGACACCGGGTCGGCCGACCTCTCGGTCGAGACCGACCGCGAGGTGCTCGCCGACCCGGACCGGCTCCGAAACCTCTTCGAGAACCTGATGCGCAACGCGGTCGACCACGTCGGCCCGGACGTCTCGATCCGGGTCGGCGACCTCTCGGACGGCTTCTTCGTCGAGGACAACGGCCCGGGGATCGACCCCGCGGTCGCCGACTCCCTCTTCGAGCCCGGCGAGAGCGGGGCCGCGGGCAACACCGGCTTCGGGCTCGCGATCGTCAAGGAGATCGCTACCGCGCACGGCTGGACCGTCGAGGCGACGACCGGCGACGACGGCGGCGCGCGGTTCGAGATCCGCGGGATCGAAACGCGGACGCCGGTGGCCCGCTGAGCGGCCGGTTCGCTCTCCGCTCCGGTTCGCCAGAAAGCGGATCGACTCCCCCCGTTCACAAGGGCCATTATCGTCCGTTCCGAACCCCATGTGAATGGGGTCTCTCTCCGGTATCGTCGAGACCGACCGGCGCGTGATCGTCTTGGCGCTCGCGCGGATGGTCGGCGCGGCCGGGAACTCCTTCCTCATCGTCGTCCTCCCGCTGTACATCACCAGCGACGTGGTCGACATCGAGGGGTTGCTCGGCACGGAGGTCGGGGTCGGCGCGGCCGCGGTCACGCTGACCGAGCCGCTGCTGATCGGGATCGTCCTCTCGCTTTTCGGCTTCCTCAACAGCCTCTCGCAGCCGTTCACGGGGCGGCTCTCGGACCGGATCGGCGCGCGTCGCCCCTTCGTCCTCGCCGGCATCCTCCTCCTCGGCACCGCGAGCGGGCTGTACACGGTCGCAACGAGCTACCCCGCGCTGGTCGCGCTCCGCGCGATACAGGGGCTCGGCGCGGCGCTCATCATCCCCGCGACGGTCGCCTTGGTGAACGAGTACGCGGCGAGCGACACCGACCGCGGCGGGAACTTCGGGGTGTACAACACGTTCCGGCTCATCGGATTCGGCTTCGGGCCGGTCCTCGCGGGCGCGGTCGTCGAGGCCGGGCCGTACGACCTCTCGGCGGTCGGGCTCCCGGTCATCGACGGCTTCGACGCCGCGTTCGTCGCGGCCTGCGCGGGGGCGTATCTCAGCTTCACGCTCGTCTTCCTCCTCGTCCGCGACGCCGACGTCGAGGCCGAGGCGGGCGACGACGTCTCGATCCGGATCCGCGGCGAGGACCGCCTGCTCGACCCGGTGTTCACGCTCGGGCTCGCGACGGTCGCCATGGGCGCGTGTATCGCGCTGTTCGCGACGCTCCAGAACCAGGTGAACGTCCGGCTGGACCAGCCGCCCGTGTGGTTCGGCGCCCAGTTCGCGGCCGTGACGATCGCGAACGTGATCTTCCAGGTCCCGGTGGGGCGCGCCAGCGACCGAATCGGGCGCCGTCCGTTCCTCGTCGCCGGGTTCGTCCTCCTCGTCCCGACTACCCTGCTCCAGGGGATCGTGACCGAGCCCGCGCTGATGATGCTCGTCCGGCTCGGACAGGGGGTCGCGGTCGCGTGCGTGTTCGCCCCGTCGCTCGCGCTCGCCGGCGACCTCGCCCGCGAGGGGGAGTCCGGGACCACGCTCTCGGTGCTGACGATGGGCTTCGGCTTCGGCGTCGCCTTGGGGCCGCTGGCGTCCGGCTGGCTCTACGGCTTCGGCTTCGTCGTCCCCTTCGCGGTCGGGGCCGCGGCCGCGCTGCTCGCCTTGGTCGCGGTGTTCACGCAGGTCGAGGAGACGCTCGACGTCGGCGACGAGTCGGCCGCCCCGGCGGGCGCGGACTGAGCGAGGGTGGGGGGCGAGAACAAGGACGCTGACCGCACGGCGCGGTTCCCTCACCGATCGAGATCGACGTCGGTGAACTCGAACCGCGCGCCCCCGTCTGCCCCCTCGACGATTGCGACCTGCCAGCCGTGGGCCTCGGCGATCCGCCTGACGATGGTCAACCCGAACCCGGTCCCGCCGCTCTCCGAGGTGTACCCGTGGTCGAACACGTCCTCGCGGCTGTCTTCAGGTATCCCCGGGCCGGAGTCTTCCACGTATATCCCGTAGTCACCGATCCGGCCGACGCGGACGGTCACGTCCGGCCCGCCGTGTTCGACCGCGTTCCGGAACAGGTTCTCGAAGACGTGCTGAAGCCGGCTCTGGTCGCCGACGACCATCATATCGTCTTCGATCTCGATCGTCGCCTCGCCCGTGCGGACGTTCTTCCAGCAGCTGCCGACCAGATTCGTCAGCTCGAACGGCTCCAACTCCGAGACCACCTGGCCCTGTTTGGCGAGGGTGAGCGTGTCGGAGACGATCTCCTCCATCCGATCGAGCGAACTCGTGAGAGGGGCGAGGTGCTCGCTGTCGCACTCGACGGCGAGCAGCGCCGCCCGCCCCTGCGCGACGTTGAGGGGGCTCCGCAGGTCGTGGGACACCACGCCGGCGAACTCCTCTAACTGCTCGTTCTGGCTCCGTAGCTGTCGCTCCTGTTTGATCCGCTCCGTGATGTTCCGGGTGATACCGATGATCTGTACCACTTCCCCGTTCGTGACGATCGGTGTGAGCACAGTCTCCCAGAAGCGCGCGCCCGTCTCGACGCGGAGCTCCTCCTGGTACGAGATCGGTTCGCGGGCCCGGACGCACCGGCGGTAGTTCGCGTCGAGGTCCGCTCCGATGTCCGCGCCGAACACGTCGGTCGGCGTCTTCCCCCGGACCTCGTCGGTCGTGATCCCGGTCTGTTCTTCGTAGGCCCGGTTCAGCCGCTCGAAGCGAAACACGGGCTCTGCGTCTCCGGACTCGACGGTGAGGAAGAAGATACTGTCCTCGACGCTACCGAGGAGGGTCCGATACTCTTCCACGAGCTCTTGGAACCGTTTTTCCTGTTCCTTCCGTCGGGAGATGTCGCGGCTGTTCACGAGGATCCCACCGATTTCCGGGTCGTCGAACCGATTCTGGAGGGTCGCCTCGATCCAACACCAGGACCCGTCGGCCCGCCGAAACCGCGTCTCGATTATCTGGGTGTCGCTCGGGTCGACCGCGATGGCCTCGATGGCGTCGGGGACACCGTCGCGGTCGTCGGGGTGTTGGTACCCGTACCCGACCTCTCCGATCAGCTCCTCGGGCTCGTAGCCGAGCGTCTGCGTGACCGAGGGGCTCACATACGTTATCGTCCCCTCCGAGTCGATGATCGTCGGTATGTCCGATGATTCTTCGACGAGCTTCCGATGTAAATCCCCTCCCATGTGAGCGATACGGTCTGTCGGGATATAAACGGGCGCTGCGGGCCAGAGACGCCGGCACCGACGAAGCCGCCCGCTACGTGCCTGGATCGCCCCCCTGCGCAGCCAACAGAGCCATGGCGGTCGCGCCCGAAGCGCTCCGCGTGCCGAGCGACCGCCTCCGTTGTGTCGACTGCCGCGAGCCGATCTCGGTCGACGCGCGGATCTGTCCGCACTGCCGCGCGATCCAGCCGTCGCCGCTGCTCGACGTCGGCGTCGTCGTCGCCGGCGTGTTCGCGCTGCTGTTCGGCGTCGTCCTCGCGGTGATGACCGTCGGGACGAGCCGCCTCCTCGGCTTTCTCCTCCTCGTCGTCGGCTTCGGGCTGGCGGTCGGCGGCTACACGCGGTACGTCGACCGGCAGGCGGCGAGCCGCGCGCGGTGAGTAAGGCGAGCTTATCTTTTAAGTATCCGCGCACGCCACGATACCCACATGCTCACCCCACTTACCGGCGGCTTGGTCCTCGCGGGGCTCGCGCTCGCGTTCGTCGGCGCGGCGGTCTCCGTCTACGCGGTGACGCTGACGGGGCTGCTCGTCGGCGCGGGCGCCGGCTACCTCTTCGCGCCGAACGTGGTCGGCCTCGTCGCGGTCGACGGGCTGGCGATCACCGCCGGCGCGGTGGCGGTCGGCGGCCTCCTCGGCGGCTTCCTCGCGTACGCCGGGCTCTCGTTCGCTGTGCTGGGGATCGGCGCGGTCGTCGGCGGCTTCGCCGGTCGGTTCGCTGTCGGGCCGTTCTACGCGGCGGACGCGGCCGGGATTGAGGGGACGGCGCTACTCGTCGGCGCGACGCTGGCGGGCGTCGCGGTCGGCGCGCTGTTCGGCTTCGTCCTCACCCGGACGACGCTCGTTGTCTCGACCGCGCTCATCGGCGCGGCGGTCGCCTCTCGGTCGCTCACGCCCGCGGACTTCGAGGCGGCCGCCGCGGAGACGACCGTCGAACCCCTCCTCTTCGACCTCTCGGCGCCCGCGTTCCTCGCGGTGTTCGTCCTCGGGGCGCTCTCGCAGCTGGGGCTGTTCCGGTTCGGCTACGTGACGAAGCTGGTCGGACTGCTCCCCGGCGCGCGCCGGTGGACGGCGGACGACGACCGCGACGCGGACGCGAAGGGGGCGTAGCGTCCCCGCGCCGCGCGGCCTATTCGTATTCGTAGAAGCCGCGCCCGGTCTTCTTTCCGAGGTCGCCTGCCTCGACCTTGCGCTTGAGGAGGTAGGCGGGCTTGTAGCGGTCGCCGAGCTCCTCGTGGAGCGTCTCGCTGGCGTCGAGCGCCACGTCGAGGCCGATGTGGTCGGCGAGTTCGAGCGGCCCCATCGGGACGTTCGTGCCGAGTGTCATCCCGCGGTCGATGTCGGCCTTGTCGGCGACGCCCTCGTCGTACGCGCGGATCCCCTCGTTTAGCCACGGCATCAGGATCCGATTGGTGACGAAGCCGGGCTTGTCGTCGGCCTCCCACGTCTCTTTCCCCAGATCTTCGGCGAACGAGTGCGCGAAGTCGACGACCGCGGGGTCGGTGCGCTCGCCCACGACGACTTCGACGCCGTCCATGATCGGGACGGGATTCATGAAGTGGAGGCCGACCACGTCGCTCGCGCGGTCCGTGGCACTCGCGACGCTCGTGATCGACAGTGTGGAGGTGTTCGTCGCGAGGACGACGTCGTCGTCGGTGACGCGGTCTAAGTCGCCGAACACCTCGCGTTTCACGTCGAGGTCCTCGATCACGGCCTCGACGACGAGGTCGGCGTCGGCGAGGTCGTCGAGGTCGGTCGTGCCCGCGATGCGGTCGCGGATCGCGTCCGGTGCCTCGTCGAGCGCGTCCTTCCCGGCCAGCCGATCGAGGCTGTCCGCGACACCCTCGAGGCCGCGCTCGACGTACTCGGGCTCGACGTCCCGCATCACCACGTCGTAGCCCGCCGTCGCTGCGACCTGTGCGATGCCGTTGCCCATCGTCCCGGCGCCGACGACGCCGACGACGTCGACCTCGGATAGTGCTCGCATGCGGACCGCTGCCGCGGCGCGGGTCGTAAGTATTGCGAAAGCCGCTCCGGGACCGCTCCTCTGCGGAGAAATTAACAATTTGAGTAGTAACGAGTTGGAGATCTCGATCGCTCGATACTCTCCCCGAAACGCCGCTCAACCGGGTGTTTAGTTTCTTTATGCCCGGCAGTTTCACCACAGCCCTTTTTACGTATGTAACGGAACTACGAACTGATGCTTCCTCACGCCGCCGACGACATCGAACGCGACGGTAAGTCGCTCATCCTCGCGTACGACCACGGGCTCGAACACGGGCCGGTCGACTTCGAACCGAACCCGGACACGGCGGACCCGAAACGGATCTTCGAGCTCGCCGCCCACGAGGCTGTCACCTCCTTGGCCGTCCAGAAGGGGCTCGCCGAGGCGTACTACCCGGACTACGAGGACGAGGTCAACCTCCTGTTGAAGCTCAACGGGACCTCGAACCTCTGGATGGGCGAGCCGAACAGCGCGGTCAACTGCACGGCGGAGTACGCGGCCGAACTGGGCGCCGACGCCGTCGGGTTCACCGTCTACGGCGGGTCGAACCACGAGACCGAGATGGCCGAGGAGTTCCGCGAGGCACAGGAGGGCGCCCGCGAACACGACATGGCTGTCGTCATGTGGTCGTACCCGCGCGGCCAGGGGCTCCGCAACGACGGGAGCCCGGACGTGATCTCGTACGGTGCGCGGCTCGGCTTAGAGCTCGGCGCCGACGTGGTGAAGGTGAAGTACCCCGGATCCGCTGAGGCGATGGGCCACGCGGTCGAGATGGCCGGCCCCGCGGACGTCGTCATGTCCGGCGGCACGATGCGCGACGACAAGGCGTTCCTCCGGAACGTTTCGAACGCCATCGACGCGGGCGCCACCGGGATCGCAGTCGGCCGAAACGTCTTCCAGCGCGACGACCCCGAGCGCATCCTCGACGCGCTGGAGGCCGTGATCTTCCAGGAGGTCGAGCCCGACGAGGCGCTGGCGATCGCCGAGAGCGACGACTGATGGCGTCCCCGGACTCGACCGTCGGCGCGGTGTTCGACGCGGTCGCGGCGACCGCCCCCGAGATCCGCGCCGCGCTCCCCGGCCGCCGCGTCGAGAGCGGCACGGAGAACGCCTCCGGCGAGTCGGTGCTGGCCGGCGACCTCTACGCCGACGAGCTGCTCGGCGAGGCGATCACCGCGGTCGACGGCGTCGGCTCGTTCGTCAGCGAGGAGCGCGAGAGCGCCATCGACGCCGGCGGCGCCGTGGGGAACGGTCCGGACGACGCCTACGCGGTCGCGATCGACCCCCTCGACGGCTCTTCGAACCTCCGGTCGAATAACGCGATGGGAACCGTCGTCGGGGTCTACGACGCCCCGCTGCCCGCGAGCGGCCGGGATCTGGTCGCCGCCGGCTACGTCCTCTACGGGCCGATCACGACGATGGTCGTCGCCGACGAGGCGGGCGTCCGCGAGGAGGTCGTCACGCGCGACGGCGACGGCGGCGTCGACAGGTCCGTCGTCGAGGCCGACCTCTCGCTCCCGGAGCCCCCGACCGTCTACGGGTTCGGCGGGCGCGTCCCCGACTGGCCTGCGGACTTCCGCGCGTACGCCCGCTCGATCGAGGACGAGCTGAAGCTCCGCTACGGCGGCGCGATGGTCGGCGACGTGAACCAGGTGCTCACCTACGGCGGCGTGTTCGCGTACCCCGCGCTCCGGAGCGCGTCGGCCGGGAAGCTCCGCCTTCAGTTCGAGGCGAACCCCATCGCCTACGTGATCGAGCAAGCGGGCGGCGCCTCCTCGGACGGCGCCGGCTCGATCCTCGACGTCGAGCCCGAAGCGGTCCACCAGCGCACACCGCTGTACGTCGGCAACGAGGAGCTGATCGAGCGGCTGGAGGCGGCGCTCGGCGACGAGTGACCCGCAGACGGCCGGAACGGGTCCGTTTCCCGGCCCGCGCCGACGGCGTAAGCCGTCCGTATCCGCGGTAGTCTGCGACGAGCGGTTCGACGGACCGCGCCCCCCGTGTACTCCGCCGAGCCTACGCGCCGCTATGGAGTTGATTACAATGTCCGATCCCCGCCGAGTACCCAGTGCGGAGGAACAAACGAATGGAACTCTCAGCAGAAGCCGAAGGCAAGCGCGTCGTGAATCAGGACGGAACCAAGATCGGGACGGTGTCCTCAGTGGAGGGGAGCCGCGCACACGTCCACCCTGACCCGGGCGTCAGCGACACGATCAAATCGAAGCTCGGCTGGGGCGACGCCGACGAGGAGACGTACCCTGTCGACGAGGCCGACATCGAGTCGGTCGACGACGACGAGGTCAGGCTCAAGCAGTAGCGCCGCACCGCGGGCGGACCGACCCGGGCCCGTTTGACGGCTGACCCGGGCCTGTTCGACGGTCGACTCCGTTCGACGACGCACCCGAGTTCGTTCGACGACGCACCCGGTCGCGGCTCGATCTCTCCGACGACGACGCCCGATATCGCTCTGTTCGCCGTCTCGGACCCGTCTTGACGCGCACGTCCGGCCGTACAGAAATACTTCTATTACTGCTCGAGTAATGTTTAATCCTAATTATTTAAATATAATTCAGTCACCGCGGAGGTATCAGGAATTCTTATTCGAAGCGTGCCCCTACCTCGGGTACGCGCCGGTACGCGACTGCTACCGGCCATCCCATGGACGCACACCACGAAGACCCGCGGATAACGGGCGACCACCTCCGTTCTGTCGACACCGCTACGGGCACCGTTACACTGATCGGCGTCGTCCACGACCACCCCGCCAGCGCCTTCCGGGTCCGAAGCGCGATCGCGGACCGGGCCCCCGACGTCCTCGCGCTCGAACTACCGCCGCTTTCGGTCCCGCTCTTCGAGCGGTACGCCGAGGATACTCGCGCCCCGCCGGCGTTCGGCGGGGAGGCAAGCGCCGCGATCCAGGCGGCGGCCACGGACCGCGTGGTCGGGATCGACGGACCGAACCTGCCGTTCCTCCGCCGACTCGCCGCCGCGCTGTACCGCGAGGGCGGGTCGCTCGAGACGGTTCGGGGCGTCCTCGACGGCCTCGCGTCCGTGACGAAAAACGCCCTCAGATGCCGATTCGCGGCCTCGATCGCGTCGCTCACGTCCGTCCGGCTAGAGGTCGACTCGCCGGTCACGTACGCGATCGGTCCGGGAGACAGCCCCGAGCGACAGGCCGAGAACGAACGCCGCCAGATTGCCCGCGCCCGCGCCGTGATGGACACGTTCGAGCCCTCGCGGGCGACCACGTTCGGCGACGACGTCCGCGAGGCGCACATGACCGACCGCCTCGCCGACCTCCGCGACGAGGGCGACGTGGTCGCGGTCGTCGGCCGCCACCACCTCGACCCGGTCGCCGAGGGGCTCGCCGACCGCGTGAGCGGCGACGCGGACTCGACCCGCTGTGGCGACGCGGACTCCGCCCGCTGAGTGGACTCGTGGATTCGGGTCATCGGATCGACTCCCGCCGATCCCGCATGGAAAACTGTTTAGGACTCTCCGCAAATCTTGCGTCCATGAGAGTTCACGTCGGCGCGGCGGCGACCCCCGAGGAGGCCGAAGCGATCGCGAAGTCGCTCGCGGAACACCTCGGCGTCGACGTCGATGTCCACATCGAGGGCGAGGAGACGCCGGTCGCCAGCGCCGCGCCGCCCGAGCCGAACTACCCGCTCGACGACGACCTCGGGCCCACGGACCGCGAGCGCGACCTCCGCGCCGAGATAGCCGACATCCGCGAGGGCGGCCCGGAGAAGTACCGCGACCGGCTCGCAGAGCAGGGGAAGCTGTTCGTCCGCGATCGTCTCGACCTCTGGTTCGGCGGCGAGGGCGGGACGCGCGGCGCCGGCGACGCGAGCGCGGCCGACGGCGACCCCGCGGGGATGAGGTTCGAGGACGGGAAGTTCGCCGCGTTCGACGACTGGCACCCCGACGCGCCCGCCGGCGAGGACGGAACGCGGAACGAGGAAGGCGGTGACCGCCTCCCCGGCGACGGCCTGCTGACGGGCGCCGCGGAGTTCGAGGGGCGCGACGTCCACTTCATGGCCAACGACTTCACCGTGAAGGCCGGGTCGATGGCGTCGAAGGGCGTCGAGAAGTTCCTCCGGATGCAACAGCGCGCGCTGAAGACGGGGAACCCCGTCCTCTACCTGATGGACTCCTCCGGCGGCCGGATCGACCAACAGACCGGCTTCTTCGCCAACCGCGAGGGGATCGGGAAGTACTACTACAACCACTCGATGCTCTCCGGCGCGGTGCCGCAGATCTGCGTCCTCTACGGCCCCTGTATCGCCGGCGCCGCCTACACGCCCGTCTTCGCCGACTTCACCGTGATGGTGGAAGAGATGTCCGCGATGGCGATCGCCTCCCCGCGGATGGTGGAGATGGTCACCGGCGAGGAGATCGACTTAGGGGAGCTCGGCGGCCCCCGCGTCCACGCCGAGGAGTCCGGATCCGCGGACCTGATCGCGCGCAACGAGGAGCACGCCCGCGAACTGGTCGCGGACCTGATCGGCTACCTCCCGGACCGGGCGGGAGAGAAGCCCCCGCGACGCGAGACGAAGCCGCCCAAGTACTCGCCGGAGGGGATCGACGAGCTGATCCCGGAGTCGCCGAACCGCCCGTATGACGCCCACGACCTGATCGAGCGGATCGCCGACGCCGAGTCAGTGTTCGAGCTGAAGGAGGGGTACGGACCGGAGATCGTCACGGCGTTCTGCCGGATCGACGGGCGCCCCGTCGGCGTAGTCGCCAACCAACCGACAGAGCGGTCGGGGGCCATCTTCCCGGACGCGGCGGAGAAGGCGGCGGAGTTCATCTGGACCTGCGACGCCTACGAGATCCCCCTGTTATACCTCTGTGACACGCCCGGCTTCATGGCCGGATCGCAGGTGGAGAAGGACGCCATCTTAGAGAAGGGAAAGAAGATGATCTACGCGACCTCCTCGGCGACGGTGCCGAAGCAGACCGTCGTCGTCCGGAAGGCGTACGGCGCGGGCATCTACGCGATGGGCGGGCCCGCCTACGACCCCGAGAGCGTCATCGGGCTCCCCTCCGGCGAGATCGGGATCATGGGCCCCGAGGCCGCGATCAACGCGGTCTACGCGCGGAAGCTCGCCGCGATCGACGACCCCGAGGAGCGCGCGGCCGAGGAGGAGCGCCTCCGCGCGGAGTACCGCGAGGGGATCGACGTCCACCGGATGGCGAGTGAGGTCGTCATCGACGAGATTGTTCCCCCCTCCGACCTCCGCGCCGAACTGGCCGCGCGGTTCGACTTCTACGAGGATGTCAAAAAGGATCTTCCCGACAAGAAACACGGGACGGTTCTGTAACCGACCCCACCCTACTTCGCTCGGCCTTGCGGCCTCGCTCGTTGAGGGTGGGGCTTTGATGTGGTTTTCGCCCTCGGTTGGCGCGACGGGGCGTCTTGTGCGCCCCGCCTACCGGACG
>JBNJEE010000133.1:0-7074 GCA_051745525.1 Methanobacteriota archaeon | reverse complement strand
AACGCGAGCGGCGAAGCCGCGAGTCGTGAGCCGCGAGGCTGGGGAGGAGTGAGGCTGCGGTGCTGTGCGGTGCGGGGTGGGACTCAAAGGGGCAGCCGTGAGGAGCCCGTAGGCGACGCCAAGCACCGCAGCGAAGGAACGGAGTGACTGAGCGAGGAGCGCAGCGAGCGTACGGGCTCCTCACGGCTGGGGCTTTGGAGGTGTCCTCAGTGGCAGCGGCCACGTATCGCCGAGCGACTGGAACTTTGGCGGTGTTCGCCGACAACGTGTAGGCAGCTATTTATAAGTGAGAAGCTGGCGCTTCAGGAGTATTTGCCGGCGATCTTTGGACTCCTGTTTATAAGTAATCGACCAGAGCCTCGGAACTAGCTACCGCGGTAGCAACACCGGATCCGAAACCCGACCCCACGCAGCGATCCGACCTCGCCCCCTCGCGACAGCCCCGGCCGGTTGTCACAGTTTTAAGACCGACCACCGCAACCTCAGAGTATGGGATTCGACGAGATGGACGTCGACACGATCTGGAAGAACGGGGAGTTCCTCGACTGGGAGGACGCGACGACCCACGTTCTGACCCACGCGCTCCACTACGGGAGCGGCGTGTTCGAGGGCGTCCGCTGTTACGACACGGAGCAGGGGCCCGCGATCTTCCGCTGGGAGGAGCACCTCGACCGGCTGTTCGACTCCGCGAAGATGTACGACATGGAGATCGAGCACTCCCGCGAGGAGATCACCGAGGCGACGCTCGAACTCCTCGAGCGGCAGGACCTCGACTCCGCGTACGTCCGACCGATCGCCTACTACGGCTACGACTCGCTCGGCGTCTCGCCGAAGGACTGCCCGACGGACCTCGTGCTCGCGGCGTGGCCGTGGGGCGCGTACCTCGGCGAGGAAGCGCTCGAAGACGGCGTCGACGTGATGGTCTCCTCGTGGCGGAAACACGCCTCCTCGCAGGTCCCGACGAACGTGAAGACCACCGGCCTGTACGTCAACTCCATGCTCGCGGGCGAGGAGGCACGCCGGAATGGCTACGTCGAGGCCATCGTCCTCAACAAGGAGGGCAACGTCGCGGAGGGCCCCGGCGAGAACATCTTCCTCGTGAACGACGGCGAGATCTACACCACCGGGCTGGCCCAGTCGATCCTCGAGGGGATCACCCGCGACACCGTGATCGCCCTCGCCGAGGAGCGCGGCTACGAGGTCCACGACGAGGCCGTCATCTCCCGCGGCCAGCTGTACACCGCCGACGAGCTGTTCTTCACCGGCTCCGCCGCGGAGGTCACCCCGATCCGCTCGGTCGACGATACCGAGATCGGCGCGGGCACCCGCGGCCCGGTGACCGAGGAGCTCCAGCAGGCCTTCTTCGACCTCGTCGAGCGGCGGACGGACGACCACGACGAGTGGTTCACGTACCTGTAGCCCGCCTCGCCCGCTTTTCCTCGACCGGTTTTTCGGAATCGCGACGCGCCAGAACCGCTACTCGCTAGAACCGCTACTCGCCGAACCTCGCCCCTCGGTCGCCGATCCCTCGCCGTCGCCCGGGGTTCCGTCAGTCCGGACGTGACCGAAGCCATCCGGCGTCTCCGCGCCGGCGCCCTCGCCCGGGGTCTCCTCGTGGACGGGGACCTGATGGGCCGACTCCGCGAACCCGGCGGAGAGGACCCGCGTCATCCCCTCCTCGACGGTCTCGCCGGTCTCCTCGACCCGCTCCGGCTCGACCTCGATGACGAAGCCGGTGGTGATGTTCGGGGCGGTCGGCATGAACAGGACGATCTTCCCGTCGCGGGTCTTCTTCCCCGTTCGGAAGGCGGTCATCCGGATCCCGGGCCACGTCTCGATGTACACCGGGCTCTGTAGCTCGTCGGTGCCGGAGATGGCCGTCTCGATGGCGAGCTTCGAGGCGTTGTACACCACCCGGAGCGCCGGGATGCGGTTTATCGTGTCGTCTACCGCCGACTCCGCCAGCCGGCCGAGCGTCGTCCGCATGAAGTAGCCGACCGCGAGGACGACAGTCGCGAACACCGCGAACGCGATGACGACCCGAGAGACGGGCTCTAACGGCGCCGGGATGACCTCGGGCTGAAGCCCCTCGATCAGCGGGATCGAAGCGATGTACTGGTAGATCCAGCGGAGGACCAAGAGTAGAACGAGGAGCGGCGCCAGCACGATGAGCCCGCTGGCGAAGTCGCGTTTCCACGTGGACATCTATCGTGTTGGTATCTGTCGGCGACCCTTAAGAGCGCTTCCACGCGGCGGCACGCGGTCGGCGGCGATCGGGCGGCTCGCGACTACTGCCCCAACACCGCCCGGACCGCGAACGTCAGGTTCTCTTTTCGCTCGCGGACGCGCCGGTAGAAGTACGAGAGCCACTTGTCGCCGTACGGCGCGTACTGGAACACGTCGACCCCCTGCGCGGCGAGGTCGCGCTGGGCGTCCTCGCGGACGCCCATCAGCATCTGAACCTCGTAGTCGGTGCCGTGCTCGCGCGCGAGGCGGTCCGCCAGCGAGATCATCGCGGGGTCGTGGCTACCGACCGCGATCCCGCGGTCGCGACGCTCGAAGAGGTGTTGGAGGTCGTCGCGGTACGCCTCGTCGACGCGGGCCTTGTCCGTGTACGCGATCGACGACGGTTCGTCGTAGGCCCCCTTCACGAGGCGGATCTTGCCGGGGACGTCGACGAGTCGGTCGAGGTCGTCCGCGGTGCGTCTGAGGTTCGACTGGATACACTGCCCGACGCTCCACGGGTAGTCGGCGGCGATGGACTCGAACGCGTCGAGGGTGGCATCGGTCGTGTCGGCGTCCTCCATGTCACACCAGACGAAGGCGTCGAGCTCGTCGGCGCGCGCGACGATCTCGCGGTAGTGCTCCTCGAACAGGTCGGTCGAGACGTCCATCCCGATCTGGGAGGGCTTCAAAGAGACGCAGGCGTCGAGGCCGCTGTCGGCGATGTCGTCGAGCAGCCCGAGGTAGGCGTCAGTGTCCGCACGCGCGTCGGCGGGGTCGTCGTAGTGCTCGCCGAGCAGGTTCAGGATGACCGCGACGCCGTCCCCGTTCGCGACGCGGGTGTGTTCGAGGGCGGCCGGAACGCTCTCGCCGGCGACGAAGCGCCGAGCGATAGGGGGAATCATACTGATGCTTCCGGACGGGGCGAACTTTACCTTTGTCGACCCGGCGGTCGTGACCGGGAGGTCGACCCCGGGGCGGTCTTGACCGGAAGTGCGATCCGGGGTTTATAACACGTCGCGCGTCGCCCGTGGAGACATGATCGGTACGCTTGTCGCGACCGCGTTCTGGGCGATGCTCCCGGCGTACGTCCCGAACAACGCCGCGGTGTTGGCCGGCGGCGGACGACCCATCGACGGCGGGCGAGAGTGGCACGGCGCGCGGCTGCTCGGCGACGGGAAGACGTGGCGCGGCACCGCGGTCGGGACGCTGGTCGGCGTCCTCCTCGCGCTCGCGCTCAACGCGCTCGCCGATCCCGCGAGCGCCACGCTCGGCGCCGACCTGCCGACGTTCGCGCTGCCGGCTGCGTTCGCGCTCGCGTTCGGCGCGATGTGCGGCGACATCGGCGCCTCCTTCCTCAAGCGCCGGTCTGGTCGCGAGCGCGGTGCCGCGTTCCCCGGGCTGGACCAGTTGGACTTCGTCGTCGGCGCGCTGGGGCTCGTCTTCCTCGTCGACACCGACTGGGCGCTGGCGACGTTCACGCCGAGCGTCCTCGCCGTCGTCCTCGTGATGACCCCCGTCCTCCACGTCGTCACGAACATCGGCGCGTACGCGCTCGGCGTGAAGAACGAGCCGTGGTGAGCGGAGCCGAAGACTCGCTCGCGGCGACTGACCCATCGAGAAATTCCGTATCGAGGTAATTTCGCTCAAAAATTGATCGCACAGTCGTTCAATTCCCATCGACGAGAACGGCAGAAAGATATATATGCCGGTGTGACATACTATGTCACGCATGTCTAGTAGTGCACCCAGCTCGGACGACGACGTGTTCGACGAGTTCCTCTCCGATCACGGTCACGAGACAGAGATCGTACGCTGGGAGCGATCCTATAACAAGCTCCAGTGTCCCGAGTGCGGTGCGCTCCACGAGGAAGGATCCGCGCGGTGTTCCGTCTGCGACTGGCGCCCGAACTGACGCCCGCGGCGGCGCGGTCCGCGAATTTTTGTTCCGTCATACTCCCCGGTAGTATTATGTGGAATTACCCGATAGTGACTACCATGCCGACCTGTCAGAACTGCGGTTCGTTCGTCACGACAGATTACGTTCGGGTGTTCACCCCGAACGAGGTCGATCGGCCCCGCGTCTGTCCGGCCTGCGAGGACCTGGTCCGCGACGGCGCCGACGTCCGCGAGGCGCGCGCGACGCGGAGCAGCTGACGAGCCGCGCGGGCGATGGGACGCCGATTCGCCGGGGGCGAACCGGGACCGAGTTGAGTATCACCGAGCCACGGCGTTTAAGGAGAGTCGGAATCTGGGGGTAACAATGACCGATACCACGGTGACGCGGCTGTTCGGGGGGCCGGGGAGCGGGAAGACGACCGCGCTCCTCGACCGCGTCGAGGATATCCTCGACGAGGAGGGCGCCAACGTCCGCGACGTGCTCGTCGTTTCGTACACGCGCGCGGCCGCGGCTGAGATCCGCGAGCGACTCGCCGAGCGGCTCGACGTCTCTCCGCGCAGCCTTCAGGGGAACGTGAGCACGATGCACGCGAAGGCGTACGAGCTGCTCGACCTCTCGCGGGGCGACGTCGTCGGCGAGGACGACAAGGAGGCGTTCTGCGAGGAGTACGGCATCGAGTTCGAGGACCAGCACGGCGGCGCCGGCCGCCGGACCGCACGCTCGACGACCATCGGGAACAAGATCATCGCTACCTCGCAGTGGCTCCAGCGCACCGAGCGCGACGTGGCCGACTGGTACGACGTGCCCTTCCAGTGGAACGTCGAGGAGGTCCGGCTCCCGCCCGAGGAGGACCCCAACGCCCAGCAGGGGAACAAGTACACCCCGACGTGGCCCTCCGACGACGACCGGATCGACATCCCCGAGACGATCCGGGCGTGGCGGGCGTACAAGGGCGACAACGGCCTCGTCGGCTTCGCGGACATGCTGGAACGGGTCGCGCAGCGCTCGCTCGTCCCCAGCGTCGACTACCTGATCATCGACGAGTTCCAGGACATCACGACGCTCCAGTACAACGTCTTCGAGGAGTGGCGCCCGCACATGGAGAAGGTCCTCATCGCCGGCGACGACGACCAGGTCGTCTACGCGTGGCAGGGCGCCGACCCCGACCTCCTCCTCGACACCGAGGTCGACGAGGACGTGGTCCTCCCGAACTCCTACCGGCTCCCCTCGGAGATCCTCAACGTCGTCAACGCGGAGATCCGCCACATCGACAAGCGCCAGGAGAAGGACCTCCACCCGCGCAAGGAGGGCGGCACCGTCGAGGCGATCGAGTCGCCATCGATGATCGAACTCGTCCGGAACGTCCGGTACACCGTCGAGGACGACGAAGGCGACGTGATGTGCCTGTTCCGGGCGCGCTACCAGATGTTCGACTTCATCGACGAGTTCATCGATCACGGCATCCCGTTCACGATGCTCACGGACGGCCGGATGTGGACCGACCGGGTTCAAGACTACGTCAGCGCGGTCGAGAAGGCCGAGGCCGACGAGCCGGTCACCGGCTTGGAGGCGCGTCGGCTGGCGGACATGCTCCAGGAGTCGGCGTTCGGGACCCACGATCGCGAGGAGTTCTACGACTTCCTCGACGACCGCGAGGAGGCGGCCGACGCCGACGATATCGCGGAGATCGACATCGAGGCCGACACCCTCAACGAGTACATCCCGTTCATGCCAGACACCGCCAGCGCGGACGACATGGTCCGGAAGGTGACGAGCTTCCAGCGTAAGTCGATGGGCGCGTACTTCGAGGGCGAGTACCGGGGGGCCGACCCGACCCGCGTCCGCGTCGGCACCATCCACTCCGCGAAGGGCCGCGAGGCCGACCACGTGTTCGTCGCGACCGACCTCACGGAGAAGGTGGTCGAGCAGATGGCGGCCTCCATCGACGACCCGACCGACGTCGACGGCGTCGAGGAGTTCACGAAGGCGACGAGCCCCGTGCCCGTCCTCACCGACAACGAGCGTCGCGTCTTCTACGTCGGGATGTCCCGCGCCCGCGAGCGGCTCGTGATCATGGAGAGCCTCATCAGCGGCGCGCCGACGCTGCCGATCAGCGTCCTGCTGTTCAACGAGTTCCGCGAGGAGCCGGCACAGGAGCTCGTCGAGGAGGTCCAGGCGGAGCTGGCGGTGCCCGAGCCCGAGCCGTGAGCGGGGACGATACCGAACCGAACGACACCGGAGGGAGTACCCGCCCCCTTCGGACCGATCTCCGCCCGGTCGTGGATGCGGTCCGCGAGGCCGACGCGGCCGCGTTCGTCGCCGTCGGCGACCGCTTCGACGACGACCTTCGATATCTTACGCGCTTTTTTGGTCCCGACCGACCGTACGCGCTGGTCGTCGTTCCGCGGAGCGGCGCGACCGACGGGAACGGTAGGGAGAGCGACGAGTCGACCGCGGACCAGCCGGCCGGGCGGGCCGTCCTCTGTGCCCCGGCGCTGTTCCGCGAGCAGGCGGAACGCGAGTTCGTCGCGAGCGCGCGCGAGCGCACCGGCGACCGACCGGCCGCCGGCGACGACGCACGGTTCCACGACGGGGTCGTCCGCGAGGTCCGGACGAAGAACTTCGGCGACCACGCCGGCAAGCACGCGGCCGTGGTTGCGGACGACCTCGCCGGATCCGGACGCTGGAAGCCGACCGAGGCCGCCGACCGAACCGTTCTCACCCCCGCGTCGGTCCCCCACGACGCCGCGGTGTACTTAGGACGCGCGGGGAACGCCCTCGCATCGACGGACGCGGTCGCGGCCGCGAGGGCGCGCAAGACGCCGGCGGAGGTCGAGCGCCTCCGCCGCGTCCAGCGCGCGGCGGTCGCCGGGATGGCCCGCGCCGAGTCGGCCCTCGCCGAGATAAATACCATATTTAATTTACCCCTAATATTTAAAAACATAAAAATC
>JBNJEE010000132.1:0-7080 GCA_051745525.1 Methanobacteriota archaeon | reverse complement strand
CGACGGCCTTAATCCTCCGAGCGCCCAACGTTCGACGATCAGTTAATGCCGGAACAGTCGGGGATGGACGCGTTCGCGCACCTCGGGAGCGAGGTCCGCGAGGCGCTCTCGGACCGGGGATTCACCACGCCCACGGAGCCCCAACGCGAAGCCATTCCGCCGCTCGCCGCCGGCAAGAACGCCCTCGTCTTGGCCCCGACCGGCACCGGGAAGACGGAGACCGCGATGTTACCCGTCTTCGACGCGCTCGCCGAGGCTCGAAATTCGCCGGGCGACCCGCCCCGCGAGGGCATCTCCGCCCTCTACATCACCCCGCTGCGCGCGCTCAACCGCGACATGATGGACCGGCTGGAGTGGTGGGGCGACCGCCTCGACGTCGAGGTCGCGGTGCGCCACGGCGACACGACGCGGTACGAGCGGAGCAAACAGGCCGACGACCCGCCGGACGTACTCATCACGACGCCCGAGAGCCTCCAAGCGATCTTGACGGGCTCGAAGCTGCGCGTCGCCTTGGAGGACGTCGCGCACGTCGTGATCGACGAGGTCCACGAGCTCGCCTCGGCGAAGCGCGGCGCGCAGCTCACGATAGGGCTCGAACGCCTCCGCCGCGTCGCGGGGGCGTTCCAGCGCATCGGCCTCTCCGCGACGGTTGGCGACCCGAAGGAGGTCGGACGGTTCCTCGTCGGAACGGGGAAACGCGACCCCGACCGCCCCGGCGACCGCGACTTCGAGACGGTCGAGGTGGCGGCGGGGACACGGACCGACGTGCGCGTCCTCGACCCCGAGATAACCGACCGCGACGCGACGCTCGCCGGCGAGCTCGCGGTCGACGAGACGACCGCGAGCCACGTCCGGACGATCCGCGAGATCGTCGCGAACCACGAGTCGACGCTGATCTTCGTCAACACGCGACAGACCGCGGAGGCGCTCGGCTCGCGGTTCAAGACGCTCGCGGAGAAAGAGCGGGACGACCCCAAATTCGACGCTCCCACCGAGATCGAGCTCCACCACGGCTCGCTCTCGAAGGAGGTCCGGATCGACGTGGAAGACCGGTTCAAGTCCGGCGAGCTCGACGGGCTCGTCTGCACCTCCTCGATGGAGCTCGGCATCGACGTGGGCCGCGTCGACCACGTGGTCCAGTACGGGAGCCCCCGCGAGGTCGCCCGCCTGCTCCAGCGCGTCGGGCGCGCGGGCCACCGCCGCGACCTCGTCTCCGAGGGGACCGTCGTGACGCAGGGCGGCGACGACACGCTCGAAGCGATGGCCATCGCGCGCCGTGCGGGCGAGGAGCTCGTCGAGCCCGCGAACATCCACCACGGGAGCCTTGACACGGTCGCCAACCAGATCGTCGGCCTCGTGATGGACGAGGGCGACGTCCACGCCCGCGAGGCCTACGAGACCGTCACGAACGCCTACCCGTTCAGGGACCTCTCCGAGCCCGAGTTCCAGGCGGTCGTCCGCGAGCTCGACGGGAACCGCCTCCTGTGGCTCGACGAGGAGACGGACACCCTCGAAAAGTCGGGCGGGACGTGGCAGTACTTCTACGCGAACCTCTCGATGATCCCCGACGAGTCCACCTACGAGGTGTACGACATGTCCTCCAGACGGCAGATCGGGACCTTAGACGAGCAGTTCGTCGTCAACTTCGCCGGCCCGGGCGAGACGTTCGTCCAGCGCGGCGAGATGTGGCGGATCACCGATGTCGACGAGGAGGAGGAGCGCGTGAACGTGACCCCGATCCCCGACCCGACCGGCGAGGTCCCCTCGTGGGTGGGCCAAGAGATCCCTGTCCCGAAGCCCGTCGCGGAGGAGGTGGGGAAGATCCGCGGTGAGGCCGCGGCCGCCCTCGCGTCCGGCTCGACGCCCGAAGCCGTCGCGGCCGACCTCGCGGAGCGGTACCCGACCGACGAGGCGACGGTTGCGGCGGCCCTGAAACCGGTCGTCGACCACGTCGAGGCCGGCCACCCGGTCCCCACGGACCGCCGGATCGTGGTCGAGGGGAGCGCGCGCACCGTCGCGGTCAACGCCTCCTTCGGCCACGAGGTCAACGAGACGCTCGCGCGCCTGCTCGCGGCGCTCGTCGGCCAGCGCGCCGGCTCGTCGGTCGGGATGGACGTCGACCCGTACCGGATCGAGTTCGAGGTCCCCCACGGGGTCGACCCGGGAACCTTCTGCGAGGTACTGGAGACGACCGACCCCGACCGCTTGGAGGCGTACCTCGAACTCGCCGTCAAGACGTCAGACGCCCTGAAGTTCACGCTCGCACAGGTCGCCGCGAAGTTCGGCGCCGTCAAACGGTACAAGGAGGGACGCGGGCGGTTCGGCGGCGACCGCCTGCTGGCGGCCCTCGAAGACACCCCCGTCTACGACGAGGCGCTCCGCGAGGTGTTCCACGCCGACCTCGCCGTGCCGGAGACGGCCGACCTGCTCGCGGGGGTCCAGGCGGGAGCCGACGCCGAAGGCGGCGCGATCGACCTCGCGATCGCTCGCGAGCGCACCCCGCTCGGCACCGCCGGGCGCTCCGCCGGTACCGAGTTCCTCGTCCCCGGCAACGCCGACGCCGACGTGATCGAGACGGTCAGAGAGCGGATTCAGGACGACCGCGTCATCTGCTTTTGCCTCCACTGTACGGACTGGAAACACACCACGAAAGTCCGACGTGTCCGCGACCAGCCCGAGTGCCCCGAGTGCGGGTCGACGCGGATCGCGGCGCTGAACCCGTGGGACGACGAGACGGTCGCCGCGGTGCGCGCGCCGGAGAAGGACGACGAGCAGGAGCGCCGCACTGAGCGCGCCCACCGCGCCGCGAGCCTCGTCCAGACGCACGGGAAGCGGGCGGTGATCGCCCTCGCCGCCCGCGGCGTTGGCCCGCACAACGCCGCGCGGATCATCAACAAGCTCCGCGAGGACGAAGACGAGTTCTACCGCGACGTGCTCCGCCAGGAGCGGGAGTACGCGCGCACGCAGTCGTTCTGGGACTAAGCTACTCGACAGCCCGTTTTTAAGTATCGGACGACCGATCGGGAGACATGGACCTCTCCGCCGCCGTCACGGCAACGACAGCCACCCTCCGCCGACGCCCCGCAGACGTCCTCCCCTTCTACCTCCTCGGCACCGCGGTGCCGGTGATCGCCCGCCTCGGCACGTTCGCCGCGCTCGCGGGGATCTACCTCCACCTCGAACTGACCGGGAGACTCGCGGCCGCCCGCGACGCGCTCGCCGGCGTCGAGCCGCCGCCGGAGACGCAAGACCCGGAGGCGCTTCAAGCGTGGGGGGAAGGGGTTGCCCCCGCGTTCGAGCCGCTGCTGACGCCCACCGTCGGGGCCCTCTTCGCCGCCGGCGTGATCGTCACGACCGTCCTCGCGGTGCTCGCGTACGCCGTCGTCTCGGCCGGGCAGCTCTCGGCGGTCATCGCCAGCCTCCGCGACGAGCGCGGGCTCGTCGGGGGGATCGCGGGCGCTCGCTCCCGCTGGCACACGTTCCTCGGACTGTACGTCGCCGAGCTCCTCCTCTGGATCGGCGTCGTTGCGCTCGGGTCGATCGCCGTCGGCGCGGCGTTCCTCGCGAACCCATTCCTCGGGGCCGCGGTCGCGGTCGTCGCCCTCCTCGTCGGCTTCGTCGCCCTCGCGCTCGTCCGGATCCTCTTTGCGTTCGCGCCGGTGGCCGTCGTCGTCGACGACGCCGGCGTGGTCGGCGGCGTCGAGGGCGCTGGCGGCTTCTTGCGCTCGAACCCCGTCGACGCGGCAGCCTACCTCGTGGTCGCGATCGGCGCGCTGGTCGCCGTCGCGTCGGTCGCCTCCGCGGTCGCGTTCGTCGGCGGCGGCCCCGTCGTCGCGCTCGCCAGCGCAGTCGTCGTCGCGCCCGCGCTCGACCTGCTGAAGACCGTCCTCTACGGCGACTACCGCGGGACCGTCGACCCCGTCTCGCCGCCCGAGGCTGGCGTCAAGGCGCAGTTCGTCGGCGGCCTCCGCCACGGGTGGCGGGAGCTTGGCGGGTTCGTCCGATCGACGCCGGGCCATCACGTCCTCGCGGTCGCGGTCGCGGTCGGGTTCGGTGCGATCGGGTGGGTCGCCGCCGCCCCCTTCGCCGAGACGGTCCCGACCTCGATCGAGGGGCGAATCGCCGGACAGATCCCGCCCGTGGCGGCGCTGACCTACTTCGGAAACAACTGGGGAGTCGCGATCGCGACCGCTTTCTCCGGGGCGGGATTCGTCCTCCCCGCGCTCTCGTCGCTCGCGTTCAACGGCCTCGCACTCGGCGCCACCGCCGCCTTAGAGGAGAACATCCTCGCGCTCGTCGCGTTCGTGGTCCCCCACGGGGTCTTCGAGATCCCCGCGCTCGTCGTCTCGGGCGCGCTCGGGATCCACCTCGGCGCGGTCTCGTGGCGGACGCTGCGGGGCCACGCGAGCCGCGAGCGGCTCGCCGACGCCTTAGAGACCGCGTTCTGGGTGACCGTCGGGCTCGGAATCCTATTCGCCGTCGCCGCCGTCATCGAGGGGTTCGTCAGCCCGTACTACTGGCGGCCGTTCCTCTAGGTCGCGGCAGAGGGCTCGGTTCGCCGGCGGAAGGGAGCACCGACGCCGCCCGCAGCCTTATTACTGCGCACCCGAAGCGTCGGTATGCAACCGCTCGTCGCCGTCATCCTCGTCGGCGTCCCGCTCGCGTGGCTGGTCGGCTTCGCCGCCTACGCGTACGTCGACGCGCCCAAGTACGGAATGAACCCCCGCAAGTGGGCGCTCATCTCGTTCGTCGTCCCGCTGTTCGGCTTCCTCGCGTACATCTTCGAGCGCGACGAGTTCGACTACGACCCCGAGGAGGACCCGTACGCCGGCGGCGACGACAGCCGGACCGGCGGCTTCGCGGTCCACGAGTCGCGCCAGGGCGAGAAACGCCTCGGCCCGGCTGGAACGGAGGCGGACGACGGCGACGACGACGACGAGTGGAACGACCCGGACGGCGTCGACCTCTGACGGGACGACCGGGACGGACGGCGATCAGCGCGGAGACAACGGCGAGCGATGCGATATTTAAATACCAGAGAGCGGGTGGCGTCGATGTTTATAAAGAACGATGCGGTGGCGCGTGCCTCCGAGTGGCCGCCGAAGGCGGCCGCGAGGAGCACGCGCGAGGGACGCCGCGAGCGATGTGGGCGACCGTAGGGAGCCCCGAGCGAGCGGCGAGGCTGGGGAGGCGTGAGGTGCCGTGCGGTTGCGGTCGGGTGGGACTCAAAGGGGCAGCCGTGAAGCAGGCGCAGGCGACGCGAGCACCGCAGGGAGCGAACGGAGTGAGCGACCGAGGAGCGCGGCGAGCGTGCGCCTGCTTCACGGCTGGGGCTTTGGAGCTGTTCGCCGTCGATCTACCGTCGACTATTTATAAACGAGCGGCTGGGGCTTTGGCGGTGCTCCCTGTCGATCCATCAGTAGCCAGTTATAAGCGAACGGCTGGGGCTTTGGAGGCGTAGTCTGTCGGTCCGCAATCAGCTTTTTATAACCGACCACCGTCAACGTCGCCTTTGTTGAAAACCGATCAGTTGTGAACTACCCTACCCTACTCGCTCACGGCTGACGCCGTTCGCTCCTTGAGGGTAGGGCTTCCTGTTTCCACGACGCGCTTTACAGACACCGAATCGGTGTCCGTAGGGAGCGCAGTCTCCACAGGCGTTGATTCGGAGTATCCCACTCCTACGTCTTCGAGGCCGCGAGAAAGAATGTTCCACGCCGCGTTCGCGTCCCTGTCCGCCTCAAACCCGCAGGCGGGACAGGAGTGTTCACGGACCCACAACGGCTTCTCCGTCGAGACGCCGCAGGACGCACACTCTTTGGTCGTCCCTCTCGGGTTGACTGCCACGAAGTGCGTCCCCTCGCGCTCACACTTGTATTCGAGCAACGAAAAGAACGTCCGCCATGCTGCCGACGCGGTGTTGCGGCTGTTCGACGGCGACTCCATCATCC
Organism: Methanobacteriota archaeon; assembly: GCA_051745525.1. Lineage (GTDB taxonomy): Archaea > Halobacteriota > Halobacteria > Halobacteriales > Haloferacaceae > Halorubrum. The sequence goes on along the minus strand of JBNJEE010000132.1, from coordinate 1,129 downwards.
TCTTCACGTTCAGGTCTTCGACCGCCACGAGGTCGTACTCCCGAGCGTAGTAGTTCGAGAGTTTATGGAGAAAATCACGGCGCTTCCGTCGGAGATCGGCGTGACACTCCGCGACGCGACGCCGTTGCTTCTCGTAGTTGTTCGACCCGTGTTGCTTCCGCGAGAGTTTCCGTTGCTCACGCTCCAAGCGTTCACGCTCGTCGGAGAGATCGAGCGACTCGATCGCCGTGCCGTCGGTGTCGTGGGCGTACTTGAGAATCCCCACGTCAATTCCGACGCACTTCTCGGGATTTTCGGTGGGTTCGGGCGGTTCACGGTCGATTTGGACGCCGAACGTGGCGAACCACTCGCCCGTCGGTTCCTTCTTGACCGTGACCTGCTTGAGGTTGGCGTCGTCGGGGATGTTGCGGTGGAGTCGTATCGGAATGTCCGCGAGTTTCGAGAGTGACAGCACAGTCTGACCGCCCTTCTTGTCGAGCTTGAAGCCAGACTGACTGTACGTGAAACTGCGGAACTCTCGTGGTGGTTTCCAGTTGAGTTTCCCGACGCCGTAGCCGTTCTCCTTGAGTTTGGAGAGGCTGTTGAGGTTATCGAACAGCCGTTCTACGACGGTTTGGAGAACCTTTGAGTATACGTCTGAGAGACCGTCCCACCATTTCTTAAGATCGGGGAGTTCCGACCGTAGCGTGGTCATGGACGGCAGTTCGCCGTGTTCATCTTGGTACTCGTTAAGCCGATAGAGCGTGTGATTGTACAGTTGCCGACAAATATCGCGGTGGCGGTCCAACTCCTTGCGGTGGGCGTCGGACGGCTTGAGGCGATACTTGTAGGCGTAGTACATCAGTTCTCCCGCTGGTCTTCGACATACTGTTTCAGCACATCCAGCGACACCTGCCCCGTCGAGATAAGACAGTACGAGTTGTTCCAGAACGAGTCGCCCCACAGTTCGGTCTTCAGCTCATCCTCGTACTCGTTTCGGATACGGCGAGCAGTCGCGCCCTTGACTGTATTAATGAACTTCACGAGGTTTGTGGTGGGTTTCGCTCGGAACAGGATGTGAACGTGGTCGTCCTCTCCGTCGAGGTTCGTCAGTTCGACGCCGTAGTTGTCCGTGAACCCGCTGATGACC
>JBNJEE010000131.1:0-7107 GCA_051745525.1 Methanobacteriota archaeon | reverse complement strand
CAAACTCCTCGTTGACGTACACCAACGGGTTCCCCGGTTGGGTCGGGTCCGTAATCTGGATGCTGGTCCCTGCTTCGTCCAGCGCCCGCTCTTTTAATGAGAGCTCGCGTTCCCGCGCTTCACGATCGGTCACGTCACGCACCGTACAGACCATTCGGGACGGGGTGACTATTGTCAGGGACAGCTCTGCCGGGAACGTCGTTCCATCTGGCCGACTTCCCCTTACTCGCCCCTGCCAGTGACCATCGCGTTCGAGCGCGTCGAAAGCTTCCTTCTCGATCCGTGCCGCTTCATCCGCAGCGTATAGCTCCCGCCAACTTCGACCGAGTAGCTCCTGTTTGCTGTCGAATCCGTACATATCGACGTGCGTCTGGTCGATATAGACGTACGCTTCGTCGTCAAGGATGGCGACGCCATCGGCGGCGTCCTCGATCGCCTGTTGAAACGCACCGAGGCGAATCTCCGAGGCGATCTCGCCTGTCGGGTCACGGGTCTGGGAGCTCATACGGTCGAGTGCCGCGGCGAGTAACCCTGCTGCTCGCTCGAGAACATCACGGACAGCGGCCTCGTCCAACGCGGTCGCGAGATCGTGGGGATCCCAGCCAACCGATAGCACACGCTCGGAATCGATCGGAACGAAAAGTTCCTGACGCGGAAGCCAGCGGTTATCTTCCGGTGCGATTGGTCCGGCCACGCCGTCCGTTCGAACCGGCGCATCAGCCGTGAAACATCGCTTGATTAGAGCTGCGTCTGGTGACGGGATTCGATCCGACCGACCCGTATGGCGTTCGGAACCGAACAACGGTGGGGACGGCTGTTCCGGCGATTGGGCATTCTCGGGGTTGCTACCATGCTCGTTGCGGCTTCGCCACACAGTAATCGCTGTGTCCCCCAGTGTGGTACGGACCGCAGTCAGTGTCCGATTAATAGCGCCACCTACTGTCTCTTCCCGGTTGAGGTCGACACCGAGGTTGAACAGCGTGTCACCGGTCACCTCTTCACGGCTGGTCATCTGTCTGTGTTGCTAGCGGCTCAGTCGAAGACGACTGCGCGGTCAGGTCGTCAATCGATGTCTGAATGGCCCAGAGCCGCTCTACCACTGCCCAGAGCGGATCAACGAGTTCAGTGTCCGACGTGTTGCTAGCGGCGGTCCAGACGTGTTCTTCGGCCTCGGCGAACGCCGCTGCCGCCGCTTCGAGAGCCGCTTCGGTCGATTGCTGTGCGCGTGTGTCTACTGACACTCCACGGTGCGGTGACCGTGCGCGGAACGCGTCTGCGTCGACGACCCTGATCCACCCGTCATGTGTCACAGTCACGAATACATCGTCGTATCGAAACGAAAGGGTCCCCTCCTTAATACGCGTTGTCGACCTACCTGGACCACCAAACAGCAGGTTGATCGTGTCGGGATCAACGAATTCATCGAGACGCCGAAGCTCCTTCGCATCCGTGTTTTTAAATTCGGAGACAGCAGTGAATACTGCGTCGAGTGCCGACCGAGTAGTCTTCGGGTCAAAGCGAATTACTGACGATTTCGAGTTCATAGGTCTATTGGTATACATAAATAGCCGATCAATATGTTTCGTTTCGCGGACCACTCCGGCTCTCACGATCCATACCGGATATGTACGTGTGCGCGACTCTCGACAGACGTCCGCTCGTACACACCACGAGACAACTGTAACTATCGATCTGCTCGGCGACGTCGCCAAGGCCGCGCGACTGGAGGGAGAAGGTGTTCTCGTCGCCGGAGCCCGGCTGTAAGCGAGAGCTTCGCTCTCCCCTAGTCAGTCGCCCTCCACGTTGCTCCAGACGACTGACTCCCTCGAGCGTGCCGCTCGACCACAAGGCGGCCTCGCGGGCACGCGCCACCGCATGATTCGGAGTGTCAGTTCTGTGGCGGTCTACCGCCGAGTGCGAAGCGATTAGTCGCCGCCGCCGCAAGGTTTGGTATGGCTGACTTCGAGACCACGCCGGCGTTTCGCGGGCTGGAGAGTCGGGCGTCGGGACGCGTTCACGAAACCGCCGACGCGGCGGAAATCGACGCCGACGAGCGGGCGCGCGGCCTCGACCCCGTCTACGACTACGACGCGGTCGACCCGGACGACCTCTTCGACCCGGCGGCGCGGGGCGCGAGCGGCGACGCGCGGACCGCGCCCGCGACCGCGCGCGGTCACTGGCGCTTCGACGCGCTGCTCCCGTTCCCGGCCGCGGACGCGCTCACCGCGGGCGAGGGCGCCACGCCGCTCGTCGCCACCGAACGGCTCGCCGAGGAGCTGGAGGTCGACTCGGTGTACGTCAAAGACGAGGGGCGCAACCCGACGGGGACGGTCCTCGACCGCGGCCTCTCGCTCGCCGTGACCGCGGTGGCGGGCCGGGCCGCGGACGGGACGGACGTCGAGCCGCTCGTCTGTGCGAGCCCGGGGAACGCCGGGCAGTCGATGGCGGCGTACGCGGGCCGGGCGGACCTGCGCTCGTACGCGTTCGTCCCCTCGCGATGCGCCTTCTCGAACAAGTCGATGACGAACGTCCACGGCGGCGAGATGCGCGTGGTCGGCGGGCGCTTCCCGGACGCGGCCGCAGCGGTCGACGAGCAGCTGGCGACCGACTACACCGACCTCGGCGAGTTCGTCACGCCGTACCGCCACGAGGGCGCCAAGACGGTCGCGTTCGAGCTGGTCGCCGACTTGGGCGACGCCCCGGACGTCGTCGTCGTCCCGACCGGCTCCGGCGAGGTCGTCGCGGGCGTTTATAAGGGGTTCGTCGAGCTCGACCGGATCGGCGCGATCGACGGGGTCCCGAAGGTCGTCGCCGCGCAGGCGTCGGGCTGCGCCCCGATCGCGGCCGCGGTCGAGCGCGGCCTCGACGAGCCGGAGCCGTGGTCGACGCCCGACACGATCTGCGGCGAACTGGAGATCCCGGACCCCGCCGGCGGCGCCGCGGCGGTCGAGGCGGTCGCCGAGAGCGGCGGGACCGCGGTCGGCGTCGACGACGACGATATCCTCGCCAGCGCGGTCGCCGTGGCGCAAAACGAGGTCGTCGAGATGGGTGCGGCGGGCGGCGCGGCCCCCGCCGGCGCGTGGGCGCTCGCCGAGGGGGACTTCTTCGACGGCAACGAGACGGTCGTGTTACTCAACAGCGACGCCGGGCTGAAGACCCCGGACATCCTCCGGAGCCACCTGATGGGCCAAGGTATTTAAAAAGAAAACCGTCGGTCGGACCGAATTCGATTCAGTCGCGCCGCGCGAGCAGGCCGGTCGCGAGCAGCGCGAGGGCGGCCGCGACGACGCCGAAGCCGGGCGACTCCGCGCCAGTGTCCCCGGCACTCTCGTCTTCGTCGGTCTCGTTCCCGTCCTCGCCGTCGGTTGAGCCGTCGTCCGCGTCGTCCTCGCCGTCGGTCGTGTCATCCCCGCTCGAGGAGTCGTCGTCCTCCGAGGAGTCCCCGTCCGTCGAGGAGTCCCCGTCCGTCGAGCCGTCATCCGCGCCGTCCGTCGATTCGCTCCCTTCCTCTCGGAGTTCGACCACCGCGTTCGAGAGCGTGTCCGTCGACTCGATCACGCTGCGCGGCGCCGGCTGGTTGAGGTAGTTCACGTTCATCACCGCGTAGCTACCCTCTGCGCCCGCGGTCGTGCTGGCGTACGGCTCCTCCTCGAGGATGGCGGCCTCGGGATCGGTGACGATGATCAGTTCGGGGTCCGTCTCGAGGATGACCTCGTCGGAGAGCTGTGGGTACGCCTCGTACTCCGAGGCGACGTTGTCGGTCCCGCTCGCGGTCATGATCGAGTCGATAAACGTGTTGTTTGCTGCGACGTAGCCGCCGCCGAGCGGGTACAGCGCGGCTGGGCGGTCGACGTCGGCGGTCCGCTCCTCGGCGGTCTTGACCGCGTCGTCCATTTCCTCGTTGGTCTCGATCGCGGCGTCGCACGCGCCGACGAGCCGGCCGATCGTCTCCGTCTTCTCCGCGATGTCGTCGACGGAGGTCGCCGCCGGGAAGTGGTAGACGGTCAGCCCCTGTTCGCGGAGCGGCTCGACGTCTTCCGCCGAGGAGTTCGGCGCCAGCACGAGGTCGGGCTCGGTGTCGACGACGCGCTCGACGCTCGCGCCGAACTCTCCGGAGACGTTCGCGCGCTCCTCGGCACCGTCGAGGTAGAACGCGAACTGGCTCACGCCGACGACGCGGTCCCGCGCGCCGATCTCCCACAGCGTCTGCGCGGCCGAGGGAGCGAGCGTCGTGATCCGCTCGGGACGCTCCTCCAGCGTCACCGTCTCCCCGGTGGCGTCGGTCTCGTTGAACGGGAACCCGCAGGCGCCGTCGGCCTGCGCGGGACCGCTCCCCGTTCCGCTCGTGGCGCCGACCGCCGGCCCCGCGTCCGCGTTCGGCTGCGCGGCCGCGGTCGGCCCGTCCGTCGATATCGTCGGCTGTGCGCCCGCGGCCGTCCCGGCGACGCCGCCCACCAGGGCGGTCGTCACCAGCAGGGCCATTGCGATCGCGAAGCTGTTTCGCATCGGATCATCGACCGCCCTCGTCCAATAAGTATTTACCTACTACAAGTTGTGTTGGAGAACGTATGCGACCATGGGTCCGCTCGGCGGCGTGGTCGGCGGCGGTAGCCGCGCTGCTGGCGGTCGTCGTCGTCGGCAGCGCCGCTATCGGGCCGGTTCGGATCCCTCCGGAGACCGTGGTGAAATCGGTGTTGAACGCGCTTGCCGTCCCCGCGGGGATCGAGACGAGCGCGAGCGGTGTCGGCCCGCTGTCGGTCCCCGGTGTCGGCCCGCTCACGCTCCCGGGAATCGACATCGCGTTCACGTCGCCGTTCTCGTTCCCCGTTGACTCCGTCCACCAGCGGATCGTCGTCGGCGTACGGCTCCCGCGGATACTGTTGGCCGCGCTCGTCGGGTTCGCGCTCGCAGCCGCCGGCACGGTGATGCAGGGCTTCTTCCGCAACCCGATGGCGGACCCGTCGATCATCGGCGTCTCCTCCGGGGCGGCGGTGGGCGCGGTGGCGTTCATCGTCTTCCCCGTCGCGCTCTCGACGACCGTCGCCGTCCCCCTCGTCGGACCCGTCGAGGTCGCCCTCTCGCGCGGGGCGGGGACCAGCCTCTTCGCGTTCGTCGGTGCGCTCGTCGCCGCCTTCGGCGTGTACGCCATCGCGACGCGGGGGGGCCGGACGCCCGTCGCCACACTTCTCCTCGCCGGCGTCGCGGTCCAGACGTTCCTCGGCGCTGTCGTCTCGTTCCTCCAGCTCCAGGCGGGCGAGTCGCTCCGCCAGATCGTCGCGTGGCTGATGGGCCACCTCTCGGGCGCGGCGTGGGGCGAGGTCGCAGTCACCGCCGCCGTCGTGCCGCCGCTCTTTGCCGTGCTGCTCGCGTACGCCCGCGACCTCAACGTCCTCCTGCTCGGCGAGGAGGAGGCGCGCGGGCTGGGCATCGCGGTGGAGCGCACCAAGCGCGTGCTGCTCGCGGCCTCGGCGCTCGTCACGGCCGCGGGCGTCGCGTTCGCCGGCGTGATCGGGTTCGTCGGGCTCATCGTCCCGCACATGCTCCGGCTCGTCGTCGGCCCCGACCACCGGGTGCTGCTCCCGTCCGCGGCGCTCGCCGGCGCCACGTTCCTCGTCGCAGCCGACACGGTCGCGCGCTCGGCGGCCGCGGAGTACCCGGTCGGGATAATCACCGCCGCGGTCGGCGCGCCCTTCTTCGTCTACCTGCTCGTCACCCGGGAGGTGACGGAGCTGTGAGCGCGGACAGCCCCGTATCGCTCCCCGCCACGGCACTCTCGCTCGGCGACGCGCCGCTGCTGTCGGCGTCTGACGTGGCCGTCTCGTTCGGCGACCTCGACGTCGTCTCCGGCGTCGACCTTCGCGTTGAGCCCGGCTCGCTCGTCGGCCTCGTCGGCCCGAACGGCGCCGGGAAAACAACGGTGTTGCGCGCGGTGACCGGCGCGGTCGAGCCGGACTCGGGGACAGTCGAGATCGGCGGCGACCCGGTCGTGTCGCTGTCGGCCAAGGAGGTCGGGCGCCGCGTCGCGAGCGTCCCGCAGACGACGAACCTCGCGTTCGACTTCCGCGTGCGCCACGTCGTCGAGATGGGGCGGACGCCGCACCTCGGCCGCTTCGACGCCCACGGGGTCGAGGACGACGCGGCGGTCGACGCCGCGATGGCTGCCGCCGACGTCGAGCGCTTCGCCGACCGGTCGATCACCGAGGTCTCGGGCGGCGAGCGGCAGCGGGTGCTGCTCGCCCGAGCCTTAGCGCAGGCGGCCCCGCTCCTCCTCTTGGACGAGCCGACCGCCAGCCTCGACGTGAACCACGCGGTCGAGACGCTCGAACTGGTCCGCGCGTTCGTCGACGACGGCGACCGCGGGGCGATCGCCGCGATCCACGACCTCGACGCGGCCGCCCGGTACTGCGACGAGGTCGTCGTCCTCGCGAACGGCGGGGTCCGGGCCGCCGGCCCGCCGGAGTCGGTGCTGTCCGCGTCGACCGTCGGCGCCGCCTTCGACGCGGAGGCGTTCGTCGGCCGCGACCCGGCGACCGGGACGCCCGCGGTGACGGCGTTCCCGCACAGCGACGTCGAGAGTCGGCGCGTCCACGTGGTTGGGACGGGGCGGCCGACCGCGCGCGTCGTCGCCCGACTGGCCGCGGCGGGCCACGATCCCTCCGTCGGCGTCGTTCCGGCGGGCGACGCGGCCGCCGGCGCCGCCGCGGACGCTGACGCGCCAGCCGTGACGGCCCCGCCGTTCGAGGACCCCTCCCCGGAGACGGTCGCGGCGGCGCGCGAGCTCGCTGCCGACGCGGACGCGACGCTCGCGGTCGGCGTCGAGCGTTCGGGGGACGGCGCGAACGAACCGGCCGGGAGCGGCCCGACCGTGAACGGCCCGCCCGCGAACGGCCCGAACGCCGAGGTGGCCGCGGCTGCGGACCGAGTCGTTCCGATCGCCGCGGACGTCGGCGGCGCGGAGTTGCTCGACGCGGTCCCGGACGCCGCTGCCGAGAGGGAGTGATCCCGATTTCCGCCGCGACCCGCGAAGCGTCACCGTTTATTCGCTCCCCCGCGTCTCCCCGACGATGAGCGTTCCCTGCGTCGCCGTCGACCGCGAGCGCGGCGAGA